>MTOP01000081.1 GCA_002010725.1 Candidatus Aminicenantes bacterium JdFR-80
CGCTGGGAGGGATGGTGAATTTCAAAATTTTCCAGGGTGCAGTGCTCGTAGCGCCGTGGGATGTTGGCCCGCTGCCAGAGGTAAGTACGCCGCCACTCCTCATAGCACTGACAGCGCCGGGCTACCCACCGGCCGTCNTCACCTTCCCTGAGCACCCAGCCGGTGCCGTGGCAGGTCGGGCAATCTTTGAGGATTTTGTCCGTCATCATAATTGACTCAATCAAGAGTTAAATTCACCTTCATAACTCATCTTCTCATGACCGCCGAAAGTCACTTATTTTCTGACGCCGCTCTGGTTGAAAGCTCCCTCCCCNGGAGTAGCTTCCCTTCAAACTGCCTTCATAGTTTAACCATTTTTCAATTTTTTTCAATCTTTTTTATCAATANTCCTACCACCCGGCCCCCCGTCTTACCGCCAGGTGCCNCATCGTTCATTCTCCTCCCCACTTGCTTCTCAGTTCAAGTAACCCCGCAACTGCTGGAGTTTGTGGGATTGGGCGAGTTTACGCATGGCCTTCTTTTCAATCTGGCGGATCCGCTCCCGCGTCAGGTTCAGCATATCGCCAATTTCCTGGAGTGTCCGGGGCCGGTCATCATCCAGGCCGAAACGCAGCTTGAGCACAGTGGCTTCCTTTTCGCTTAACTCGTTAACCATCTCCCGCACCTGCTTTTCGATGGAATTTTTAATAATCTGGTATTCCACCGAGGGTGTCACCTGGTCCTCCACGCGGTCCTCCACCTCGATATCCTCATCATAGTAGGGGTCGCTGAGGGAGACATTGCGCTCATCCAGAATTTCCATGTCTTCAATTTCCTGGGGGGAAAGACGCATCTCCTCGGCCACCTCCTGGCGGGTGGGTTCGCGGCCGAGTTTCTTTTTCAGCTCGGATTTTACTTTTTTCATTTCCGAAATTTGGTCGGAAATCTTTTGGGGCAGATGATAGATACGGGAATTTTGGGTCAGGGCATTGATAATGGCCTGGCGAATCCACCAGACCGCATAGGAGATGAATTTNACGTTTTTACTNGGATCAAAACGTTTGGCGGCCTCGATCAGCCCGAGATTGCCTTCATGGATGAGGTCAAGCAGCGGCAGGCCCATCCCCTGGTATTTCTTGACATAAGAGACAACGAAGCGGAGATTGGACTCGATTAATTTACGGAGCGCCTCTTTATCGCCTTGCTGGATGCGGCGGCCCAGTTCCCGCTCCTCCTCCGGGGTGAGAAGCGGATAGCGGGCGATCTGGCGCAGGTAATTTTTCAGATTGCGACTGCCCAGCGGATCACTGTAATTGTCACTCATTGACCTGGCTTTCCTCCCGGGTGANTAGTAGTTGGCGCTGATTTCTCCAAACACCATCTTGTCTCATTAAAATAATTAACATTTTCCCACATCTTNCGGTGACCTACCCCTTTATTGTTTTTTCAGCGTTTATTTATGTTTAACTTACTAATTATAAACACGTTGATATCTTTTGCGCTTTAATCTTTGCCCCTCCGGGNCTTCCTCNTCGCCCGCAATTCCCGCATCATCCACGCCATCTCTTTCTCTTCTGAAATACTACCTTCCTCCAGACTTCTCCTGTCCACTCCCTCCTGCTCTNAACTCTCCTGGGGGCTCCCGTCGCCTCTCTCCGGTTCCCCGGACGGTTCGCTTTCGCCAACCTTCCTTTTAGAAAGACGTTCGCTTTCACTCCATTTTACCATTTTGATCGGGGAAATGCGAATTATAGCTTCCTTTTTGGCTTCAAACTCCTCTTCGCNGCCCTCAAAGAACTCCCGCCGCACATAGTCAAGGAGCTGATTGATCTGTTCCTCCAGTCGGGCCATCTTCTCTCGCATGTTGAGGATAATCTCTACGCCGGCCAGGTTGACTCCGAGGTCCCGCGTCAGGGTGAGGATCACTTCNAGTCGCTCAAGGTCCTCGTCGGTATANAGGCGGGTGTTACCTTCGCTGCGGGTGGGTTTAAGGAGGCCTTCCCGCTCGTAAAGGCGCAGGGTCTGGGGATGGATATTATACATCCGGGAGACGGCAGAAATGTGGTAGTATTTTTTCGGAATTTCTTCTGTGGAATCGCTATCTTCCCGCTCACTGGTTGAACGACCAGCTGATTTCGTTGACGCGGTCCGCTCACCTTCGCCCCGCTGCCTTGACTGACTATAGACTCCCTGGCGATAGGTAAACTCGTCTCTCGGCGCCCGCGTTTCTTCTGGAGCCTGGTCTTTTTTTCGTTCCTCCATCATCTTACTCCTCCCTGGCTGGACTTAATCTCCGGCACCTGGTCACTTTTCTGACTGCGGCTGCCTCTGCCCTGTCTTTTTCCGGCCGCTTCTTGCCACCAGAACCGCGCAGCTTCTTGCTCGTGGCCGGCTTTTCTCTCTCACCGGTTTCTCCTCCCAGTGTTCTCTCATCGCCTGGCCTTTATTTAATTTATAAACTTTATTAATTCTTCATCTCTTTAACGCACCCCCAGGTCAGAGCGAGGTGTTTGCGGCGCAATCTTTTTCAATTCCTCCATGATCTCTCTGACCCGGACATCTTTAAAAGGTGGCGGGACGATGTAAACTTCCACGTATTCATCCCCACGGGACCTTTTGCCCGGGAAATGGGCGCCTTTGCCCCGCAGGCGGAATTTCTGGCCGGATTTGGTGCCCGGCGGAATGCGGATAGTCGCCTGGCCGTCAACTGTGGGCACCTCAATCTTCGCCCCCAGCGTGGCCTCCGGCACGGTAATTGGCACTCGCACATGGATGTTCGGGCCTTCCCGCCGGAAGAAAGGATGGGGGTCAACCTGGATGGTAATAAACAAATCGCCGGGTGGTCCGCCATTACGGCCAGCATTGCCTTTGCCNGCAATCCGGACGCGCGAACCATTATCTACTCCGGCTGGAATGCGTACCGTAATCAACTCCGTCTTCTGCACCACTCCCGTGCCGTGGCAGGTGGAACACTCGGCTCCGGGACTTACGCCGGTGCCCCCGCAGGTAGGACAGGTGGTGGCAAAGCGCAGGAAACCCCGTTGCATGCGGGTTTGCCCGGTGCCGCCGCAAGCAGGACAGGGAGCACCTCGACCCTGCTGGAGATAACCTTGGCCGCCACAGGTTGGACAGGCTACCTGGCGAGTGAGGCGGATTCTGGTCTGCAGTCCATTGATGGCATCCATAAAACTGATTTTCATCGTATAGTGCAGGTCTTCCCCGCGTTGCGGTCGGGTGGAGGGAGGTCGGGTCTGAGTGCGAAAGAGACGCTCGAATATATCTTCAAACGACGTCGAACCGAAACCAGAAAAATCAAAGCCTTCAAAGCCAGTGAAACCCTGTTGGGAGGACTGGGCGCCCGGGGGAATATCGCCGACAAAGCCATAGGTGTCATACTGCTGTCGCTTCTTGGGGTCGCTGAGGACGGAGTAGGCTTCCTGAATCTCCTTGAACTTGGCTTCAGCTGCTTTATCGCCGGGATTTAAGTCAGGGTGGTATTTACGCGCCAGTTTACGGTAGGCCTTCTTGATTTCGGCTAAGGTAGCATTCCGGCTGACTCCGAGGATTTCGTAATAATCCTTTTTTTGAGCCATTTTCTATCTCCTCATTCACTACCAGGGGCCTGGCGCCTTTTCTGGGCAGCGCTCACCAACTACAATCTTGGCCTTACCCCGCCCTGGCCCGCCGGCTTAACGGGCGCGGCACTGCGGGCTGGCATCACCAGCCATACTTCCAGTGCTTGACCACCAGAGTGGCGCGCTCTCAACTCTTCCGCTGCCGACTANTTTACCGGGACCCTCACCTCCGCAACTTATGACCTTTATCTTTATCAATATCNGGCCGCTTACTTTTTATATTTAATATCGGACCTAAGCCTGAATAAGGCGCCTCCGCCTTTACTTATTCTTATCTTCCTCGTCGANAACTTCAGCGTCGATGACCTCTTCATCTCCCTGAGCTTGGGTTTGAGCCTGACCNTNGTCGGTTGTGGCGCCAGCGGCTCCTGCCTGACCAGCTTGACCAGCTTGCGCCTGTGAACCGGCGGTCTGCTGATAGAGAATCTCTGAGACGCGATGTGAAGCCTGCGCTAAGCGATCGATTGCCTGTTTGATTTCCTCGAGATTATCCGTGGCGATGGCCTGACGGGTTTTTTCGATTTCATCCTGGATGGCTTTGGCGTCTTGCTCAGAGATCTTATCCTTGTTATCGCGGAGCAGTTTCTCCAGGGAGTAAATCATCTGGTCAGCCTGGTTCTTGGTTTCGATAANCTGGCGTTTGCGTTTATCTTCCTCAGCGTGGGCTTCTGCTTCTTTGATCATCCGCTGGATTTCGCTTTCATCAAGTCCGCTGTGGCCGGTAATGGTGATGGCCTGCTGCTTGCCGGTAGCCAGGTCTTTGGCTGAAACATGAAGAATGCCATTGGCGTCAATGTCAAAGGTCACCTCAATCTTGGGTACACCACGGGGTGCNGGCGGAATACCATCCAAATGGAACCGACCCAGAGAGCGGTTGTCGCGGGCCATTTCCCGTTCGCCTTGAAGTACGTGAATCTCAACGCTGGTCTGGTTGTCAGAAGCAGTGGTGAAGATTTCAGTTTTTTTGGTGGGGATGGTCGTGTTACGCGGAATCATCTTGGTGCAGACACCGCCCAACGTTTCAATACCCAGGGAAAGCGGCGTTACNTCCAGGAGGAGAACGTCCTTCATTTCACCGGCAAGGACAGCTCCCTGGATGGCCGCTCCGGCGGCGACGACTTCGTCGGGATT
Source organism: Candidatus Aminicenantes bacterium JdFR-80 (assembly GCA_002010725.1). Lineage (GTDB taxonomy): Bacteria > Acidobacteriota > Aminicenantia > Aminicenantales > Aminicenantaceae > JdFR-80. Next base: position 4,746 of record MTOP01000081.1, read on the forward strand.
GACGCCCTTGTGCGGTTCCCTGCCGAAAATCTCCTTGACCAGTTGCTGGACGCGTGGGATACGGGTGGAACCGCCAACCAGGATAACTTCGTTGATATCTTCAGGCTTGAGTCCGGCATCTTCGAGAGCCTGGAGACAGGGGCCTTTGGTCCGCTGGATGAGGTCTTCGATCATGGCTTCCAGCTTGGCTCGGGTGAGTTTCATTAAGAGGTGCTTCGGTCCAGAAGCATCAGCAGTGATAAAGGGGAGATTAATTTCTGTTTCCAGCGTGGAGGAGAGCTCAATTTTGGCTTTTTCGGCGGCTTCTTTGAGGCGCTGGAGAGCCATCCTGTCTTTGGATAAGTCAATGCCGGTATCCTTTTTAAATTCCGCNACCAGCCAATCCTGGATGCGCTGGTCGATGTCATCACCGCCGAGGTGCGTGTCACCGCTGGTGGCTTTCACCTCGATGACACCTTCGCCGACTTCGAGAATGGAGATATCAAAAGTTCCCCCACCGAAGTCATAGACCGCGATTATCTGGTCCTTCTTTTTATCCATACCGTAAGCGAGAGCAGCGGCGGTGGGTTCGTTGATGATGCGGACCACATCAAGTCCAGCTATTCGGCCGGCGTCCTTGGTGGCTTTGCGCTGGGCATCGTTGAAGTAAGCCGGCACGGTAATGACGGCTTTCTCCACTTTTTCCCCGAGATAATCTTCAGCCGCTTTTTTCATCTTCTGGAGAATCATCGCTGAGATCTGCGGGGGCGCATACTCCTTGCCCTGGGCGACGACACGGACATCGCCGTTGGGCGCTTCGATNACTTTGTAGGGCACCTGCTTGATCTCTTCGAGGACTTCGTTATAGCGGCGGCCCATGAAGCGCTTAATTGAGTAGATGGTGTTTTCGGGGTTGGTGATCCGCTGGCGTTTGGCCACCTGGCCAACCAGAATTTCACCTTTATCAGTAAAACCAACTACTGAGGGGGTGGTCCGGCCGCCTTCTTCATTGGGAATAATGACCGGTTTNCCGCCCTCAACAATAGCGACCACCGAATTGGTAGTCCCCAGGTCAATACCGATTATTCTTTGCATCGCCATTTATATCCTCCTTCTTCAGGTCTATTCGTTTACTCAGTGAATTTATCGATTCCTTATGTCTCTTTACNGCTCTTTGNGTGCTCTTGGCCTTAATTCTGATATTTGCTCCACACCTGGTTATCCTTAACTTCTCGAGCTTGTGGTAAAACACCTGAAGAGCCTCAGAGCCCGAATCTAAATTCATCATTAATATAAAATATGAGTATAACTTTGTCAAGTTTTTTATGTGAATTTTTTAAAGAATTATTGAAATTATTGCCTTTCGCNCTTTAGATGTAATTTTTGGGCTTAAAAAATGAAATTAATGCANCCAAGGCAGAAATATAAGGCAAAATAAAAAAGGGCAGCCGTTTTTACTGGCTGCCCTTTGTCTTGGAACCGCTAGCAATCTCGCTAGCAGTCGTTGCAGCTTGAACCTCAGACCTTCGAGGTAAGATGTAAATTATCGCCAGCCATCTCTTGGCCGGCGGATGGCGTTTCCGTTACTCAGCATCGGGGTCAAGGATGAAATTCTCTTTCATTAAGAGCTGAACTTCTTCGCGGGAACGACGAATGATTTCTTCAGCTTTCTTGTAACGTTCTTCAGCCGAAGCTTTCACCCGGGCGACTCCCTGCTCTATGCCTTTGGAACCAACGGCTACTGCTTCCCTGGGNAAAACTTCCCACTGATCCATATTGGGAATGATGTAATCTTCATGGAGACCATGGTCTTCGGCCACGCGGGCCAATTCTTTGGCTGCTTCGATGCACATCTCGTCAGTGATCTTNGTGGCTCGAATATCGAGAGCACCGCGGAAAATTCCCGGAAAACCAAGGGAGTTATTAACCTGGTTGGGGAAGTCGGAACGTCCGGTGGCGACAATGCGCGCGCCGGCTTCTTTGGCCTCCCAGGGCCAGATTTCAGGCACAGGATTGGCTTCAGCAAAAACTATCGGGTCGGTGTTCATCCGCTTGACCCATTCTGGCTTAATGACCCCGGGCCCGGGTTTGGAAGCAGAAATAACCACATCAGCCCCTTCCATGGCCTCGGGAATATCACCTTTAATGCCATTGGGGTTAGTAATTTCGCACAAGTGCCATTTTTCTTTGTATTTGGTCTGGAGAAGTTCCCGGTCGCCGCGGTCGCGGTGGAGGATTCCCTTGGAGTCCACAGCAATGATATTCTCCGATTTAACGCCGATGAGCATGATCAAGCGAGCAATAGCGATATTGGCCGCTCCTGCTCCGATTAATGCNACTTTAATATCTTCCGCCTTTTTATTGACTATCTTCAGAGCATTGATCAAACCAGCCACGGTTACACAGGCCGTTCCCTGCTGATCGTCATGCCAGACGGGGATTTCCATCTCACGACGGAGAGTCTCCAGGATACGGAAGCATTTCGGATGAGAAATATCTTCCAGATTGATCCCGCCAAAGGTGGGCTGGAGAATTTTGACCGTTTTAATAAATTCATCTGGATCCTTGGTGCCCAAACACAGCGGGAAAGCATCCACTCCACCCAGGTACTTGTAAAGAAGGGCCTTACCTTCCATGACCGGTAAACCGGCCTCAGGTCCAATGTCACCCAGGCCTAACACCCGGGAACCATCGGAGATGACCGCTACGAAATTCCACTTGTTGGTCATCTCGTAAGCCTTCTCGATGTCAGCATGAATAGCTTTGCAGGGAGCAGCTACACCTGGAGTATACCAGATAGCGAAATCATCAAAATTTTTAATACGACACTTAGGAATTACTTCGATTTTACCACGATAAAATGGATGAAGCCGCATTGCGTCCTTGGAGGGTTGTTCGGCCTTGGCNAGTAGTTCCTCCACAGTTACCTTTTTCATTTAATTACCTCCTTAAACTTGTGGCCGGGAGAAAAAAAATAATAAAGCCACTTTAAAATTATTAATTATTAATTTTATTACGGACTTCAATTATAATCCCTCCACCCCCAAAGTCAAGCTTGGAAGCGTTTCTCTTAACCACAGGGCAGAAAATCGGAAAATATATAAATAAGTTCAGCGGTGGAGGAAACCTCGTTCGCAGTCAGTTTCCCCTGGCCGGCGAGTCACCATCATAATCAAGCCCAATTCATTGGCCCGCTCCAGCACCTCCTCGTCCCGCATTGAACCCAGTGGATAGATAATACCGGCCACTTCGCTGGCAGCTGCCAGTTCCACCACGTCGGGAAAGGGCATGAAAGCATCGGAAGCCATGATGGTGCCTTCCGGACCGTAGCCCCGGCGGGACAGGCGGATGGCATCTTCGGCCGCATCTATCCGGCTGCGTTGACCNGAGCCAATCCCGTGAATTTTATTACTGGTGGCGAGAACAATGGCGTTGGAGCGGGTAAAACAGGCCACATTCCAACCCAGAAGAGCGGCCTCTTTTTGCTCATCCGTAGGTTGATTGTCCGAAATAACATCAATATCTTCAATGGTCACAATCCGCGAATCAAATCTCTGCTGAATAAGAAGTCCCCCGGCGACTCGCTTAAATTCCAGGCCGTTATCGACAGCTTCTTCCTCCAGGGGAGCGCCCATCTTAACCACCCGCAGGGGTTTTCGCTCCCGAAATATCTCCAGGGCTCCCTTAGTATACTCCGGAGCATAAACAACCTCCACATTCCTGCCCTTCTCAATGATGACCTGCGCCAGGTCTTCTTCGACGCGGTAATTAAAGACATCCACGCTGCCAAAGTTGGAAAGAGGGTCACAACCCCAGGCTCTGGTAAAAGCGGTCACCCCATCGTCAGCCAGGGCGACGCCAGCCGGCATTTCATGTTTGATGAGAACACATATTTTTTTATTTTTAAATATCTGTGTAAGTTTGCGGTTAAGCCGCTGGCCGAGATCCATGTCAGCCACATTGATATAACTTAATCCCTTGGTGCCTTCCTGGAGAACCTCCAAGGTGGCCATGTTCGGCCCCCGAGCGCCCACTTCCTGATAAAAAGCTGCTGGATAGCCTGGGTTTTCACCATAACGCATCGAGCTTTTTTTGCGAAATTCCCAGGGACCAAACTGAATCGTCTCGGGAAAATCCTCGCTCACCTTCTTCCGATATTGCTGGCGAACGCTTTTATCAATTTTACTCATCAGAGGACTCCTTTTGTTTATGTCTTTCTTGTTTTCTTATTAAATCTAATTGAACGAAAAATGGCAATGACTAATCAAGAAATAGCGGNATTTTTTATGTGTCTCTCAGATAGAAGCCTGGCTATTCTCCGGGGTCTGGCTCTATTTATAATCTGGCCTTTTCCCGCCCGTATTTAAGAGCCAGCAGGATCAGGCTCCCGGCCATGAGGAGGGTAGAGGGAAAAATCGAGCCTACTCCTAAGGGCGAAATAGCCAGCAGAAAGATNATCCCGCCCAGAATTCCCAGCGAAAAGAAAGGCTTTTTCAGCATCAAAAAAAGTCCNACCAGGAGTTGCCCCAGGGCAATCAAGNCAATGAAGAGCGATGGGTGAGCGCTGAAGGGTCCATAGATAAATCTTTGATAAAAGCCAATGGCCGTAGGGCCAAATCCATGAATGTATCTCTCCGGATTGGTCAGGGCCCCCCACAAGTTGAAGCCGCCGGCTAGAAGGAAAACTATTGCCCAGGCAATCTTGCCCACTTTAGGCCATTTAAAGCAAATAAAAATCAGCCCGAAAGTTATAAGGTGGGTAACCACATAAGGGACCCAGAGTTCACTAAAATTCATTATTTTCTACTATNTCTCCCCTCTCCTCCATAGTCTCATTTTCCTTCACACTGCCAGCTCACAACTCATGACGGTTAATCACCACTAGTTGATGATCGCTAAAATCATTAACCGGCACAAAAAGACTTACACAGGCTACCCGATAATCTGGGTCATCCGGGGTTGGCGGCGCCAGAGAATTATAGATAATTTCGGCGGCCTTATCTGGACTGAGCATCCGTTCCATTTCCACTACCACCGGCTCTCCATGGAAGGAGGGTAAGGGAGTAACCTCTTGCCCACTATAAGTGGAGATNAGGTAGCCTTTGCCGGGAAGGAGCGGCAGGTCAAAATAAATCCGTGCCGTTCCACTCGCTGGGGCTTTCTTGACAATGGCCAAAGCTGCACTCCCGGCCGGAGTGATACAACCGCTAATCCGGGGCGTAAAATGGGGGGNGTCCGGTTCATATTCCCATTTAATCAGCGACTCAGTTAAAGTGGCCACAGCCGGCTTTTTGGGCTTGAAATGGCGAAAGATATCCTCTGTCTGACGGCCGTTGCCGACCACAACTCCCTGATTAACGATCAAGGCTGAATACACCAGTAATTCCAGGTTTGTTTCTTTAAACGCATTTTCCGAGTCGGGAACGGGTTTTACCAGGGCAGTTGTCTGCCGCGAAGTGGACTCGACCTCAATCAGGCGGGCTTGAGAACCGGGACTCCGCCCGGTAACCGCATAGATAACAATATAGTGCAGGTCTTTCGGGTCCTTGCCGATAATGATCAATCGACCTGGATAACGCATTTTTTTAAGTATTTCGATACTCATGGCCTCACATCTTAATTTTTAATATTTTTTTTATCATTTTAATAAACATAAGCTTTATCCAAGGCCGTTTAACGACCTGGGACAACTGTCGGCTAGCCTATTTTCCCCGAAGCGGTGCCAGCCGCCGTCCTCCTTCTCCTCCCGATAAATTCGCTTTTCCTTAAACCAAACACTCCGTTCTCCAGGACCAGCTTCCCCGCTTCTTCTCGGAGCAAGAGAAAAAGCCCTTCTCTAACCGGAAGAAGCCTATTAAATTATCATATTCCCTAATCCAGGTCAAAATCGATGAGACTCACCGAATTCTTCTAATTACTGCTGTGGCCCGTCCTTCTTTCGGTCCTTCTTGTAATAAAAGTTTATGGCTATATGGCCTTCATAAAGATGGTGGTCTTAATTACTTTGATTTCCCCATTTCCACCGCCATTGTTGAGAAAATCAACAACATCATAAAAGTCATTAAATGTAAAACTAATAGTTACCGTAAGGTGTACTATTTCAAGTCGAAAATCTATATATAACCTCCGCACCTCCAGGTATCCAAAATTGCAATGACTCTCTTAAATGGGAAAAACAGGGCCAAAAATAAGCTCTAAGAGGTAGTTTTGGGGGTAATATTGAGGATATCTTATTGATTATATTATAATTGCTGAGGCCTGACCCCAAGGAGACAGCCAAGGACCCTAAGAGAACGAGAGGACCNAGACAGCCTGACCGGTTGCCTGGCTGGCAGAAATAATTTAGAATTTGCTTTCCACCAGCTGAAAAAAATAAAGGAGAATGGCCGATGCAACATATTTATTTTCCGCAAAAAGCCTACAAAAACCTTGAATTTCTCTCTTCCGAGGAAGCCCGGATTTTAAGAATTTTAAGTGAATATCTCGAGCCTTTAACCAGATTAGCTAAACAAAAAGTTCACACCACCATTCTTTTTCTGGGTTCAGCCCGAGTAGAGCCGGAAGACAAGTCCCACCCCCTCTATCACTATTATTGGGAAGCTGAAGAACTGGCTTACCGCCTGGCCAGATGGGCGATTAAACTTAAACCCAAAGGTAAAAACTTTGTCATCTGTACAGGTGGCGGTCCGGGAATCATGGAAGCCGCCAATCGGGGAGCCCAGCGTGCCGGCGGCAAATCCATCGGCATGAACATTTCTCTACCCCATGAACAATTCCCCAATCCTTACATCTCCCCCGAATTAAGCTTTGTCTTTCACTATTTCTTCATGCGCAAATTCTGGCTCTCCTACAAGGCGAAAGCGATCGTCGCTTTCCCCGGCGGATTCGGCACTCTCGATGAGCTCTTTGAGCTTCTGACTTTGGTCCAGACCGAAAAAATTGCCCGCGAAGATCTGGTGATTCTCCTTTACGGCGAGGAATACTGGCGGAAAATTATTAATTTTGAAGAACTGGTCAAGCATCAGGCCATTTCTCCGGAGGACTTAGAAATTTTCACCTATAAATCCAGCCCGGAAGAGGCCTTCCGCTTCCTCCAGCGGCGCTTGCGAAAATTCCTGGAGCCGGTCAATAAAGGAGCTGCCCGGGCAATATCTCCGGCCGGAAGATAAGCTCCAGCCCTATTTGCCTTCTCCAAAAATAATCGGGGTATAGCCAGCCTGAATAAGGCGGTTAGCCACTTTCTCGGCTTCCTGCCTGTTCCGACAAGGAATCCTCACCCGATAATACACTGCCTGCCGGGTTTTATAAGTGACAATCATCACATTTTTGAAAGACCGCTGCCGCAATTCAGCAGTTAGACGTTCCGCATTAGCCCGATTGATAAAGGCCCCCACCTGCACCGCCAGCTTNCCCCNTATCTCCGAGGTCGGCCGTGGTTTCATCTCCCGCACNACCGCCGCCTTNTCTCCCCGCCCCATCTCCAGAATCTCAAGTCTGACCGGCACCACGCCATCTTTAACCATATCAATGGCCCGGGCGGCTGCATAGGAAAGATCAATAATCCTTCCCCGCACAAAGGGCCCCCGGTCATTAATGCGAACGACTACTGATTTACCATTCTTAAGATTGATGACCATAACCCGCGTGCCAAAAGGCAAGGTCCGGTGGGCGGCCGTCAGGTCGTACATATTGAAAATTTCTTTACTCGAAGTNGGTCGACCATGAAAATCAGCCCCATACCAGGAGGCTAAGCCGGTCTGGACACCAGTCACTTCAGGCAACTGGATGCGGGCACAGGAGNTGAGGAGCAGGGCCATGCTTAGACAAAAAAGCCCCAGAACTCTGATTCTTCTTTTTCCGTTCCCGGCCTTTCCCCTGATGATTTTCCAAAGGGTCAAATAAGATAGCCCCGGATTAAAATAAAACCTTATCTCCAAAAACGTTATCCAATCATCTATTATGGAGTCATTCCCTATTTTACTCTGAAATCAAATTTTCCAAAAGTATAAAAACGGCTAAAACCAGGAATGCTTCATCTTTTAACCTGATCTTCTATCTTTGGAGTCTTTTCGGGCTCTCCCGGCTCCTCAGTTGCGTTTGCGTTTAAAAAGATAGGCTGAATATTTCAGTTGATTGCGCACCCCGTCGTGGACGGCAAATTTTCGGCCTTGCCACATCGTCACGCCCGCATATTCTCCTTTTTTGTTGATAATATAAAAATTCAGATCAAACCGGGGCCGGCCCTGNTCATCAGTCCGATTGGGCCAGAGACGTGCTTTTTCCGCAATCATCTTCAGCACCCTCAGCCCGGCCTCCTCCGGTGACAATCCCTCGCCCATCAAATTAACCACCTGAAAACTGGCNAGAGTCAAGAGATTGGCTTCCCCCAATCCCGTCGAACCAGCGGCCCCGATATTGTTGTCCACATAAAGACCGGCGCCAATAATCGGCGAATCACCCACCCGGCCCGGAATCTTAAAAAAGAATCCACTGGTAGTGGTCACCCCGGCCAAGTTACCGTTGGCATCCAGGGCGCAGCAATTAATGGTTCCGTGGGAGGAGACATAGCTCTGCAGCTCTTCCTCCAGCTCATCGGACTTAGGCGGATACCAGTAATCACGGTCAGAAAGTGTCTCTTTCCATCGCAACCAGATACGCCGGGATTTCTCCGTCAGAAGATTCTCTTCTTTAAAACCATGAGCCCGGGCGAATTTCAACGCCCCCTCTCCTACCANCAACACATGGGCGGTTCGCTCCATCACCAGCTTNGCCACCCGGGAGGGATTCTTAATATTGCGCAAGGCCGCCACAGCCCCGGCATTATGCGTCGGCCCATGCATAACCGAGGCATCCAGCTCCACCACGCCCTCCTCATTTGGCAAACCCCCGTAGCCCACTGATACATCGTTGGGGTCATTCTCAACGATGTTCACTCCGGCAATGACGGCATCCAGCGGGTCCGCCCCTTGCTTTAAAAGCTCCATGGCTTTGGCCGTCGCCCGAAGTCCATTACCACTGGAAATAGCCACCATGCGGCCTTTAGACGGCCCCTTCTGAGCTAAGCCTGGCGGACCTCCTGCCTTTCCTCCTCTCCCCAGGGCTTTCAGCTTCCCGGGAAGAAGTGAAGCAGCCCCAAAAGCCAGGGAAGACTTCAGGAAATTTCGCCGAGAAAAATTTCTTTTTGCCATCTCTTTCCTCCTTTTCTTCTCAAGCGCTTTTTTTCAGCAGTAACACCCGCCCGGGTAATTTACCCGTGTAGCGGCCACCATCAATCACCACTTCTCCATTAATCACCAGGTAACGGACACCTTCCGAATACTGGTGGGGATTGGAGATAGACGTCTTTATTCTGATATTCTTCAAGTCAAGAAGCACCAGGTCAGCCTTGCAGCCTTCCTTGATGCGCCCCCGATCCGGCCAGCCCATGATCTTGGCCGCCAGGGCAGTCTGCGAGCGAATAGCCTGGGGCAGGGAAATTGTTTTTCTCTCGAAGACATATTTCTTTATTTTATGGAGAAAAGTGGAGTAGGAACGAATATGAGTCAAGCCAATACCATAAAAAGGAGCTAAGCCATCGCTGCCCGTGCCTACCCACTCTTTCTTCATGATGTACTCAATATCATCTTCACACATCTGCAGGGGAATGCATTTGGCGCCCATCATTTCNAGAGCTACGGCCGTCTGACCGACCGACTCTTTCCTCATAGCTGCAATCTCTTTTATTGATTTGCCTTCATATTTCTTTTCCACGCAAACCCCGACTACGAAATTTTCTGCTCCCACCAGCTCCTCGATATAATTTTCCACCTCCTGATAAATCCGGGCTGCTTCCTCAGGNTCCTGCAGACGCTGGTAAAAAAGCATCCTTTCGCGGGGATTTTCCGGACCCTGAAAGTAACTGGGCGAAAGGATACTGCGGCCGATATATTGAACCAGCCTTTCTCGCGGAAGTGACTTTAAAAACTGCCAGTGATGCTCATTAAAGGGAATATAGGGAGTGGTTTTGCGGTAAAGGTCAATCAACTCCTGGTCACTTAAATGACCGAAAATATTATCGATATCCTGGTTGGTCAACCGCTCGACTCCCTCTCCCCGCCAGGTCTTTGTAGGAATAAGTGAACGATAAGGATAGCCACTGGAAAAGCGGTAAGGATACTGGTCAGCGGTAATCTTCAAACCGCGGGCCCGGGCCTCTTCGATCAACTGGCAAGCCTGGCGCACCAAGCCCCAATTCTTCCGGCCCATGACTTTGAAATGAGAAATATTGGTCCGCACGCCGGCCTTCTCTGCGATCTCAATCGCCTCTTTAACCGCCTCCAGGAGTTTATCCCGTTCATTCCGGATATGGGTGTGGTAAATTCCTCCAAAAGAGGCGACCACCTTGGCCAATTCAATTATTTCTTCTGTCTTGGCGTAGCGGCCGGGGAGATAAATCAGCCCGGTGGACATCCCGTAAGCACCCTGTTCCATGGCTTCCCTCACCAGGGCCTTCATCTTTTCCAGTTCCTCCGGTGTTGGAGCCCGGTCCTCATCGCCCATAACCAGCCGCCTGACGCTGCCATGGCCGACNAGGAGGGCGGCATTGGGGCCGATTCCTTCCTCCTCCCAGCGCTTGATCTGGTCTTCGGCCTTCTCAAACAGCGGCCAGGCACTCCCACCGCACTGGCCGACAATCACCGTGGTCACTCCCTGTTTGAGATAATTCAGGCAGGCTCTGTTTTCCGGAAAATACATGCCGCGGTCAACATGGGTGTGGAGGTCGATAAACCCCGGCGTCAGATACAAGCCGCGGGCATCAATCACTTTTTTGGCCGTCCCCTTGATCCGCCGGGCTACTTTGACGATAGTGTCGCCTTTCACCGCGACGTCAGCCCGGTAAGGGGCCCGTAAAGTGCCGTCCACTACCCGGGCGTTTTTTATCAAGAGATCATAATCAACCGGNGTCGCCTGGCTGGCCGATCCCAGGATAAAAGCCAGGCACACGCCCAGCAATACCAAAAACCCACCCCACCAGATTTTTTTATTACTCATTGTACTTCCTCCTTGGTCAACATATTCATTCTCCTTCCCTCTCTCCCCTGAGGATAAATCCTCGACCAGGGGGAGGAGTTCTCTGTTATATATTAATTTTTTTATTTTTATCCTGCGCTCTATTTAATCCTGCTCTTCAGGCTTTCTGGAATGCTTTTCCTTGTCGGTCCGGCTCTTTGCTTTCTACTACCCGGACGGTTTCGACCCTTTCGCTCTTGTCAGCTCATCTAAAATTTTCAGACTGAGATTATTTTACTTCTCCTTGAGCCTCTTTTCGTACTTATGGAGCAGATCGGTGTAGTAGTTGGCGAGGTCAATCTCCTTTCCCTCGATAAAGAGGTGCTTGACGTGACGCTTTATCTCCAGAATATCACCATCGGTGAGAACGATGTTAGCCAGCTTGCCCTTCTCCAGGCTGCCCATCCGGTCAGCTACACCAAATATCTCCGCTGGATTAATGGTGACTGCCTTGAGGGCCTCCTTCTGATCTAGGCCAAAAGCCACTGCCTTGGCCGCATGCCAGGGCAAATCCTTGGCCAAACTGGCGCTCTGGGAAGAAAAGGCGATTTTCACCCCGGCTTTAACCANGGCCGCTGGATTACGGTAGAGGGCATCATAGCCATCATCCCAACGAGCCGGTTGGTTATAAAGCGAATCCAGGACGACCGGCAGTCCGGCTTTGGCTATTTCCTCCGCCATCTTCCAGCCATCGTGCACCCCAAAAAGGATGGCCTTCAGCTTTTCTTCCTGAACAAACTTGATGACATCTTTAATATCCTTTTCGGCATAAACGGAAATCATCACCGGTAACTGCCCATGAACCACCGGGAGGAGTGCCTCCAGCTTTTCATCAAAATCAGGATAAGGGAGGAGAAGATTCTTTTGAGCCGCCAGGCGTCTCTTTTCATAGTACCGCGCCTCATTAAAGAGCTTCTTTAATTCTTTAATCCGTTTGGAGGCAGAAACCGATTGACTGGTCTGACGACGGTAGCGGCCTCTCATCATCGGAAACTGGATATGCATGGCCACCGGCGCCTTAACCACCAGTTCATCAGGAGTCCAGCCGTCCAGCTTGATCAACCCACTGACTCCGGAAATTAATCCTCCCGCCGGGACCACTAAGGCACAGGTGGTGCCGTTGGCCCGGGTAATGGGGATATGAACTGAATCAGGCCGAAGAGCTTCATAGGCCCGTGCCTGAGGATTAATATTGCCTGTCTCGCGAGTATCCACTGTAGCCCGAACCATGCTTATTTCCATAAGTCCCAGGTAGGTTGACCCATCAATCAGTCCAGGATAGGCAATCAGACCTTTGGCCTCGATCACTTTGGCTTCCGGGGGAATGGTGACTACCGGCCCAACATCGACGATGTACNTACCCTTNATCAGGATCACGCCTTCGGGAATATCCTCGCCGGTCACAGTCACTATCCGGGCTCCTTTAATGGCGAGAACAGGTTCAGCCTCTCCGGCCAGGACAGGCATTCGGCCCAGTAAAGCCAGCCAGAAGATAATAAACCCCAGCACNAAAAGATGCCTCTTTGATTTTTTCATCTTCCGGAGATAGGTTAAAACATGAGGCATAACCGATCTTTCTTTCAGGCTCACTTGACTGATGACCATCTTGATTCTCCCTCTCATTTCTGGCCTCCCTTCTTCTTGGGCTTTTTGGTAGCAGCTTTTTTCTGTTGTTCCTCCAGGTATTTGGCCCGATCGAAATAGACCTCGCCCTCGATAATCGTCATCTCACAGCGGGTATAAGCACTTAAAGGATGTTTATTAAAAATGGCGATATCACCGTCTTTGCCCACTTCCAGGCTGCCCACTCTCTCGGCCACACCCAATTGAATAGCCGGATTGAGGGTAATCAGCTTCAAAGCTTCATCCTCAGGTAAATCGCCATAAAGCATTGTTTTAGCGGCGTCGTTAAACAAGCGACGGATCCGCTCGCCGCTATCCGAGTTAATCGAGACCAAAACACCATGTTTGGTACAGAAGGCAGCCATGTAAGCAATACCCTGGTAAGCCTCCATCTTGTAAGCCCAGCTGTCAGCAAATACTGAAATGCCGATTTTTTCGGCAGCCAGCTCTTTAACGATTTTATAGGCCTCCCAGGCATGTTCAAAGGCCGCGATTTTAAAGCCAAATTCCTTGGAGAGTTTGATAAACTCCAGCGTTTCGTCAGCCTGATAAGTATGGCAGCGAGCATACATTTTACCCTGGAGCATCAGCACCAGGGGTTCCAGGCGGAGGTTGCGGCGAGGCGGGAGAATAAAGCCGAGCAGTTTCTTGTTCTTTTTCAGCTTGTTATAACGTTCCCACTCCTGCATATAATTCCTGGCCTGAGCAAACTCGCGGCGGATGATAGCCATGACTCCCATTCTCGTCTGGGGATAACGCGGTTTGGCGGAAACAGTCATTATATTAGCCCGCTTGGGGTTCTCTCCCAGGGCGAATTTCAGGGTCCGATAGGCGTAAGGGACATACATTTCCTCCGAGGATTTTCCCCACTTCATCTTGAGAACCACATTTTCCCCGCCAATGGGATTGGCACTGCCGTGCATGGTATGTACCATGGTCACCCCACCGGTTAAAGCGGTGTAGATGGCGGTATCCTCCGGGTTAATGACATCTTTCATTCTCACTTCTGAAGAAATGGCCACGGAGGCTTCATTTGTTCCGCTGAGAGCCACATGGGTATGGGAGTCAATAATCCCCGGCAGGACATATTTTCCAGTGGCATCAATGACCCGAATACCCTGGGGTGGGGTCAAATTTTTTCCAATCTGCTTGATTTTTCCATCGATGATGAGGATATCGCCACCATGAATTACGCCTTTAGTGATGGTGAGGAGGGTTCCGTTCTTGATGAATAAATCTTGGCCCGCCCCCAGCGGGGAGATGCCCAACCCGATAATAACCAAGGTTAAAACAACAATCTTTCTCAATTTCATGGCCACCCTCCTTTAACTTTTATCCGGAATTCGCGTGGCGGTCATTTCCGCACTTCCACCGGGAAAAGAAATTGTTCCACTGATTTTATCTTTGGAAGCCTGCCCTTCAAAAGAGAGCTCCATATCCTGCCCCATAATATTGGCTGCAATGATCATCGTCAGTTTGTTGCCGCTTATTGTGCCTTCACTTATCTCCCAGTTACCCATCTCGCTGGTTAATGTTCCGGAGAGAGAACTTCCTTCCTGGGTAAGTTCCATGGTCATCTCCAGGGTCCCCATCTGACTGACAGCGGTGACTTTCCATTTCCCCGAGAGATTGACTGCGGCGGCTTTAGCTGCTTTGGCGGTCGGGGCTTTAATCTCAAAGGAAACACCGTCAACAAAAACCCTTTTAACCTGACAATCTTTAGTGAAGAGCTCTCCTTTGGTCAGGATAATATTAGCCACCTTACCTGGTTCCAGGCTCCCCAGAAAGGACTCAACTCCCAGGAACCGGGCGGGAACAATGGTCAGGGCTTTTAGAGCTTCCTCGGCTGGCAGACCAGCATCAACCGCCTGAGAGACCTTCTTCATAAACTCACTCGGGCTGGAAATTTTCCCCGAGACCAGGGCAAATAAAACGCCATTCTTCTGGAGTTCAGCCGGGTTACGGGGATAAATTTCTTTTTCCGCTTTTTTCTTTAATTCATCGCCCAGATTAGCATAACGACTGGTCGTCGGCGGTTTAAAATCCACCGTTACCAGCAGCGGTTTTTTTGCTCTTTTCACCCAATCCACCACCCGCCAGGCTTCATTGGCCCCGGCTATANAACCGTTCAACTTGAACTCCTCGATGAGGCGGAGAGCCCGCTTGATATCCTGCATGTTAGCGCAATCAAAAATAACCGGCTTTTTCTCGATGACATAAGGAAGCAATCTTTCCAGGAAGGCATCAAATTCCGGACGGGGCACTTTTCCTGGAAAACGAAGAAATTTCTTCTTCTGCAAATCATAATGTTGAGCATCCAGAAAGGACTGCCGTAGCAGAGCCATGGTACCCATTAAACTGGAAGGATAACTCCCCCGGGCGGTGATGAAATACAGATGGAGAGCCACCTTGTCCTTGAGGACCATGGGGGGAATTTTCTCACCATTGAGATTGAGCAAGGTGCTCAGACCAGCAAAAATCTGGTGAGGTGGAATAACAAGAATTGTAGTGATTCCAGCTTTATGCAGCGAGCTGAGAGTGGTCTTCTTAAACTTGAGATTCTCAAGAACAAGAAAATCAGTTTTATCCCAGGACCTTTCTTCAGAAGTTGTGGCTGATGGCCGCCGTGGCTGCTGGGTGGTCGACTGAGATTTAGTCTCGAGAAAGTATTGGGAATAAGCATCAATCAACCCTGGATAAGCTTCCAGGTCCTTGGCCTCCACTACTTCGGCATCTTCGGGAATAGTTATCTTGTCCGCAGGTCCCAGAGCTTCAATTTTCCCATTGCGGATGATGATTGTGCCCTTCTCAATCACCGGACCGGTCACCGGATGAAGCCGGCAGCCAACCAGAGCATAGGTGGGTTTGACAGCCTCAGCCAGCAGAGGAGACACAACAAACCCCACAATGAAAAGAAAAATAAGGTAATTTCTGAGTACTCTCATGGGCCTCCTTTCAACCAAGAAGAGTAAGTTCTATCTATATCTAAAACCAATATAATTAAATTGGTGAATTTCAGGTGAAAAAGGGAGAAATGGAGGGGGGGCTGAACTGAGCCATTCCCCATTCTCATGGCGGCTATTTTACCAAATAGACCTGAAAAATAAAAGAAAAAATCAGTAGCTATTTTCACAATTTAAGAGATTGATAATCACCTTCTTGGTGCTCGAAGATACTGTAAATAAGGGAAAAAATAGGCTATTACACGTCTCCTCGGCCAGTTTTCAGTAATATGTCAAATTTCTCATATCTTATCTTTCACTCTTGTTTAAACTGGGGGCAGCTGGCTGAATCTGGATCTTGTCTGAATCTTACGCAGACCTAATCTTGTGCACTGGCTGAGATATCTTGTTTAATTTCATATAATTAATCCAAAACTCTCCCCCTATTTCCACCTTCAGTTTTAGTTATTTTAATTAGAATCAATAACATAATGCGGCCAAGACAGAAATTACAGGTAACAGTTATCAGGAAGGAAGCTAAGTTGTCCTTCGTCTAATTATCAGGTATATTATGTAAACCGCCGAGGTCAAGCGGAATAAAAGACAGATGAAGGAAGTAAAGCTGGAAATTCTCCAGACAAAAATCGTCATTAATGTTAATGAACCCTCCCTACTCCCGGAGATTCCACCTCCCCTCGGGGTACCCTCTTTGCTGACCGCTTTTCAAAAGATAAAACAAATCACCACCGACTGGTCGGCGGAAGAAGCCGATGGTTCGCTCCGGATTGAAGAAAAGCCAGCTGAAGCCCAGCTCTCTTTCTGGCGGAAAGAAGACTCTCTTTTCCTTCAGGGCCCTATCCTGGAATTTATGAAGAAATGTACTGACACCCGCTATACCCTCTGGGGCAACCTCGGCCTTCTCTACCGGTTCATACTTTATCTCCTAGAAAAGAAACACGGCCTCTATAGTCTTCACGCCTGTGCTCTCTATGACGAAGAACAAAACCAGCTCATTGTCATAGCTGGCGGCGCCGGAAGCGGCAAAACCGTCTTTCTTCTCAGTGGACTGGCCTTCGGGCTTAAACTCTTCTCCACCGAAACGACCCACTTCCAGGTTAAGGGAGATAANATCATCTGGTTCAAAGGTTCCTTGGTAGATAATATTCGTCTCTCAACTCTGGAAAAACATTTTCCAGCCTTCCTCCCCTCAGCCTCCAGTCTCCCTGCCTCAGCGCTCTATAAAGAAAAAATAGCTATTGATCTTTCCTCTTACCAAACCAGCTTTGATCAAATCGACCAACTGAGCCGGGTCATCTTTATTTTCCCCCATATCGAAGAAGGCTGGCCCCAAAGAGAAGAATCCCCTCTTAGTGAGCCGAACGAAGTAGCGCGGCGTCTGTACACTAATATTTCCTCCAAGCTGGACGAGTCGATTATCCTCTATGATTCTTTACCTCTGGTGGGCTGGGATGAAGCCGAGTTGGCCCAAAAACGGTGGACGGCGATTAAATCCCTTCTAACCTCTTCTCTCTCACTTCTGAGTTTAAATATTTTGAGTGACCCGGCTGACTGCTGGGGCAATCTGCTAAGTCATTTGCGCCAACCAAAAAAACTAAAGGAGAATTAAACATGGCTAAAGCATGGGATGATGTTATTACAATGCCTATTTCCGGTCGTTCCTCCAAGCCACGGACTACTGGNATCACCATGGTCATTGATAAAGGTCTGGGCCTGGGACGCATCCAGGATCTTCTGGAAACGGCCGGTGATTATATCGACATTATCAAACTGACCTTCGGTACTTCGGCCTTCTACAACAACGACTATCTGCGACGGAAAAACGAGTTGATCACCTCAGCCGGAATCGATGTTATGCCCGGAGGAACTTTTCTCGAAGTTGCCTTCTGGCAGAAAAAACTAACGGCTTATTTTGAGCGAGCCAAAGAGCTTGGTTTCACGGCCATTGAGGTATCGGATGGAACTATAGAAATTCCCCTCTCCCAGCGCCAGGATATAATTAAACAGGCTCTGGATAGAGGATTTAAAGTTATCACCGAAGTCGGCAAAAAGGACCCGCGGGAGGTTCTGCCGATTTCTTTAACCCACGAATTAATTAATTCCGACGCGGAATGTGGGGCTTTTAAAGTCATCATTGAGGGCCGCGAAGCCGGTAAAGGAGTGGGCATTTACGACAGTGAGGGACAAATCAAAGAAGAAGAGGTGAACAACATCGTTGCCGGGGTTAACGACCCTGAAATTCTCCTTTGGGAAGCTCCTTTAAAAAACCAACAGCAAGCGTTAATCATCCGCTGGGGAGTCAATGTCAACCTGGGCAATATCCCGCCGGAGGAAGTACTAGCCCTCGAAGCCCTACGACAGGGAGTGCGAGGGGACACCCTCCGCCGGGTTTACACAGAAAATAAGGAATGGTCTAAGTAACTCATCCTTGCTATTTTTAATGTAATCCACCAAGGTTGGTGGGCCCCTACTCTCCTTTTTTCTGGAGGAGCCAGAAGAGAACGGTGTGCTCACCTTCTGGCAGTTCAAACTTCAGTGAATCACCGTCAAAAACTTTTTTAATCCGGCCATCTATCCGCAGTTGATACTTTCCCTCTACCAGGAAGCGGACTTTAATCTGCAACTTATCCAGAGAGTTAACCTCAAAAGAAATTTCATTTTCTGAATAAAGAAAGTGACGAAAGACAGCCGGCCGATTGGTCTCGACTATTTTTCGACCTTCTTCCCGCAGCTCCAGGCCCTTTTTCCCCAGGCGGAGCTCATAATGACGGCCCTGGATGGCCACTCGCTGAATCCGACCCCGCTTTTCGGGTCGGAGAATTCCAAAGCGGAATCCTTCCCAGGGAGTAAAATCGATATACTCCTCCAGCCCGATAAGAGCAAAAAGCGGTCCCCAGCTTTGATACCGCTGGCCGCCGGCTTCACCGGTGCGGGAATCATAATTTTCCGGACAAAGCTGGTAATGTTTCCAGGTCCGTAAGAAAAGCTCGACGCTCCGCTTTGCCACTTCCGAGGCCACCGCATCAAACCCGTAAGCTTTTAATCCTTGATAAACAAGATAATTAGTGGGTGGCCAGATAGTCCCTCGCCAATATTGCTGGTCGGGAAAAGCCGGGTCATCTCGGGAAATGGTCGGGATAACATAATCCCCCCAATATTCATCGGGATTGCGGAGATGGCGAATCATTTTCATGGCCCGCTCTTCATCTGGAATGCCGGCCAGGAGAGGGTAAAAATTGGAGGCAGCTTTCCGTCGGGAAAATCGACCATCCCAATGACGGTCAAAATAAAAATTCTCCAGGTCATCCCAGAGTTGGTCATTGATCAGCTTCTTCATCTGTTCATATTCCCGCAAATAAGCGGCATNCTCCCGCCGTAAGCCCAGAGTTCGGGCAATTTGCGCCAAACACCAGGCATCAAGGGCATAAAGAGAATTGAGGTCCAGACAATTCATCGTCAATGTGCCGGTCGCCTCATTGAAGCCNGCCTCATCCCAGTTGGGTAAATCATCCTGACCTGATTCCCACATCGCTCGTTGTTTCCCGGAGGCACCCTTCTCCCAGGAAGGCACAAAGCGGGGAATCAGTTCCTTATCCGAACCCCACTCGAGAAGACCATCATTGTTGCCGTCCCGACGGGGCCGACCATTTTTGGGGGCTTTCCAGAAAGCATGCCACTTTTTCAGGTAAGGATAGGCAAATTGGATGATCTCCGAATCTCCTGTTTTCTGGAAAAGCTTCAAAGTGACAAAAGCACCCACCGGCGGCTGGCTGCGGTCAGCTGAGCCGGAGAAACGACCGCGCCAATTGGGAATGTTACCATTGGGATACTGGGTCTGGAGAACAGCCTTGAGGACATCCTTCGCCAGTTTAACGCTTTCCACCGAAAGTTCCAGCGCATTAAAAAAGGAGTCCCATTCAAAAATAGTCCAGTGGTCAGCCCCTCCCCGTGGTGAGGGAAAAATCCAGCGGCGGCCGGCCGGAGTATAATAGCGATGATGGCCTGCCTGGTAGAGAACCATCCAGAAAAGATTATTGGTAATGGCTTCAGCCACATCTTCATAAAGGCCATCCACCCTGACTCTTTTTTGGAGATAATTTTTTTCTTCATCNCGCAGAAACTTCTCGATGATTTTGACACTTTTATAGCGGTAAAGATGATCAGAGAGGATNTTGGTATCACGGCCAACCCCGGCAACAAAATAAAGCTCCCGCTCCTTCTCGGAGGAAAAAGCCAGGACTTCTTCCTTCCTCTCACCCAGGAAACGGTCTCCCTGGCGATTTGTCCAGAAAAGATAATACCATTCTCCGCTGGTGCCCTGCACNTGGCCATCACTGCGCAAGCGGTAATCGCCAGTCAAATCCCAGGGAAAATAATGAATTATTTCTACGGTAACATATTCGGGAGCTTCAATCCGGCCAATGACTGTCCGTTCATCCCGGCGGGACCATTCCAGAGTTAATGTATCTGATTTCTTCGGTGGTTTTTTCAGAATAGGAGTTTCTCGGCCTTTGCCAAAGGGTAAACTCAGGTCAAACTTCACCCGGGCATACTGCCCATCCGGAGAATGGGGGCCAACTTCAGCCACCAGAAAAAGTAAATCAATTTTATCCGCCCGCTCTTCTCCTCTTTTCACTCGAAGCCGAAAAGCAAAGGCGTTCTCCGGTGAGGGAGCCAGGACTAGACCGGACCAGGCTTGAGCGTCCAGGGCCCCTATATATATTTCTTTCCAGGGATAAAAAATTTCTGCTCGCAGACCGCCAATAAAAAGAAGAGAAAGCAAACCAAGACCACCAAGNCAGCCAGTCAGAAGACGGAGCAACGAATTTTTCGCGGGGCTCATTCTTTTTTTCATGTCAATTTTATGANTAAATTTATTAGCAAATGTTTATTTAATGATACCCAAACTTATCCGAAATTTCCAGAATAAAAGTAAAATTGGTCCACCGCCATTATTGCTACCTGAGACGTAAAATATGGACCTTTTCTGAAATCTTTTCTTTAAACTGGGAATCCTTTTTTTATATAACGAGTTACGGCGTCGATAAACATATCCAGATCCCGCAGAGGTGTGTAGATACTTGGAGTGATTCTCATCCCGATAATATCCTTTTTGCCTTTTTCCGGAGCCGGCACCTTGACGGTAATGGTGTAAATTTTATGTTTTTCCAACAACTTATCCCGTAACTTTTTCATATCCAGCCNGTCCACGGTAAAGGTGCCAATGCCGCAGGATTGTTCGGGTTCATAAGAAGTGAGAATCCTTACCCCGGGTAAATCCTCCAGGGCTCTAGCCCAGTAATTCCTGAGGTAGCGCAGTCGCTCTTCTTTTCTCTTTGGCCCTATAGCATGGTGAAATTCCAGGGCCTCGCCAATAGCCAGTTTGATGTATTCTGGCTGGGTGCCTACATGTTCGAACTTGCGAATGTCATCTCCCTGCGGATCAGACGCGGGAAAAAGGGGCCAGATATCCTTAATTTTTTCTTTTTTAACATAGAGAAAACCGGAGCCAATAGGAGCCATCATCCACTTATGCAAATTGGCTCCGTAAATTTCGCACTCCAAATCCTTTTGCTCAAAGACAAAATGGCCGAAGGCGTGAGCCCCGTCAATAACCACCGGAATACCTCGTTGTTTAGCCAGGCGGCAGATATCTCGAATCGGAAAAATCTGGCCGGTGAGGTTGGTGATATGACAGACGAGGATGAGTTTTGTCCGGTGAGTGATGTTGCGGGCAAAAAGCTCGGTCAATTCGTCTAAACTTCGGGGAGGATAAGGGAAAGAGAAGGTTTTCACCTTCACTCCTTCCCGTTTCTGCCTTTGGTAAAGAGCATTCTTCATTGAAGGGTAATCATGAGTGGTGGTTAAAACTTCGTCGCCAGGTTTGAGCTCCAGTCCGAGAAGAGCAATCTGCAGGGCTTCTGTCACATTGCGGGTCANGGCGATTTCTTCAGGAGAACAACCAAAGGTGCTGGCTATTTTCTGCCGAATTAATTCTTTGCGGGGACGAAGGAAATTCCAGGAATTATAGACCGGGGCACCGTTGGAAAATTCCATATAGCGTTGGGCGGCTTCAATGGCAATCTGGGGAGCTGGATGCACCCCCCCGTTATTGAGATTAATAATACTTCGGTCGGTATTAAAAGCTTGTTGAACATGGAACCAGAAAGATTCATCCCGGGCCACCTTTTCCGCCGGCGTATTGGCTACCTCTTCAATTTTCTCCGCCAGCCGCGCCTGCGCCTTCCGTGTCCCCAGTCCAAAAAGAGTCATTCCTCCGACCCCCAGGGAAAGACTCTTGATAAAATCCCTTCTTGAAGTGGTCATCCTTGCCTCCTTTTATCAATTTGGCCTTTACTCTGGCCTGTTTTATTTATTTAAATCATTTTAAAAATAAAGCAGCTTCTCTTCTATCTTCTCCTGTGTTTTGTTTTTTGAAGAAAGCTAACTAGAGGGCTTGGACGAGGCAAAGGTCGCCGGCTGTAAAAAAAGTCATCACCCAGAGCAGCCACTCTCTGGGCCAAGCGGGAAGAGCGAGTGACTTCCCGCACAAGGCGATGGAAAAAATTATTCTCTTTGCTATAGGGACAGACATAAAGGCAGGTCGCACAATCCGTCCCCACCTGCCGCCAGAAGCGGTAGCAGGCCTCCCGGTCGATCACCCAGCGGGTCAGGCCATTATCTACCTGTCTTTCACCAAAGGGAATCGCCTGAGCCGGACAACAGCGGGCACATTTAAGACAGGTGGCACAAAAATCCTGAACGCCAAAGCCACGAGGAGCATCAGGAACCAAAGGCAAATCAGTCGTCACTACTCCTAGACGAACTCGTGGCCCATAAGGATAAGTAACGATTATCCCCAGTCGACCCAATTCCCCTAAACCTGCTTTCCACGCCAGGGGCGGAAGCATCACCTGATAATTGCTGCCGGCAATATGCGCCCGGGCGGGATAACCCAATTTTTGAATGGTTTTGGCTAAAACGATCGATATATGGGCCACCTCAGTGTACCTGAGAGCTGTTTCCACCACCACCGGCGCNCGAGGAGCAGTGGCCACCATCGTTAGGTCCATCTCCACGGCAAAAACAATGGCGTAACGATGCTGCAGGTTTATTGGCTGACCATAAGGCTCCGGTCCCCGACCGACATGCGAATAAACAAAGGCCTCCTCCAGCTCACAGACTCCACAGAGTTGGGCTCCCAGATAAAGGGCCAGACGCTTAACTATAGCCGTGGCTTCTTCTGGCGAGAAAGGAAAAACTTGATCGACTGGTGGGCTTTCTACCAAAGGTAAAAGAAATTCAATAAAATCAAACTCTGCCTCAGCCAGGGCAAACTCCCAGGGTGATTTTTCCCAGTGCCGACGATCCAGTAAATCCGGCAGCTCCCGCAGACTGTCATCCAGGGCCTGAAGATGGCCCTGGCGCCGGTAATATTCCTGGTAGTGGGGAGAATTTTCTTCCAAGTCAAAGCGGGCAAAAATGACATCCCGCTCATCAACCCTGGACGGTGGAGAAATTATCTGAAGCTCAGTCCGGGGCCGTGGGCTGAGAAGGAGCAGCAGAAAGAAGAAAATTATCAACCAACCAGCTATTACCCCACCAAGAACAGCCTCTTGCCGGCCGGCCAGCCAAGTTAAGGCAAATAAACTGCCCGGCAGTAAGGCCATTAATCCGCTTCGCCAAGCCGCCCGTCTTTCTTTCTCCACCAGGCTAAAGACGGCCATCAGTCCTAGAAAAAGAAAGGTGACAAGCAGGGCAATCTGTCCTCCAAGAATAAACAACCTGGCCCAATCCATTGTTTTTCAAGGTAATAAACCCCACTCCCTCTGTCAACAATTTTCCAAGCTACGGCTCAAGATTCACGGCACTCACTATTCCAGCCACCGATTTAACTGGCTTACCTGCGTTGGGCCAAAGGAAATTTTCAATTCCCCCCAAATACTGTATAATACTTCCATTATGAGTCAGGTTAAAGTAGCTCTCGTCAAAGCCCCAGATTACCAACCTGAAAATCTGAGCCAGGCCCTGGACAAAGTCTTCACTTACCTGGGTGACCTGGCTTCTCTCATTAAACCCGGGAGCCGTGTCTTCATCAAGATCAATCATCTCTCGCCTCCTTCATCTCCGGAACGGGCCATTATTACTCACCCTGAATTTACTCGAGCGGTCATCACCTGTCTTAAAGACCTTGATTGCCAGATAACCGTCGGGGATGACATCCAGTCCGGAGACAAAGANGGCTTTAAACCTTCTGGCTACCGGCAGATGTGTCAGGAAATGGGGGTAGAGTTGATCAATCTTAAAGAACGGGGATTCCGGAAAATTTCCATTGCTGGAAAAAGACTAAGCGAAACCCTTATTTCACCAGTAGTGCTCGATAGTGAATATATAATCAATCTGGCCAAACTGAAAACCCATTCTCTGACTTCTTTCACGGGAGCAATTAAAAATTTTTACGGGATTATTCCCTATGGGTTTCGCCTGGATTATCATCGCCAATTTCGCTGGGTTAATGAGTTCTGTGAGATGCTGGTTGATATTTTCTCCGTAATTCAGGACAAAGTCTGTTTAACTTTAATGGATGCTATCGTCGGTATGGAAGGTGAAGGCCCCTCCAGTGGTGCCCCCCGTTCGGTTGGCTATATCATTGCTTCGCCGGATGCAGTGGCTGTCGATGCAGTGGCGGCCACTCTTATCGGTCTGCCTCCGCTGAGTGTCCTGACCACCGCCGAGGCCCAGGCCAGGGGACTAGGAGTGGGCGAACTGGAAAAAATCACCGTCTACGGTGAGAATCTCCCAGAAGCTATTATCCCGGATTTTAAACTCTCCTCGGCGGCCCATCTGGCCCGCAAGAGAATCCCTAATGCTATTTATATCTTCATCCAGAGCCAGTTTCATCTTACACCTCGGGTTATCCCCCAAAAATGCACTGCTTGCCAGGAGTGTATTCGCATCTGCCCTCAGCAAACCATCCAGCTGGTGAAGGAGGTGGCCTGGGTAAAAACATCAAATTGCATTCATTGTCTCTGTTGTCATGAAGTCTGCCGCTACCAGGCGATTAAACTTAAACAAAAACCAGTTGGCTGGATCTTCCGCCGACTGATTTCATTCCTGAGACTAATAAAAAGGAGAAAGAAAGGTTCCGGAAATAAATGCACTCCAGCAACTGAGAGTGCTGATTGATCGTTTCCTGGGAAGAGATGAATTTAAATAAAGCCCGTCTTTCCAGTCTTCACCTGGACTGGCCTATAACTGGCTACTTTGACCATGATAAATAAAATTAAATACGGCATTATCCAAGGAGGAATAATGAATTGGCTGGAATATTATGAAGAACGCCAGGAGGAAATGATCGCCTTCCTCCGTAAACTAGTCGAGCGGGAATCCCCTAGTCAAGACAAACAGGCCGTTGATGCCTGTTCGGATTTCCTGATTCAAGAATTAAAACAAATGGGTCTGGAGGTGACCATTTATCCGCGGGAGGAAATCGGCCAGATAACCACAGCCCTCCTTCCCCTGGGGCAGACCCAAGCCACCACTTTACTGCTGACTCATATCGATACAGTCTGGCCGGTCGGTCAAATAAAAGAGATGCCCTGGAAGGTTGACCAAAGGAAAAAACGGATTTATGGACCGGGCGTCCTGGACATGAAGGCCGGCCTTACTCAGGCTGTTTTTGCTCTTCGAGGACTTATAGAACTCGACTTGACTCCCAAAAATCACATAGTTCTCTTCGTCAACTCCGCCGAAGAGATAGGCAGTCCGGCAGCGGATGAACTAATACTCGAGTACGCACATCAGAGTGCCGCTATCCTCTGCCTCGAACCCGCTCTGCCCGGCGGCGGGTTGAAAGTCCGGCGCAAAGGCCGGNTGGTCATCCATCTTGAAGCCTTCGGGCAGAAGGCTCATGCCGGCACTCCGGATAAAGGGGTCAACGCTATCGAAGAACTGATGCTCCAGCTCAATCGTCTGCGGCGACTCCGGAGTAAAAGTATCACTCTGAATATAGGCAAAATAGAAGGCGGTCAAAAGGCTAATATTGTGGCGTCCCGGGCCGCAGCTCTCTTGGACATCCGTTTCTGGAATAATGACCAGAAAAGAAAAGTTCTTGAATCTTTAAAGGACCTAACTCCTGGGCTGCCCGGAGCAAGGTTAAGCTGGCGAATTATCACTGAAACACCGCCGATGGAACAAACAGAGGCTTCGCGCAAATTATTAACCAAGGTCAGGCGGATTGCTGCCAGGATGGGGTTTTCACTGCCGGCCGGCCGTTCAGGAGGAGGCTCAGATGCCTCCCTCGCCTCTCAGACAGGACGGCCCACTCTGGATGGACTGGGTCCCGAAGGAGAAGGGATTCATGCCGAGAATGAAAACCTCTTCCTGCCCTCGTTGATTAAGCGCACCGCTCTTCTGGCAGCTTTGCTGATGGAAGGACCAATTTAAGGTGTAAAGTTTGATTGAGTTTTACTAAAAAAACTAATATAATTTTTACTTAGATATTTCTTTTTATAGAATAACCGAAGGAGGATTCATATGATTAAAAAGTATTATCTTCTCTCTCCTGGCCCCACACCAGTTCCGGAAAAAGTGCTCTCTATAGCCGCTGAACCAATTATCCATCACCGCACTTCTGAATTCTCGGATATTTTCATGGATGTAGTGGAGGGTTTGAAGTATGTTTTCCAGACAAAAGAAGATGTCTTTGTACTGACCTCCTCCGGCACTGGAGCCATGGAAATGGCCGTGGCTAACCTTATCAATCCGGGGGACAAAGTCATCACCATCAACGGTGGAAAATTCGGGGAAAGATGGGGACAAATCTGTCGGGCCTATGGAGCTGAGGTGCGGGAAATTGTCCTTGAATGGGGTGAAGACTTTACTAAAGAACAACTGGCTGAAGAACTCAAGACCCAGCCGGAAACCAAAGCCGTCTTTGCCACTCTGTCCGAGACCTCCTCAGGAACTATNTACGACATTCAGGGATTCGGCGAAGTCGTGGCTCAAACCGAGGCAGTACTGGTTGTTGATGGAATTTCCGGTTTAGGGGCAACCCCCTGTCCCATGGACGAGTGGCAGGTTGATGTGATGGTCTCCGGTTCGCAAAAATCGTTTATGATTCCTCCAGGGTTAGCCTACATCGCCTTCAGTCCCAAAGCCTGGAAATTAGTTGAATCCTCTACCTGCCCCAAGTTCTATTTTGATGCTAAAAAGTACAAAAAAAGCCTGGCAAAAAGAACCACACCCTATACTCCAGGTGTTTCACTAGTCATTCAACAGAAAAAAGCCCTGGATATCATCCGTGAACAGGGCCTGGAGAAAATCTTCGAACATCATCGTATTCTGGGTGAAGCCACTCGGGCCGGAGTTAAAGCCATCGGCCTGGAGCTCCTTTCCAAAAGACCGGGCAACATTTTAACTGCCGTTAAAGTGCCGGCTGGAATAGATGGCNTCAAACTCGTCAAGACCATGCAAGGCAAATATATGGCTTACATTGCCGGCGGTCAGGACCCCTATAAAGGTAAAATATTCCGGATAGCTCACCTGGGTTATATGGGCGGCTTTGATGTCATCACTGCTTTAACCGCCCTGGAAATGACCCTGACTGAACTCGGCTATAAATTTGAGAAAGGACAGGCAATTAAGGCCGCTGAAGAAATCCTGATGGAGAGTTGGGAATGAGAAAACTACTGGTAGCCGACCCCCTTCACCCGGAAGCCTTCGAGAAACTTAAAACTCTTCCGGGCTTGGAAGTGACTCTCAAAACCGGAATGGATGAAGAAGAACTGATCAAAACTATCCCCGGCTTTGAGGCGATTGTGGTTCGCAGCGCCACCAAGGTGACCAAAAAAGTTATTGAGGCAGCTACTGACCTGAAACTCATCATTCGGGCCGGAATCGGACTGGATAATATCGACGTCGAAGCAGCTCGAGCCAAAAATATCGAGGTNGCCAACACGCCGGCAGCCACAACTATATCAGTGGCTGAATTAACCTTTGCCCTCATGCTCGGCGCTGTACGCAATATGGGCAAGGCTGTTCTTTCCATGAAAGACCACCGCTGGGAGAAAAAACTCCTTTCCGGCACAGAACTCTTCGGCAAAACCTTGGGTATTATCGGCAGCGGCCGTATCGGCCTGGCGGTGGCCGAGAGGGCAATTGCCTTTGGCATGAAAGTCATCGCTTACGATATCGTTCCTATTAAAACCGACCTGCCGGTGACNCAAGTCAGTCTGGATGAACTTCTCCAGCAGGCTGACATCATTTCGCTTCATCTTCCCCTCACTCCTCAAACCAAACACATGATNAGCACTGCTGAATTCGCCAAGATGAAAGACGGCGTGATTCTCGTTAATGCCTCTCGGGGCGGCGTAGTTGATGAAAAAGCTCTTTTAGAGGCTCTTGAAGCGGGCAAGGTGAGAGCCGCCGCNATCGATGTTTATGAGAAGGAACCGCCGGAAGATTGGTCCCTGGTAGACCATCCCAATGTGCTACCCACACCCCATATCGGCGCGGCCGCCAAGGAAGGACAAAAACGAGCCGGGCTGGAAGTGGTCCGGATTGTCGAAGAAAAACTTCTTTAATCGAGCAAAAAGTCGTATAATTTAAATTCAAATTAAATTTTAATTTTAAACTGGCTGCAGAAATTTAAAGAAGGAAGGAAGTAATGGTCTATCTTGATAATAATGCCACCACTCCTCTTGATCCAGCCGTCCAAGAGAAAATGTGCTGGTTTCTCCAGAATCACTTCGGCAATCCCTCCTCCCTTTACCCTCTCGGCCGCCAGGTCAAGGAGATGATTACCGAAGCCCGGGAAATTATTGCCGCCAGTCTGGGAGCTCAACGGAGTGAAATTATTTTTACCGGCTCCGGCACCGAGGCGGATAATTTCGCCATTCGGGGAGTTCTTGATGCTTTACCCGATAAAAAGGAGGTCATTACATCGGCCATTGAACATCCGGCCATTATTGAAACCGGCCATTATCTCCAGCGGAAAGGATACAAAGTGACCTATGTGCCGGTTGACACTACCGGCATGATTGACCTGGAATTTCTGGAAAAAGCAATTACTCCCCAGACAGCTATCATTTCCATCATGCATGCTAATAACGAGATCGGCACCATCCAGCCGATTGAAGAAGTGGTTAAAATAGCCAAAAAACATGGAGTGCTGGTCCACACTGACGCTGTCCAGTCTTATGGCAAGATTGAAGTCGATGTAGATAAGCTGGGGGTTGATCTACTGACAGTTTCAGCTCATAAAATTTACGGGCCCAAAGGAGTCGGGGCTCTCTACATCCGCAAAGGCACGCCCATCCAGCCTTTGATTTACGGCGGGCATCAGGAACGCCTTCTGCGGGCCGGGACCGAAAACACCATCGGGATTATCGGCTTCGGGGAAGCTGTCCGGGTAATGATGGAGCGTAAAAACAAAGATAAAAAACGCATTGAAAAACTGGCGGAGGAGCTGAAAAAAGGAATAGAAGAAAGAATTTCCCGTGTTCGGTTTAATGGCCATCCGGAAAAAAGAATTAAAGGGACCTTAAATTTCGCCTTCCTTGGGGTGGAAGCAGAAGCCATTCTTCTGGCTCTGGCAACCAAAGACATTTGCGTCTCCACCGGCTCAGCCTGCAGTGAAGATTCCGANGAGACCTCTCATGTTCTCCAGGCTATCGGTTTAAAACCAGAAATTGCCCGCTCAGCTATCCGGATGTCACTGGGCCGGTTCAATACTGAAGATGATATCCGTCAGGTACTGGAAGTGCTGCCGGAGGTGGTGGAAAACCTGCGCCGGATTTCCTCCTTTGACGTTGAGGAATAAAATAATCATCCCCGGGAGAAGAGGCCTGACGGTCTAATACTTGGAAGAAAAGAGGAAAATCAGTGATTCTCATCGGTGAGCGGCTCAATTCTTCGCGAGCCTCGGTCCGCCAGGCCCTGGAAGCCAGAAATGAAGCCTATTTAATCCAGGAAGCGCGGCGGCAGGTCGAGGCCGGCGCCCAGTTTATTGATTTCAACGCTTCCGCCCTGATGGAGAAAGAAATAGACATCCTGCAATGGGCTGTGCCTCTCCTGCAGCAAAATTTGACTGTGCCTTTGGCGATTGATACGCCCAATCCCCAGGCAATGGCTGTGGGGCTCAAGCTCCATCAAGGTCAAGCCATCCTTAACTCCATCTCCGCCGAAAAATCCCGGCTGGAGGCCATGCTTCCTCTGATTAAGGAGTTCTCTCCTCTGGTGATCGCTCTCTGCCTGGATGAAGATGGAGTCCCCTCNCAACCTGAAAATTGTCTGCGGATTGCCACAAGATTAATTAATACTTTCCAGAAAAATAATATCCCCCTGGAAAATATTTTTCTCGATCCCCTGGTGCGACCCATCGGCGTTAATCCAGAAGCCGGCCTTATTTTTCTCCGCTCTCTAGAGCTGATTAAGGAAAATTTTCCCGGAGTTAAGACAGTNGCCGGCATTAGCAATGTTTCTTTCGGCCTCCCCTGGAGAGCCTCAATCAACCGGACTTTACTTATCCTGGCCGTTCAACGAGGGCTGGAAGCAGCCATCTGCAACCCTCTGGATAAAGACCTCATGGCTCAGTTGCTAGCAGCCGAAGCTTTGCTCGGACGTGATCCCCGGCTGACAAATTTCCTTCAGTTCTATCGCCAGCACAAAGATAAAAAGAAATAAAACAAACTTAATGATCCCTTCCCGGNATTCTCACTGGATGAGGGTTATCCTTGTTGCCGACCGAAATTATAAACAATTGTCAAAGCAACTCTTGAAACCTGACGGCAGATATTCAGGGAGACGGATGATTGTCACCATCATTTCAGGTGGGGAATAAAACAGATTATTCTGCTTTACTTGCCAGCTGCTCCATGAGGCGGTGCCGGACTTTCAAGAAGAACTCATGATANGTTGGGCTGCGAAAATCAGGGTAAGTCCACTCCAGGAGTCGGACTCCCTGGCGTCCTAAGAGCAATTCCAGATGAGCGTAAACCCCCTTTTTCAGAGGAATACGATGGGCAAAATTTTTCAGGGTGGCCATGACCAGGGCGGCCGGAGTCAAATAACCCGGGTCAAGATTAACTATCCGCCGGGAGGAAGCCANCTCTGCTTTAATTTTCTCTTCCAGCTCATTGGTGGCCAATTTAATCTCACTAATCTCCTCNGGGTTAATCAAGCGCTCAAAACTTAAAAAACAGCGCTTGAGTCCCGGACCCATCTGGCGCTCATAGTAATCAGTCCAGTTAAACTCAAACCGGGGACTGCGATCATCGATTGGCCCCCATCTCTCGGCCAGCAACTCCTCCGCCCGGGCAAAAACATCAGAGCGATTGGCAATAATACCGCAAATTAATTTTACTCTAGCAAAGGGTTTTGGTTCAGCCATCTTTCCTATAATGCCCCTAATCTGGTTGACAATCAAGTCCTTACCCTCGAAAACAGGGACCCGGGCAGAGAAGAAAAAGGGGATTTATTGACCGACTCCTGGAATTTCCTTATAATCTAAAAATCATGAAGTGGGTTTACATCGAAGATATCAGCAACTACGAGGGCGAGGATGTTGAGATAAGGGGCTGGGTNTACAATAAACGCTCCAGTGGAAAGATCCGTTTTCTTCTGATTCGAGACGGNACCGGTATCATCCAAACAACTATTTTCAGTGAGCAAAAAGACCATCCTCTCTTCGAAAAATTCGACCGCCTGACCCAGGAATCCTCTCTTATCCTCCGCGGCACCGTCCGCCAGGAACCCCGGGCTCCTGGTGGCTATGAAATCACCGTCAAAGAAATCGATATCTTGCAGATTGCCCAGGATTATCCCATCACTCCCAAAGAACACAGTGTACCCTTCTTGATGAAACATCGCCATCTCTGGCTGCGCTCCCGAAAACAGCACGCTATTCTCCAGATCAGGGCGGAAATAATCCGGGCCATCCGCGATTTCTTCGATGGNCGGGGTTTTCGCTTAATGGATACACCTATCCTGACCCCGAGCGCTTGCGAGGGNACAACCACTCTTTTCGAGACNCAATACTTCGACCAGAAAGCCTATCTCAGCCAAAGCGGCCAGCTCTACAACGAAGCCACGGCCATGGCTTTCGGCAAAGTTTATTGTTTCGGACCGACCTTCCGGGCTGAGAAATCAAAAACCAGGCGCCATCTCATCGAATTCTGGATGGTGGAGCCAGAAATCGCCTTTGCCCAGCTGGATGATATCATTGTTCTCGGTGAAGAGCTGGTCCTTTTTATCATCGAACGGGTTCTGGAGCGGCGTCGCCAGGAACTCGATATTCTGGAACGCGACACCAAACCTCTGGAAAGCATTAAACGCCCCTTTCCGCGCCTTAAGTATGATGAGGCGATCACCAAACTAAAGGAACACGGCTCAGATATTGAATGGGGAGATGATTTCGGCGCTCCTGAGGAAACATTGCTCTCCAAGATCTATGATAGCCCGGTCTGTGTCACNCACTTCCCGGCTAAGATTAAAGCCTTTTATATGCAGCCCGATGAAACCAACCCTGAAGTGGTCCTCGGAGTGGATTTCCTGGCTTCAGAAGGTTACGGTGAAATAATCGGCGGGGGACAACGAATCCATGACCTCGAGCTCCTTGAGAGAAAAGTAAAGGAGTTTAATTTACCCCGGGAAGCCTATGAATGGTACATTGACCTNCGTAAATACGGCAGTGTTCCCCACGCTGGCTTCGGCCTGGGATTGGAGAGAACCGTGGCCTGGATCTGCAAATTGCCCCATATCCGACAAACCATTCCCTTTCCTCGACTTCTCTACCGGATCTATCCCTGAGTTTGGTCAATCAATCCTGAGAGGAATAAATCCAGATATATAAGATGAAGAAAAAGGTTTATTTACTCAGCCTGGGATGCGCCAAGAATCTGGTCGACAGTGAGGTCATGCTGGGATATCTTCTGCAGGCCGGTTATCAATTCGTGGCCGACCTCGAAGAAGCTGAGATAATTATCATTAATACCTGTGGTTTCATCGAACCCGCCCGCCAGGAAGCCCGGCAAGCTATCCGGGAAGCCCTGGCCATAAAACGCCGGCATCCGGAGGTCGAGGTGGTCGTTATCGGTTGTTATGTGGAGCGGGAGAAGGAAAACCTTGCCCGAGAATTCCCGGAAATATCAATCCTTTCCGGGGTTAAAGATTTTCCCCGAATTGTGGCTCTTCTCGAAGGCCAGGAATTTTCACCCGGCCAAGAAACATTCCTTTACTCCCACGATACACCTCGGGCCTTGACCACTCCTCCGGCCTGGGCCTATGTGAAAATCTCCGAAGGATGTTCCCACCAATGCGGCTTCTGCTCCATTCCCCTGATTAAGGGCCCCTACCGNTCCCGTCCCTTAGAATCGATCATCACTGAAATTAAATCATTGGCAGATAAAGGTGTCCTGGAAATAAATCTCATCTCGCATGACACCACCTCTTACGGCCGTGACCTTGGTCTCCAGCAGGGATTGATCCAGCTGCTGGAGGAGATCCTCCGGCAAACTTCAATTCCCTGGATAAGAATCCTCTACGGTTACCCGGAAGAAATAACGCCTGAGCTGCTGGANCTTTTCCAGGAGAAAAGACTCTGCCCCTATCTTGACCTCCCCTTCCAGCATGCCCACCCGCGGCTAATTAAGGCCATGCGGCGGGGGCTGGACGGCCCCCGAGCCCTCCGCCTCATTGAGAAAATCAGAAGTAAAATACCGGATGTCGCCCTGCGGACATCATTAATTGTNGGTTTCCCCGGAGAGACGACGGCCGAATTCGCCGCTCTCATGGAATTTGTAGCCCGGGCTGAGTTTGACCACCTTGGCGTTTTCACCTATTCGCCGGAAAAAGATACACCTAACTATGCACTGGGTGATCCTGTGCCGGCGGAAGAGAAAGAGCGTCGTCGTCAGGAAATCATGCGCCTCCAAGCTGAAATCTCCCGTCGGAGAAATCGTCGCTTCCTCCACCAACGTCTCCAAGTTCTGGTGGAAGAGTCGGCCGCTCACGACCAGAAATATCTGCTGGGTCGGAGTCGCTACCAGGCACCTGAAGTCGACGGAGTGATTTATCTCCAGCCCCGGCACCAAAAATACACCAACTCTCTGCAGGAAGTAATTATAACCTCCACCGGTGTGTATGATTTGAAAGGAAGAGTAGTCAAATGAAATTGCTCACCAAAATCCTGTCCACTTTTGGCGGTCTCGGTTATTCTCCGATTGCTCCAGGGACAGTCGCCAGTTTTGGGGTTATTCTTCTCTACAAGTTCTGGNTGGCCGCCCTGCCCTGGTATGGTTTCTGGGGAATTTTCATCTTTCTTTTCCTCGTCGGGGTAACCACTTCCTCCCGCCACGCCCGGGAGCTCGACCTGGAAGACCCCCGCTGCATCGTCATTGATGAAGCCGCCGGTCAATTTCTGGTTCTTCACCGACTAGCCCCCACCTGGCCGCTGCTCATCGCCGCTTTTCTTCTTTTTCGTTTGTTTGACATTCTCAAACCGTTTCCCATTAAAAAAGTAGAGGTATTTCCTTCGGGCTGGGGGATCATGCTGGATGATATACTGGCGGCTCTTTATGCCGGTATTGTTCTTAATATATATTTATTTTTAAAATAAAATTTANAAGTTTTTGACGACAAAGATGCGGCAACAAAAAGGAAAGGAGCTGAATCTCCTACTTCCTCTCACCTGGCTGAGAACATGCTTAATCCTTTCTCAAAAGAATGGCTGAACATTTACCGCGAATAGAAATTGTGGCTGTCGGCAGCGAACTGCTGACACCTTACTTTGAAGATACCGACTCTCCCTACATTGTCGCCCAACTTGAGCAGCTGGGGCTGGCCCCTTCCTTCCGGACAATTATGGCCGACGACGAAGAAATTCTAGCCACAGGTTTGCGGCATTCCCTCCGTCGCTCTGAGCTCTGCTTTATCATCGGTGGCCTGGGACCCACGGAAGATGACCGGACAAGAGAAGTCCTGGCTCGCCTTCTAAAGAAAAAGCTGATTCTGCAGGAAGAAATTCTAGCCACTATCCGCCAGCGCTTTGCCCGACGGGGATTAACTATGCCCTCTTCCAATNTGAAACAGGCNTATATAATTGAAGGCGCTCTTGTTCTCCCCAACCATCANGGCACGGCTCCCGGCCAATGGATCGAAGACAATGAAAAAATCATTGTTCTTCTCCCCGGACCTCCTCAGGAATTAAAACCTATGTTCGAGACCTATGTTCTTCCCCGACTGCAGCGATGGCGGGTTTACAATGTTTTCCAGGCNCGGTTAAAACTCACTGGAATTACCGAGTCCCAGATTGAAGAAAGAATTAAAGACCTTTATCCCACCAGTGGACAACCCCGGTTAACCACTCTAGCCTATCCCGGCCAGATTGAAATTCATCTCACCGCTTATTCCGAGCGCTCTCGCGAAGAAGCTCAGGAGACGGTCAACCAGATGGTGGATAAACTCACCAGTCGACTCCGGCCTTATATCTTTTCCACGCAGGGGGAATCTCTGGAAGAGGTGGTCGGCCAGCTTCTCCGTCAGCGAGGGGAAACCCTGGCTGTGGCTGAATCATGCACCGGCGGCTTGCTGGGCCATCGCCTCACCAATATCCCGGGAAGTTCAGATTACTTCCGCCTGAGCACGGTTGTTTACAGTAATGAAGCCAAGGTTAAACTGCTGGGAGTTTCTCCTGAGTCTCTAAGTAACTATGGAGCTGTCAGCGAAGAAGTGGCCCGGGAGATGGCCCTGGGAGTGCAGAAGCTGGCTGGGACTGAACACGCTCTGGCCATCACCGGGATTGCCGGGCCGGGTGGAGGAACAGCCACCAAACCGGTCGGCCTGGTCTATACCGCCCGCGCGGGCGAAGATGGCTGTCGGGTGGTCAAAAATCAATTCCTCGGCTCACGGGAGCTGGTGAAATTCCAGAGTTCCCAGAAAGCCCTGGAAATGTTATGGAGGTATTTAACCGGACGCCAAGAATGAATAAAATATAGAGGGGGTTAGCATGCGGACCTTCATTGCCATCGAACTCGATGAACATCTTAAAACAATCCTCTCCAGTTACATCCGGGAACTGGAAAAGTCGAAAACCAAAGTCCGCTGGGTTAAACCCACGGGAATGCATCTCACTCTTAAGTTNCTGGGTGAAATAGACCAGGCGAAAGCCGACCGGGTCATCCAGGAACTTAAAGAAACCGTCCGGAAATACAGCCGTTTTCCTCTGGATCTCTGTGGGACTGGCACCTTCCCTCCTGGCAGCCGCCATCCCAGAGTTATCTGGATCGGTATCAAAAAAGACCCAACCCTTATGGCTCTGGCCTGTGAGATTGAAGATAAAATGGNTCAACTCGGGTTCCCCCGGGAGAAAANAGAATTCATCCCTCATCTAACCCTGGGCCGGGTTAAGTCCCAGGCCGGGATCGGGGCCCTCCTCAGCCGTCTGAAAGAGGATGAAGATAAACCGTTTGGTCAAATGGAAGTCACCGGAATAACCTTTTTCCAGAGCACTCTGAAACCCACCGGAGCCGAATATACACCGCTGGGGGAGTTTTCTCTGAAATGATCTATCTAATCTTGCTCCTGAGTTATCTTCTGGGCTCGATTTCCGCCGGGTATTTTCTTTTCTGGTTGATCGAAAAAANGGACATTCGTCATTTTGGTAGTGGCAACCCTGGGGCAACCAATGTCTTTCGTCTCAAAGGCTGGCGTTTGAGCTTACCGGTGTTAGNTTTTGATGTCAGCAAAGGCCTGGCCGCCGTGCTTCTTGCCAGGAAAATCCTAGGAGACCCCCGCTGGGGTCTGGTGGCTGGCGCCCTGGCTGTCCTCGGTCATTGCTTTCCCTTCTATCTAAAGTTTAAAGGCGGCAAGGGAATCGCCACCAGCCTGGGTGTCTTCGCCGCCGTTAGTTTCCTTCCCTTCCTCGGTAGCCTGCTTGTTTTTATCGGAGTAGTGGCTCTAAGCCGCTATGTGTCCCTNGGCTCTCTGATCTCTGTATTTAGTTTCGGACCTTTTATCTGGTTTTATCGGCCTGATTTAGATATTATTATTTTCTGGGGTTTTGTCCTATTGTTGGTTTGTCTCCGCCATCAGGATAATATTAAGCGTCTTCTCCAGGGAAAAGAAAGGAANCTCGGAGAAAAAAGATGAAACGAGTCTCGATAATTGGTGCCGGCAGCTGGGGNAGTGCTTTCGCCCTTCATCTGGGGCACACCCGTCTCCAGCCCCTTCTCTGGGTCCGGGAAGAGGAAGTTTACGATGACCTGGTTCACTATCGAGAAAATAAAACCTTTCTCCCTGGGGAAATCATGCCTCCCTCAGTGAAATATACCCGTGATCTGGCCACAGCGGTTAAAGACAGCGAATTTATCTTTGTCGCCATCCCTTCCCCTTACTGCCGGGCTATTTACCAGGAAATGGCGCCTCATCTTTCAGCTTCGCAAACCGTTATTTCNCTGACCAAGGGTATTGAACAGGGCACTCTCAAGCGGATGACTGAAATCATGCAAGAAGTCTTTCTCCCCAACCAGCGGCCTCATCTGGCCGTTCTCTCAGGACCCAGCTTTGCCGTCGAAGTGGCCCGGCGCCACCCCACGGCCGTGGTGCTCGCGGCCGAAGATATTGATCAAGCCAAGACCATCCAGCATCTCATATCCAGCTCTTATTTTCGGGTCTATGCCTCGGAAGACGTCATTGGAGTCGAAACAGCCGGTGCTTTAAAGAATGTCATTGCTATTGCCGCCGGAATCAGTGANGGACTGGAATTCGGCCATAATTCCCGAGCAGCCCTTATCACCCGGGGACTGGCGGAAATCGCCCGCTTAGGTCTGAAAATGGGCGCCAAAGAAAAAACATTTGCCGGCCTGGCAGGNATGGGTGACCTGGTCTTAACTTGTACCGGGGCTCTCAGTCGGAATCATTATGTCGGCTATGAAATCGGCAAAGGCAAACAGCTCAAGGAAATTATCTCGGAAATGGCCATGGTAGCTGAAGGGGTAACCACAACCGTTTCCGCCCGTGAATTAGCTCGAAAATGGCGGGNGGAAATGCCCATCTGTGACCAGGTTTATCAAGTTCTCTATGAGGGAAAACCTCCCCAGGAGGCCCTTTTAGAACTCATGACGAGAACTTTAAAAGAGGAGTAAACACCATGAAAACCAAGTTTGGTTTCTCCACAAAAATACTCATTGTCTTCACTCTCTGTCTCCAGCTAATCTTTTGTGCCTCTGCCTCAAAAAATATCCAAAAACAACAGGAGAAGGATCCCCGTTTTCAGTATAATCTCGGACTTTTTTATCTCAATAACGGCAATCCCGATCAGGCCATTAAACACCTCAACAAAAGTCTACAGTTAAAAGCCAATTCCTATCTGACTTATAACGCTCTGGGGTTGGCCTATTTAATGAAACATGAGCTGGAAAAGGCCCGGGATTATTTTCAAAAAACTCTGGCTATAAATCCCAGCTTCAGTGAAGCCCACAATTATCTGGGCACTGTTTATCAGGAAATGGGTCTGCTGGAGGAAGCGGAAAAAGAGTATCGGCTGGCCATTGCCGACCCCATGTATAAATCTAGAGAATTACCTTACTACAACTTGGCCCGGTTATATCTACTGAAGAATAAACTTAAAGAGGCTCTGATTTATGTCAATCAGGCCCTTGATTTAGACCGGACTATGGTCATGGCTTATAATCTTAAAGGAATCATCCTGGAAAAACAGGAAAAATACCAAGCAGCGATCGACAATTATCTCAAGGGCTTGAAATATGCCCGGGATGATATAAATTTGAATTTCAATCTAGCGGTTGCTTATTTTAAAAATAAAGAATTCACCAAAGCCCGGGATTTGTTCGAGAAAGTTCTGCTCCAGACGCCGGACCCGGAAATGAAAGCCCAGATCAACGAATATTTAAAGCTGATTGAAAAGAAATAAGGCTGCTTAAGTGCCTTCTTCCCAGGCAGTCAGGTAACGTTTTTGTTCGGTGGTTAATCGATCAAGCCGGACACCGAGGGATTTTAGCTTAAGGCGAGCGATTTCTTCATCAACCCTGGTTGGTACGGGATAAACATCTTTCTCCAGACGATCTCCTTTTTCCACCAGGAAAAGGATGCTTAAGGCCTGATTAGCAAAACTCATATCCATGACTGTGGCTGGATGACCTTCAGCAGCCGCCAGGTTAATAAGCCGGCCTTCGGCCAGCAGGAATATTCGACGACCATCCGCCAATTGAAACTCTTCGACAAACTCACGGATTTTCCGGCTTTTGACAGCCATCTTCTTCAGGGCGGGAATGTCTATTTCGACATTGAAATGTCCGGCATTGGCCACAATGGCTCCATTCTTCATCCGCTGGAAATGACGGGCCGTAATGACATGTTTATCGCCGGTGACCGTCACAAAGATATCGCCAATCCTGGCCGCCTCCCGCAGGGACATAACCTGAAAACCATCCATAACCGCTTCTAGAGCTTTCAGGGGGTCAACTTCACAGATGATGACCTTGGCTCCAGCTCCCCGCGCTCTCATGGCCACACCGCGGCCGCACCAGCCATAACCGGCTATGACAAAATTCAAACCGGCCAGCAGAATGTTGGTCGCCCGGAGGATACCGTCTAGAGTACTCTGACCTGTCCCATAGCGATTATCAAAGAGATGCTTGGTTTTGGCATCATTGACCGCGACAATCGGATACTGGAGAACTTTTTGCCGGGCCATGCTCTTGAGACGAATGACCCCGGTGGTTGTTTCCTCCGTGCCTCCGATTATCTGCGGCAGAAGTTCCTGTTTGTCGGCATGCAGGGTGCTCACCAGATCCGCTCCGTCGTCCATGGTCAACTGGGGTTTATGAGCTAACGCCTGGTGAATGTGGCGATAATAGGTCTGTTGATCTTCTCCTTTGATGGCGAAGACCGGGATTTTAAAATGTTTCACCAGGGCGGCGGCCACATCATCCTGGGTACTCAGTGGATTGGAAGCGGTCAGCCTGACTTCCGCCCCACCCTCTTTCAGAGTAGCCATCAAGTTGGCTGTTTCTGTCGTCACATGAAGACAAGCGGCGATACGGTAACCAGCTAGCGGCTTTTCCCGGAGAAATTTTTCCTTAATCATTTCCAGAACAGGCATGAAGCGAGCCGCCCATTCGATTCGCTTCAATCCCTGATCGGCTAATGACAAATCTTTAACATCGTAATCCATGGTCACTCCTTTAAGTTCCAAGTGGAAGCCCGGTCAAAGGCCCGCTTCCTGACGGAGTAAGTCAGCTTTATCGGTTCTCTCCCAAGTGAATTCCGGTTCAGCGCGCCCAAAATGGCCGTAACAGGCTGTTTTTTTATAAATCGGCCGCAGGAGATCAAGATGTTCGATCATGGCCTTGGGTTTAAGGGGAAAATACGCTCTGATTAATTCTTTAATCGT
Organism: Candidatus Aminicenantes bacterium JdFR-80; assembly: GCA_002010725.1. GTDB lineage: Bacteria > Acidobacteriota > Aminicenantia > Aminicenantales > Aminicenantaceae > JdFR-80. The sequence goes on from MTOP01000081.1 coordinate 44,769, forward strand.
ATCCTCGGAGATTTTGCTTGTGCCAAAAGTATCCACCATAATGGACACCGGGTCAGCAATACCGATGGCGTAAGCAATCTGGACTTCAACCTTGTCGGCCAGCCCGGCCGCTACAATATTTTTGGCGATATAGCGGGCCATGTAAGAACCTGAACGGTCAACCTTAGTCGGGTCTTTGCCGGAAAAACAACCGCCGCCATGACTACCAACACCGCCGTAGGTATCGACGATAATTTTCCGGCCGGTTAAACCGGTATCTGCCCAAGGTCCCCCTCGTTCAAAACGACCGGTGCCGTTGATGTGGATCTTGGTTTTTTTATCCAGCATGTGGGAGGGGATAACCTCCTTGATGACCACATCAATAATATCCTGCCGCAGGTCATTCATATTAACTTTATCATTATGCTGGGCGGCAATAACTATGGCTTCGATACGCCGAGGATGATCGCCGTCATACTCGACCGTCACCTGGGACTTGCCGTCGGGGCGGAGATAATTCAGGATTTTCTTTTTTCTGACTTCGGACAAACGGCGGACTAATTTATGGGCCATCATAATCGGAAAAGGCATCAGTTCTGATGTTTCCGAACAGGCGTAGCCAAACATCAATCCCTGGTCACCGGCTCCCTGTTCTCGGTCTTCTCTTTCTACTACCCCGAGAGCAATATCCGGCGATTGTTCATGAATTGAGGAAAGGACACAACAGGTTTGATAATCAAAACCATATTTGGCCCGGGTATAACCAATTTCCTTGACTGTATCCCGCACTATCTTTTGAAAATCACAAAATCCTTCTGAGGTGATTTCTCCAGCTATCAGGACAAGCCCAGTGGTGACCAACGTCTCACAGGCCACCCGGCTTTTGGGGTCTTGGCGAATGAGGTCGTCAAGAATGGCATCGGAAATCTGGTCACAGATTTTATCAGGATGCCCTTCGGTTACCGACTCTGAGGTAAAGAGATGCACTCCCGACTTACTCATGGGCTTCCTCCTTTATAAAAAAATATCTTTATCTTTCTCTGGTCAACTAACCTGAAAAGATGAAAAGAATTTTTAACATAAACTTGACCAGATTGCAAATTTCTCCGCTCAAAGGGATGCCTTTCCAAAACCACGATGCCCCCGAAAGTGGTGACAGGTTAAACATGTTATCACGCCCCAAGGCGGAAAAATATATAAAGCCCAGGTAATCCGTTAAAATTGAATTTTTTATTATGTTTATGGTAAGGTTATTCAGTCACTGATGAAAGATACAAATTGGTGGAAGAAATGCACACTCTCTCTGGTAGTCTTCTTGCTTCTTCCAGGGGGAATCCCATTCCTCAGATCAGACAGCCGTTTCCCTTATCCAGGGCAAACTTATAAACTTAAAAACGGGCTAACCATAATTCTCTCGCCCGGTTCATACTTTCCCATTGTCGCTCTGGCGGTGGGTTATCGAGTCGGGCCGCTTTACGAACAACCCAAACAGGCTGGCATTTCCTATCTCCTGGAAAACCTCATGTTCCAGGGCTCTCAAAATGTTGGCCGGATGCAACATGTGCGCTATATTCAGCGGGTGGGTGGCATTCTCAATGTACTCACTTCTTTTGATCGAATGATTTTCTATCAAAGTCTTCCTTCTCATCATCTTCCCTTGGCCTTCTGGTTGGAATCAGACCGGATGGCACGTCTTTCCCTTACTCGAGGAGCTATCCTGCGAGAAATTATCGCCGTTGTCGACGAAATTAAATTTCGCCACTCCCGTGATCCCTATCTGGAATACGAAGAGCTCTTCAACCAGCTCCTCTTCCCTTTATATCCCTATTATCTCCCTCTCTACGGCTCCAAAAATAATCTTGCTTCCCTCTCCCCCCAGGATATTCGGCAATTCTATTCCCGCTATTTCTGTCCTCGAAACGCAGTTGTCTGCGTGGCCGGCAATTTTGATGAAAAAACCACCCTGGCCCTTTTTCAGAAATATTTTAGCTCTATTCCTCCCGGCTCCCGACCAAGCTTTAAACTGCCCCCTCTGGAAAAAAAGATTCAGGGTAAAGTGGAAAGAACCGTGGGTAAAGACACCATTCCTTCACCAGCCATCTTTTTGGGCTTTCCTCTTTATTCCGTCCAGCCCAAAGAACTGCCGGTCTTACAATTGATTGAATACGTTCTCCTCCACGGGCGAAGTTCCCGTTTGCAGAAAAGACTGTTCATTAAAGAAAGGCTGGTTCTCCGCCTTTCTGGTGGATTGGAAATGAGAGGTCGGGTCGGAGCTTTCAAATTTTTCCTCAGTAGCACTAATCCCACTTCCCTTTCCCGGGCCAAAAGAGTTCTCTGGCAGGAAATCAATAAACTCAAAAGTGAAGCCATCAAGGAAGAAGAGTTGATTAAAGCCAAACGATTATACGAAAAAGATTTTCTCCAAAGTTTCCTCACAGCCAGCAATCGGGCGGTGACCCTGATTGATTATTTCTTTTCCGGCAAATCGGTCACTTCTCCGCTGGAAGAACTGAAAAAAATTCAAAACGTTACTCCCTCAGACATCGCCGGTATCATGAATCGTTATTTCACCAACAATTACATTCTGATTAATGTGGAAATAAAATGAGCTTAATTGGAGCGAGACGACTCAAAATTCTTTCTCTCATCACCCTGGCTACTCTCTGGTTGTTATTCAGCTCGAACGGCTTCTCTCAAGAAAAATTTCGTAAATCACCGCCATCGCCCTTTCCTCTCCCCCCTTTAAATATTAAACCGGTGGAGTCAACCACTCTAGCCAATGGCCTGAAAGTCACTGTCTTCTCTCAGAGGAATCTTCCCCTGATTCATATCGAGCTGATTATCATGGCCGGGGAAACCTATTCCCCGGAACATTTACCTGGATTAGCCACCATGACCACCAGGATGATTGGTCGGGAAACCCGGCACCTCTCTCAGGAAAAAATTCAAGAAATTATTGAATCTCTAGGAGGCAGTTTCCAGGCCCAGACATATCTTGACTATTCCCGTTTAACTTTAGAAGTTTTAGCCAATTATACAGATGAAGCTCTGAGCTTATTAAAACAAATGATTCTCTGGCCTTCTTTCAATCAACGGACCTTTGACAGCCTTAAACGGGAAATCTACTACGAACTCGTTCGGAAAAGTGTTAACCCAGAATTCCTGGCTAAACGCCTCCTTTTCCAGCTGCTTTTTGCCCGGCATCCCTACCATAAAATCGCTTTTACCCGGAATGATATTCGGCAAATCCAGGTCAAAGATGTCAAAAGCTTCTTTGACCAATATTTTCTCCCCAATAATTCTCAAATAATCTTCATCGGCGATCTAGATCTTAAATCCGCGGCGGAAAAGACCAGTCATGCTCTTTTCACTTGGAAGAAAAAAACCATCACCTCCGCAACCCTTCCCCCTCCCACAGCGGCGACCAAGATAAAAATCGGTTTGATCGACCTCCCCCAGAGGAATGATGTCACTATTTTCCTGGGCAACGTGGTCTTTCCCCAATCATGGTCGGAAACTTATGCCTATTCAGTTCTCAGTCATATTTTGGGGGGCACTCCCTACAGCCGCCTTTTCCTGCGCTTAAGAGAAACCAAAGGTTACTCCTATTATGCCTTCTCCGAAATGGATATCTTAAAAAACTGCGGCCTCTTCACTATCAGAGCCCGCGTGCGACCAGAGGTTCTGGAAGAAAGTCTTCAGGAAATCTTTACCGTCATCCGGGAAATTATCGTCGAGAAAAAAATCGCCAATTATGAACTCGAGCAGGCGAAATCTTTTCTTATCGGCCGCTTACCCGTGGAGCTGGAATCCCTGGATAACCTTGCTTTCCGTCTCACCTCAATGAATATCTATAACTATGGCAATGAATACTGGCAGAAATATTATTCCAACATCATGAGTATCACCCCTGAGGATGTCTTTCACGTAGGTCAAAAATCATCTCTTCTCACTCCGATTATTACTCTGGCCGGTGACAAAAACATTATCATTGAAAACCTCAAATTCCTGGATATTGACCTGTATGATAAAAATGGGCAATTCTTATACACCCTGAGAAAAGGAGAAAAAAAATGAAGCTAGTGGAATGTGTTCCCAATTTTAGCGAAGGCCGCGATATGGAGAAAATCCAGGCCATTACCAAGGAAATCGAATCCACCCCCGGGGTAAAACTTCTGGATGTCGATCCCGGCGAATCGACTAATCGAACGGTGGTCACCTTCATCGGCGAACCGGAAGCAGTCAAAGAAGCCGCCTTCAAGGCCATCAAAAAAGCTGCCGAAGTAATTGATATGCGGTACCACAAGGGGGCTCATAGCCGGATTGGGGCCACCGATGTCTGTCCCTTTGTACCGGTGACCGGGGTGACCATGGAAGACTGTGTCCGTTTAGCTCATGAATTAGCCAAGAGGGTGGCTGAAGAACTCAACATCCCAGTCTATCTCTACGAAGAAGCAGCTCAAAAACCTGAAAGACGAAACCTGGCTACTATTCGGGAAGGAGAATACGAAGGTCTGCCCGAAAAACTGAAAGATCCTAACTGGGCTCCTGATTATGGCCAACCGGTTTTCAACCCCAAAGCCGGGGCCACGGTCATTGGAGCGCGGGAATTTCTTATCGCTTACAATATCAATCTCAATACGAAAGACCGTCGCCTGGCCCATGAAATCGCCCTCAACCTGAGAGAAAGAGGTCGGGCCAAAAGAGATAAAGACGGGAAAATCATTCGGGACGAAAACGGCAAAGCCATTATGGTCCCAGGGAAGTTTAAGGCAGTGAAAGCCGTGGGTTGGTATATAGAAGATTACGATATTGCTCAGATTTCCATTAACTTTACCAACTACAAAATCTCCCCTCCGCACCTCGTCTTCGATGAGGCCATCAAAGAAGCCGAAAAATTGGGGCTCCGGGTAACCGGCAGCGAATTGGTGGGACTGATCCCCAAAGAAGCTTTACTCATGGCCGGTCGGTATTACCTGGAAAAACAGGGAAAAAGTCCTGGTGTACCGGAAGAAGAGCTGATTGATATTGCGGTCAAATCCCTCGGCCTTAATGATGTAGCTCCGTTTGACCCCCAGAAAAAAATCATTGAATATCAATTCCAGGAATTTGAAGACCCCTTGATTAAAAGAGAGGTGCGGAGCTTTATCAACGAAGTCTCCACGGATTCACCTGCCCCCGGAGGGGGTAGCGTGGCCGCCCTCTGTGGTGCCTTAGGTACGGCTCTGGCGGCGATGGTCTCCAATCTGACTGTCGGGAAAAAGGGTTACGAACAAGCTCAAAGAATAGTTAAGAAAACAGCCCTCCAAGCTCAAGAGCTGAAAGAGGCTTTTCTCCGGGCAGTGGATCTCGATACGGCCAGCTTTAATAAAGTCATGGAAGCCTTCCGTCTTCCTCGGAAAACCGATGAACAAAAAGCCGAACGGGCCCAGGCCATTCAGGAAGCCACAAAAGAAGCCACCCAGGTGCCCCTCTATGTTATGGAAAAAGGGGTCGAAGCCTTAAAATTAATCAGGGTGGTAGCCGCTCACGGGAATAAAAACTCCATCAGCGATGCAGCTGTGGCTGCCCTGGCCGCCTTAACCGCTGTCGATGGGGCTTATTATAATGTTTTGATTAATCTCCCCAACATCGAGGACAAAGAATTTCGGATCCGAGTCCGCCGCAAGGCAGGCCAGCTGAAACGGCGGGCCAGCCAGCTTCAGCAGGACACTCTAAAAATTGTCAACCGCCATCTCCGCTGAAAAAGCCCATTCGTGCTATAATAGTTAGTTCATAAATTTGTGCCGAGAAGGAGGTGGCGATGAGTCGTCGTGCTCTACTGGTCATTGACATGCTCAATGACTTTATTCAGGAAGGAGCTGTGCTGGATTGTGGTCCGAGTGCTCGCCAGATCATCCCCTTTGTCCAGGAAAAAATCGAAGAATTTCACGAAGCCAGAGACCTGGTTGTTTTTGTTTGCGACAATCACCAACCCTCTGACCCGGAATTTGACCTGTTCCCGCCTCATTGTGTCAGCGGAACACCCGGAGCTCAGATTATTCCCCAGCTGGAAGTAAAAGACACAGACATCATTCTGCCCAAAAAAAAGTATAGTGCTTTTTTCGGTACCAATCTGGAAGAGATTCTCCAAGAAAGACAAATCGGTGAAGTTCATGTGGTCGGGGTTTGTACCTCCATTTGTGTTATGGATACCGTGGGTGACCTCCGTAACCGGGATTATCAGGTCATTGTTTATCGCCAGGGAGTAGCCGACTTTGATGCCGCCGCCCATACCTTTGCCCTGCAACGGATGGAAACAATCTACGGAGCCAAAATAATTTAATAAACCAGAAAAAAATAATGGTCTTTTTTAATTTTCAGAGTATTGCTTTCCTAGAAAAAAATATTTAATATTTCTAACTGAAAGGGGGGCTTATGAAAGAATGGTCAACTGCCAGTGGCCGAAAAATCAAGCTAGTTGAAGGAAACATCGCCCTACTCGATGTTGAGGCCATTGTTAATGCAGCCAACTCTTCTTTAATCCTCGGTGGAGGTGTGGCCGGGGCTATTCGGACTTACGGCGGCCCCTCCATTCAGGAAGAATGCAACAAAATCGGTCCAATCGAGGTAGGAAGTGCGGTTATTACCGGCGCCGGCAACTTGAAAGCCAAATATGTCATCCATGCTGTTGGTCCTGTTTACGGGGAAGGCGACGAAGACAATAAACTTACTCAGGCCACTCTCAACAGTTTAAAAATAGCCGAGAGTCGCGGGATAAAATCTATTGCTTTTCCCGCTATAAGTACCGGTATCTTTCACTTTCCTCTCAAGCGATGCAGTGAAATCATGTTAAAAACAGCCTTGGAATTCAGCGAAAAGCACGAATTTCCCCAGGAAATAATCTTCTGTCTTTATGGGCAGGAAGCTTATTCAGTTTTCCAGCAAACACTGGCCAATCTGGTTAAAGAAAAAACAGGCGCAGCCAAATCCTAACTCCGCTGCCGGAAGCGACTCTGGGAAAAAAGAATAATCAGGTAAATTCCAAACCCCAGAAGAACTATCCCCGCGGCAGCAGGAATATCCAGGAGAAAAGATAAACAGAGCCCTACAAATATCTCGCTCAGGGAAAAAATTCCCGCAAAAACCAGGGCCTGTCGGAAATTCCGGGCTATTCTTAAGGCTGAAGCCGCCGGAATAACCATCAGAGCCACGACCAGAAGAAGGCCGACCACTTTCATCCCCAAAACCACCGTTATACCGGCAAGAACAGTTAATAAATATTCAACTCTCTTCTCGGGGATCCCGGCTACCTGAGCCGCTTCAGGATCAAAGGTGGTGAACAGAAAATTGCGAAAATAAAATATTATCACCAGAACCACTGCTACCGCCAGGGCCAGAGAAATTTTAACCTCCAGGCTGGAAATAGTGAGAATATCACCGAAAAGATAGGCAAAGAGATCTACATTCATCCCAGAACTTAAACTCACAAGGAGGATGCCCACGGCAAAGCCGAAACTACTCATCAGAGCGATAGCTGTATCACCATAAACACCGGCTTTCTGACGGATTTTTATCAATAATCCAGCAGTGATCACAGTCAGCACTAGAGCAGACAAAAGAGGTAAAAAACCAAAGAAAAGCCCAACAGCCACCCCGGCGAAAGAGATATGAGCCAGACCGTGACCAATCATGGCGTCTTTGCGCAAGACGAGAAAAACTCCAAGCAGGGCACAGGCCAGCCCCACTCCCAGACCGGCCAGCAAAGCCCGCTGGAAAAAACCATATTGAAAACCTGACCAGAGGACCTCCATCTAAACCCGCTTAATGTTTATGGAAAATCATATGATGGCCATCAGCCAGCATCTGCCGAAAGAAGTCTGACTGGCAAAACTCACCATGGGTTCCATGATAGACAAGGCGGCGGTTTAAGCAGGCCACTTTATTGACATGGCGGTTAATGATCCCAATCTCATGGGTCACCAGTATGATGGCCAACCCTTCTTCTTTATTTAACCGGGCCAGTAAATCGTAGAACTTCTCCTGAGTAGGCGCATCGACCCCGGTAGTCGGCTCATCAAGAATAAGAACTCTGGGGTGAGTGACCAGGGCCCGGGCAATAAACACCCTTTGTTGCTGGCCTCCAGAGAGATAGCCGATTCTCTCATCAATATAGTTCTCCATGCCGACCACTTGCAGAGCCCGGAGAACATCCTCCTCTTTCATTTTTTTGGTCCAGAAATCAAACCATCGCGCCTGGGGTAAATTCATGGCCACGACTTCTCGGACTGAGACCGGGAATAAAGGGTCAAAGTGAGTGGCTTTCTGGGGAATATAGCCGATAAGAGGCCAGTCCTTAAATTCCTTTATCTTTTGTTGAAAAAGCCTGACCTCCCCCTTCTTGGGTTTAAGTAGATTAAGAATAATCTTAATTAAAGTCGTCTTACCAGCCCCATTTGGCCCAATTAGGGCCAGAAAATCACCACTGTAAATATTCAGGTTGACCTCACTCAGAACCTCCAGCTGGTTATAACCAAAAGAGACTCCAATTACCTCAATTAAGGGCGAATCCAAACGTCCGCTTTCAATGACATCCGAGGGCATATTTCAATTTCTCCAGATTTTCTTTCATAATGGATAAAAAAACCCCTGGCTTGTCTTTTTTCTCCGGAGGGAGAAAAACACCGGGATTAAGAGTAACCACTTCAGCTCGAGTCTCCCGGGCAAGAGCGCGGGCCATCCGTTCTGAAGAGAAAGGTTCAACAAAAACAACTGTGATTTTCTCCTTTTTCATCCGCTCGATGACTTTCATAAAAGACCGGGAAGAAGGCTGGGCATCGGGATTCACTCCGGTCAGAGCCAGCTGAGTTAAGCCATAACGGCGGGCCAGCCAGCCGTAAGCGGCGTGGCCGCCGACGACAAAGGTTCTCAAGCGGCAATTTTTCAAAGTAGCCTGATAAAGTTTATCCAAATTTTCCAGCTCAGCTTTATATATCTCGCCATTTTTCTGGAAAAAGGAGGCTTCTTGGGGTCTCAACTCAGAGAAAACCGCCACCAGGAGGTCAATTATCCGGCAATCGATTTCCAGATCAAGCCAGAGATGAGGGTCTTTCTGATGAGAAAAGGATGACCCGGGGAACGACAGCTCCTTCTGGTTATAAATCACCCGGGCGGCTTCAACAAGACGGAGTTTGCTCGAGCTAAGGCTTTTGGTCACCCCTTCCACCCAGGGCTCTAAATCCCGTCCAATATAGACAAGACAATCAGCCCGGGCCAGCCGATGGATGTCTGAAGGCCGGGGACTCCAGGAATGAATATCCACTCCGGGAGGAATAAGAAGTTTCACCTGTCCCTTTTCCCCACAAACAGCCCGGGCAAATTCCTGCAAAGGAAGAATGGTCGTCATAACCTGCAGCTTCTGGGAAGAACCTGGATCAGAAGTCAACCGCGGCCAGGCCCAGAAAATAACCAGTGGAATAATCAGCACACTCAGAAAAAAAAGTCGTCGTCTCCTGGCCGTGATTGAAGCAGGCATTTTAGGCCAAGGCTTCAAGAACAGCCGTCAGGAATTGCCAGAATTTCTCGACCGACCCGATATGGACTCTTTCTTCCGGAGAATGAGGATGTTCAATCGTCGGCCCGAAAGAAATCATGTCCATCCCGGGAAATTTTTCGCCAATAATACCACACTCCAAGCCAGCATGGACAGCGGCCACTTCAGGTTCTTTGCCGAAAATTCTCTGATACACGTCCTTCATAGTTTGGAGCAGAGGTGAATCGAGATCGGGTGTCCATCCCGGGTAGCCTTCCGGTTGATTAACTTTGGCTCCCACCAGCTGCGAACAGGCTTGGATAACCTCCCGGACACTGCGGAGAGCCGAGGCCACAGAAGACCGGGAATGACAGGCAATCTCAGCTTCCTTTTCATGGGTTCTGATAATCGCCAAATTGGTACTGGTTTCCACCAAACCTTCTATCTCCGGGTGCATGGCTATAACTCCATGGGGTAAAGCCAGTAAAAAGTTGAGCAGGGTGTGATGACAATTGTCTTCCAATGGGGCGAGTTCGCTCAAAGCCGGCTCAAGACTCAGCTGGACACCGGCGTCGACCGTCTTCAATTCGAAGTGGATGTCCTGAAATAGTTTATCAATGGTTTGTTTAAACTCATCTACCCGAGCAGCGGGCACGGCCACCTCCGCCCACGCCTCCCGGGGAATAGCGTTGCGTTTATTCCCACCGGTAAAACTCACCAGTTGAAGAGGTATCTCCTGATTTACTTCCCAGAGAAGGCGAGCCAGGATCTTAATAGCGTTACCCCGTCCCTGGTTAATATCCAGACCGGAATGCCCTCCACGCAGACCAAAGATCTTAACCTGCCAGAGAGGGGAAGATGACCTTTCCTGTCGGACTAAAGGATAGATTATTTCTGAATCAGCTCCACCGGCGCAGCCAATGGTAAAGGCCCCCTCTTCTTCACTATCAAGATTGAGAAGCTTTTTTCCCTTGAGAAACTCCGGCTCCAGTGACCTCGCTCCTGTCAAGCCCGTCTCCTCATCCACTGTAAACAAAAACTCCAACGGTCCATGCACAAATGAATTATCTTCCATGACCGCCAGCGCCGCCGCCACGCCAATACCATTATCCGAGCCCAGCGTGGTCCCCTCGGCCTGGATCCATTCTCCCTGCTTGACCGGTTTGATGGGGTCTCGACTGAAATCATGTTCTATATCCGAATTCTTTTCACAGACCATGTCCAGATGTCCCTGGAGAATCACTCCCTCAGCCTGTTCATGGCCGGGAGAGGCCTTTTTTCGAACAACCACATTGCCCACAGAATCACGTTGCCATTCCAATCCATTAGCTTCAGCCACAGAAATTATATAATCCCCCAGAGCCTGTTCATGGCCCGAACAATGGGGTATCTCCAGAATTTTAGCAAAATGTTTCCAGAGTAAAGCTGGCTTCAGGTCTTTAAAGATTTCATTCATTTAATTCCTCCCATTAATGAATTATAGTTTACTTTGAATATTGACATAAAGAGCCGGATGATTCAAGAAGAAGAAGATAAATAGCCGTGAAAAACACCTTTTCCGGAAGAATTTTTCTCAGGGTTTTTTCATTAAAACTATTCCCTCTCTGGGGTGAAAAAGATGAACGCCAGATTGAAGATATGACTCCCAATATCTTCGATACCGCAGGGCACTCGCCTTATTCTGCTGAATTTCCTCCGGAGTTAAGGCCCGGCGAACCACCGCCGGCGAACCCATTATAAGCGAACCCTCAGGATATGATTTCCCCGGCGGCACGACCGAGCCCGCTGCCACCAGGGAATTGGGGGCTATCCGAGCCCCGTCCAAAATGATGGCCCCCATACCAATTAAGCAATTATCCCCCACTTTACAGGCATGAAGAANAGCCCCATGGCCAATGGTTACTCCTTCTCCAATATAGGTTCCTTCATTGTTTTCCACGTGAATGACACAATTATCCTGAACATTGGAATTGCGGCCAATAATAATTTCCGCCAAATCAGCCCGGACAACCGCATTGAACCAGATGCTGGCCCCCTCATGAAGAACCACCCGACCCAGAACCACCGCTTGAGAGGCAATAAAACTCCGCGGATTTATTTCGGGTTTCATTAAGCTGAAATCATCCATGAAAATCCTCCTTTTTGAACTGACTTGACACACCAAAAGACTTTATTCTACAAAACAGCCAAGGGAAAATAAATTTACCATCCTGTTGCCGAATGACCTTCCCCGAAAAAGAGAAATAATCGCCCGTTCAGCAGTCTCAAGCTCATCATCAGAATAGAGATGCTTACAAAGGTAATCAAATAAATTACTAATTTTTTCTGGCTGTGGTATAATTTTTTTTACTATAATTTATTAATTGAGGCCCATGATTGGTCCGTAAGAAGGATAAAATAGAAAGAGTCGGTCGGATACGACCGGCCTTCCATAGAAGAGAAAAATAAAGCTTGCTTTTTTTGGTTGAATCAATTAAGAAAGGAATCTTTGTTTAAGGAGCTGAATATGAAAAACGAAGTTATTCTTCAATTTTCCGGAGGCATTGACTCCCTTTACGCAGCTCATTATCTGGCTCAGCGCTATGACAAAATTCACCTGCTTACTTTCAATAAAGGATACCTCCATTTCGCTCTTAAAGCCAACCGGGTCAATGTCAAACTCCTCCAGGATATTCACGGTCAGGACAAATTCATCCATAAGATACTCGACATTAAACCCTTCTTTAAAGAACTGGGAGTGAAAACATTTCGGGAAACCCAGGAAAAATACGGGAATGAAACTGCCTGGTGCATCCCCTGCCGGGCCAGCATGGCTTTAGGGAGCATCGTCTACGCCCTGGAAAATAATATTCCTTTCTTTACCGACGGGGCTAACTGGGAACAAGCTCCTAATGGAGAAAAACTCTTGGTCACCGCGGACAACTTTCCAGAATTTCTGGAAATCATTAAGAACTTTGCCCGCGAATACAAAGTTCAATACTTGCCTATCCTCTATGACTTAAACACCCGTCAGGAAAGAAGGGATGTTTTACTCAAATTAGGAGCCAAGATTGATTTCAACAGCCTGGACCGGCAGAAAAAATCTCTCTTTGATATCTTCCGGCGCGACTTTTACCGTCGAGTTCAGCCCATCTGTCTTTCCGGCTATCTTATTCACTGGAAAAGAAACTTTTTCAATGTCAAAGAAGAAGTGACTCCCGAAAAAGTAGTCGCCGCCATCCAGCCCAAACTCGAGACTATTGGAAAAAGGTTGGTCAAAGAATATTTTGACAATAAAGGATTACCTCTCGAAAAGATTCTCCAAGAAAGAGAAATTCCCTTGGCTGAATCTTGATAAACCCTCTGAAGACCCTTTACCCCCCTGGATCAAAGCCAGGGAGAAAAGCTTCGCTTCTTTATAAAAAAATAATTTTTAAAAAATTTATTCTCTGACTACGGTTTTCTCTCTATTGATTAAATCTCGAATCGTTGTCTGACGAAAATATGCGGCCAATATTTTTTCCAGGGCTCCCCAGATATCCTTGGCTCCACAATAATCCTCTCGGGGACACAGACCTTCGGTCTCCAGACAAGGAGCGGGATGAATTTTCTCGCCCATTGCCTGGAAAATATCCATGAGAGTTACTTTTTCGGGGGCAACCTGAAGAAAATATCCTCCCCCGCGGCCTCTTCGTCCTTCCACCAATCCGGCGCGTTCCAGGGGTTGTAGAATCTGCTTGGCAAATTTTGAAGAAACCTGTTGTGATTTTTCAATAAGATGAAGTGGGAGTGGTTCCTGTCTGTTTTTTCCCAGTTCAAGAAGAATTCTCACGGCATATCTGATCCGGGCCGGAATTTTCATCCCACTTTTTCTCCTTTTGGCGCTGCCCTCAGCTTACTAAAGGTTCCCACACCTGTCAATTATATCTTTCCCCGACGGCGCAGGCAAGATTACCAAGCTAACCATGATCGCATCTAACAATCATCATTAAAAATTAATAAATGGAAATGGGGGGACACGGACAACTATCTCTAGTTTTAAAAGTTGAATATAGTCTCGTTATCTTTTATTATTTTTTCATCAGGTTAAATATTTAAAATATATCCAGGTTTAACTCAGAATGAAAAAATTTCCACTCTGGTCAACCAGAAACTTGGCGCTGTGGCGAAGAACACCCAAAGGTCCACCCCATCAACTCTCCGACTACACCAGTCTGATTTTTTTCTCCGTCCTCCTGGGTATGGCGGCCGGCTTAACGGCTGTCGGTTTACATGAATTCATCCACCTGATGAATAACTTCTTTCTACCGGCTGATTTTGAAGCATCTTCCTCCCGGCATCTACCCTATTGGATAATCATTATCCCCGCCCTGGGTATGCTCATCCAGTGGTCAATGGCGTATCGTTTCCCCCAGCAGGCCAAACAAAAAGGAGTGGTTGACGTTATTAAATCCGTCTCCTTTCGCAATGGCTTCATCCCCTTAAAATCCACTGTCTTCCACTTTCTGGCACCGGCTGTTTGCATGGGCACTGGAGGCACCGTTGGACCAGAAGCCCCGGCCGCCCAGAGCGGAGCAGGAGTTGTCTCCGCTTTAGGCCAGCTTTTTCGACTGAAAGGGGACAAACTGCGGATCTTCACCGCCGCTGGGGCGGGAGCCGCCATTGCCGGTGTCTTCAATACTCCCCTGGCCGGGGTATTTTTCGGTATTGAAGTTGTCCTCCTCAACGACCTCCATGCTTCTGCTCTGACAGCTTTCATCCTCTCTTCAGTCTCAGCCAGTGCTGTCTCCCGGGCTTTTCTTGGGAACCAGCCTAAATTCATTTTTGGAGACCTTATTCTGGGCTCGTATTCTACTTTTGTCTTCTACCTGCTTCTGGGCCTGGGCGCTGGTTTACTCTCAATTGCCTTTATTCAGACCAGTGAATTTTTCCAGAAGACTTTTAGAAGAATTTACCAGAAAAAAATCTCTCCTCTCCTGGTCATGGTAATTATCGGCTTACTCATGGGAGCCGCCGGCTGGTGGAAACCGGAAATTCTGGGCATTGGTTATACCAGTATTAATAAAGTACTGGCCCAGAACTTCACCGGCCAGACAGTTCTAATCCTTTTCCTTCTGAAATTCTTTCTGGTTATTTTCATCTTGCGCTCCGGCGGCTTCGGCGGTATTTTTGCTCCCTCCATGTTTCTAGGAGCCTGCTACGGCTTCATCTTCTCTCAGGGATTAAATCTCCTCTTTCATCTTAACCTTGACCCTACTACCTATACCCTGGTCGGCATGGGAGCTATGTTAGCCGGAATAAACTCCGTCCCCATCACGGCCATTCTTATTCTCTTCGAGATGACCAATAATTACTATTTCATCCTCCCTTTAATGCTGGGGACGGTAGGCAGTCATGTCGTCACCCATATGGCCCTCCGCGGGTCGATTTACCTGCGGGAATTAAAACGGGAGGGCTACACATTTGCCTTTGGTCGGGACCTCCATATTCTACGTTCAATTCGAGTGAAAGAAGTGGCCCGACCGGATATTCTTCTTCTTCCTGAATCAGCCCCTTCTTCAGAAGTAATAAAAAAATTCCTCGATAGTCAACACGACACCATCTATGTCATCAACCCCGAACATCAGATAACCGGAGTTATAAAATCCAACACTCTGCGTTACCTCCTGGCCGAGTACGAACAACTCCACCATCTTTTGCTGGCCTCAGATATTGCTGATCCGGATGTTGTTTTTCTCCGCTCTGACGACACTTTGGAAGACGCTATGAAAGTTTTCGCCCACCACCGAGTGGAAGAAATTCCCGTCCTTGATAGTGAAAAACCCCGCCAGATTATCGGAACTCTCCATTATCAAGATGTACTTAATGCCTATAATCAATTACTTAACCGACTCAACCTGGCCGAAGGCTTAGCCTCAGAGTTTAAAACCCTCCAGGAAGATGCTCTTCAAGAGGTTATTCCCGGGTTTTCCCTGGCCGAAGTTGATGTTCCCGAAGAATTCGCCGGCAAATCTATCGGAGAGCTGCAGTTGAGAAATAAATATCGGATCGACGTGCTGATGATTGAAGAAGGCGCCCAAAGTGTTTTTGCCNGTCGCGGAGAAAAGAAAAAACAGGTTATGCCGGATAAAGACTATGTCCTTCACCGGGACGACCGCCTGATTATTTACGGCCGGACGCTGGATGTGATCAATTTCAAAAAAATCGCTGAACAGGGTTAATTAATCTTCCTGGCCTCCACCCGGGTTCGTTTCTGGCGGAGAACTAAGCCAGTAACTCTTCCCCTTTTATCCTTGAGAAATTGAATCTTGATATAAGGGTCAACCGAGAAAAAAGTGGATTGAGTCTCAGCATAAAAGCGAGTGGGCACCTGTCCAGTGGGATGAATGACCAGATAATAGTCCTCATGCCGCACATCCAGATAATATTGGGGATTGACCTCATAACGGCCCACATATTGCTGATAAACTTCAGCCGGCAGACGGTAAGGTGTTTTCTCTTCAGGCTGAAAATGAGGCCAGTTATAACTAACGGCCACCGCCCGCAAGAGCTCCTCGCTTAAATAAAGGCCGTTATCACTGTTGGTCATGATGGCAACGCCTTGACCCCGGGATGGGTAAACCGCCAAAAAGGCACTAAAGCCAGGATTATATCCTTCCAGAAAGAAATGAAGATCATCACTTGTGCCTTCCACCAGAAAAGCCATGGCCTGCAGTCCCAGGCGGGGAGTAAACATCTCCCGGACCAAGGGGGGTGAAATAATACCTTGTTCTTCTCCCCGGGCCATTCTGATCAAAGCTAGAGACAGGTTAAGCAAATCGGTGGGCGTTGACCACATCCCGGCCGCAGCCTGTTCAGGGAATACCCGACATCCACCCGGCAAAGGATTCCCCTGACGGTCATATCCCTGAGCGGCCCGGGCTTGAAGAGCCGGGGGGAGAGGATGGAGAAAAGTCGTCCCCTCTAAATACAAAGGTTGAATGACCTTCTCCTCCACTAATTGGGCAAACTCCTTTCCGGTGACGTCCTCCAGGAGAAGTTGAAGGATAACAAATCCCGCCTCAGAATAAACCCGCTGAGTACCGGGTTGATAGATCGGGTAAAGCTTTGCGTTTCGGGCCGGTTTTTTACCCTGGAGGATATCCACCAGAGATGGCCGGGGTTGCGCTGGCTCATAACCCTGAAATTCTATTTCATAAAACCCTGAGCTGTGAGTCAAAATGTCTCTGATAGTGACTGGGCGGCGGCGGTTGACCGTGTAAAGAGGAATTTTCCATCTCCGGAGATAAATATTTACATCTCGATCGAGGTCGATCTTCTCTTCATCCACCAGGCGAAGAGTAACCAGGGTGGCCAGGATCTGACTCAAGGCCCCGGCCTGAAAAATTGTCTCGGTATCCACCGGCTCAGCTTTGGCCACGTTTTTTGTGCCATAGCCATAGGCCCATTCCACCTGAAAACTATCCATCACCGCCAGACTGACTCCAGGAACTCGATAAAACTGGAGGCGATCATAAAGGGATAATTTTTCCGGTTTGGTGCCTTTTAAATAAACCGCTCGCAATAAGCCGTTTTCTACTCTTTTTATTCTTTTTTTGGTCAGACTTTCCTGAGTTTCGCAGCCGAGAAGAGAAAGTCCAATAATGGAAATAAGGATAAAGAACTTAAAGCGAAATCGGCTGGCTTCTCTCATTATATCAATGCTTATAGCAAAGAAGAGAGGCGCTGTCAAAATAAGTACGAAAATTTAAAACCGGGTCAACTTTTCCCTGGATAGATGAGCGCTTAAACTGAAAAATATTTAATCTGCTTGGCTTTGATATCCTTCTCTAAAGCTTCCTTCACTTCTCCCTTGGCGGAAAAATAAAAGACCTGCCAGCCCATCTCCACAATCTTCCGAAGAAGATTCAGCTGGAGAAGGAGCCGGCGGGGATCGGACTTGACAAAAGGGTCATCCAGAATAAAAAAGGCTTTCTCCTCTTCAAACATCTTCTCTCCCAGGGCTAATCTAACGGCGAAATAAAGTTGGTCATAGGCTCCTGAGGAAAGCTGGGAAGCTCTTAATTCTTGCCCATCTTTAGTCTTAACCATAAGGGTCATTTGTTCTCGATTATATTCGACTGAGTGATANCGGTTGCCGGTGATGGTTTTATAATACTGAGCGACCTGGCTTTTGTCCCCAAAAAGAAAAGTTATTTTCTCCCTTTCTTCGCTTTCGATGTCTTCAAAAATCTCAATGACTCGACAAACAAGTTGCTTATTTTCCTCAACAGTGCGGATAAATTCCTGGAGTTTCTCTTTAA
This sequence comes from Candidatus Aminicenantes bacterium JdFR-80, assembly GCA_002010725.1. Classification (GTDB taxonomy): domain Bacteria; phylum Acidobacteriota; class Aminicenantia; order Aminicenantales; family Aminicenantaceae; genus JdFR-80. The sequence continues at coordinate 62,541 of MTOP01000081.1, forward strand.
TAGCAAGCATTTCCACAATTGTCCCACAGCGGTAATATGTGGTCGAGGAGAGCTGAACCTCATTGTTTACTTTATCCTCCAGACGACTCAAACGCTGGCGCAGATCGGCCAGTCTGGTTTCACCTACAGCTATTTTCTCTTCGAGTGAAGATAGCTCCTCCTCCAGTTTGGCTTTCTCCTCATTGGAATAAACAATTCCTTCCGCCTCTTGACCATAACGGGAAAGAGCCTTTATTTTCTCCTCCCAGAAAACAAGATTTGAGGCTATTCCATCAGTCTTTTGCCCAAAACTATGTTTGAGAAAAGCCTGATTTCGGTCAACAATAGACTGATGATGCTTAAAGAATCTGCTTTTTTCTTCGAATTCCTCCAGCGAAGAAACTCCACTTTCCTGTTGAAGATTTTTAATAATAGCTTCCTCCTGAGCAATCAGCTCCTCTCTTTCCTCTATTTTCTTTTGAAGTCCCTGGATATATTCAACTAAATTCTTCCTATTTCCTTCGAGATGAACCANTTCTCTCTCCAGCCGGGTGCTTTCTGCCTCCAGGCGGGCCAGTTGGGGCATTAGCTCCTGGAGAGAAGTGGCTGCAAAACCCAGGCCCGCTGCCCGCTGAGCCANTTTGACCCAGAGAGCCCGCAGCCGGCCTCGACGGCTCCGAATAACTAAAATCATTCCTGCACAACAAAGGAATCCGGTTACTCCTACCAAAGAAATAAGGCCGAAAATAATATTAGGTTGTTTCATCCAGGCTAAAGCCGGCAGCAAAGCCAGGGCTAAACTGACCCAGGTCCCCCGGTAAAAGACAGGCAGTTTGGCCTCATCCTTTTCTTGCCGGGCCAGTTTTTCCTGATAATTTTCAATTAATTCCTCAAGCTGGGTTCTAACCCGGNTGCGTTTCTCCTCCAGAGAATTTCTCTCCGCTTGCTTTTTCCTCCACTCCTCTTCTTTGAGCGCCAGTAGCCGCTGTTTCTCCTGTAACTGACGACGTTCTTCGTATAATTCCTTCCGGCTCAGCTCAAGACTTTTCTGGGTTTCTATCCAGGTCTGCTTCAACTCATCACTAAATCCTGGTAGATCCTTCAAAGCCTGGAAACTCTCCTGAAGCTCATCCAGAGCTTTTTTTCCCTGCCGATACAAATCCCTCAGACGAGCCTTCTCCAGGAGATTCAATTGGGTTTTTACTCGCTCGTAGTTCTCCCGCTGGCTGGCCAGAGTTTTTTCGAGGTCAGCCAGACCTTCTTCCTCTATTTCTGCCTGAAGTTNTTCTATCTCTTTGATTAATTCTCTCGCCCTGGTTACCCGTTTTTGAATAAATTCCGCCTCTTTACTGCTCGAAAGAATCGCCTTGGATGTAGGGTTGCTCAAACGGCCCATTTTCTGGAGAACAGTTTTTATCCTTTTCAATTTTTGAGTTTGTAACCCTAAAAGTCGATCCGTAAATTCTGTGTAAAAGCGAAACTCACCCTCTCTTTCCCGGGAGAGAGCCAGTTCACTGTTTCTGATAATGAAAATGTTTTTACCTTCTGCAGCAGAAATATCAAACAACTGGCTCAAATTACCTTCCTGGGGCAGAATAATCTCTTGGCCCGGCTTAATCTCGAGGACAACATACCCCTCGGGGAACTCTTCCACTCGATCAATTCCGGGAAATTCTTTAGCTTTTTTCCCGAAAAGAATCTTGACCAAGGCTTCGATAATCAGCGTCTTACCTTCTTCATTCTCGCCCCAAAAGAGATTAAATCCTCCCAGTTTATTGAAATGACAGGCAACTAGAGGACCGTACTTCTGCAGGTTTATCTCTTTAATCCTCATGTTAAAGCCTCAACCATGGCCCGAATGGCAATTTCTCTCATCCTTTCTTTGGTGGACTCATCAATGTCCACTCGCTGGTTTAATTTTTCCATAAATTCCTGGAAAAGATCTTCTCGAGCAATCCGCTGGAAATCATAGTACTCCGGTTGAATCTCCTCGAGGTGATATTTTCTCGCCAATTCCTCCAGCTTTTCTTGAAAAGCCTGCTCGGTTAAGTTATGGCGATGACCATCAAAATAGCCCCTGACCCGCAGAATTACCCGGGCTTCTCCGGGAAAGGAAGCCAGGTTTTCTTCAATAATCTGCAGAGGAGATGCTTTCTGGGTAGGATCAAGTAAAATTTCAATTTCTTCATAGTAGCTGGTTTTGAGATTTATTTCCCTGGGAGGCTCGCCCACTTTAAAAAGATTGGCCTTCCTTACTCCCAGCTCTTTACGAGTTATCGAGACCGGCGAACCAGGATAAACAAAATAGCTTTTTTCCTTTAAAACAAAAATTTCAAACTTGGTATGGAAATGTCCGGCTAAGACATAATTAAGCGCCAGCTCCTGAAAGTCGCTCAGTTTCACCGCTAAATACCGCTCCCGGCTTTCATCACCAAAATCTGAAGGTAAATAAAAAGCATCCAGCAGCTCTCCATGAAAAACCAGAATATTGACTTTCCTCTGGTCGAGGGAAGATTTCAACTGCTGAATCTTACTGAGTAATTCATCACGACTCATGAACCTGAAGGGAAGCCCATAAAAATTAATTCCCTCTTCCGGGAAAACTATTGGCTTGGAGAAATCTTCGAATATCCTGACATTTTCTCCAAGAAAAGGAGCCGTCTGCCACCAGACGGCATCATGATTTCCGGGAAGAATCAAAATATTAAATTTATTTTTTGAGAAAATGGGCCTCAACTCGGTTTTTAATTTTTCAGCCTGGCTGTTCTGATCAAAGAGATCACCGGCGATAACCAGATAATCCACCTCTTTTTCCTGGGCCAGCTCAAGGATTTTTACCAGGGCTTCCCAGCGCTCATCCCCAGTCTGTTGAAGATGAAGATCCGCTGTGTGAAGAATTTTGGCCATTTCTCACCTTCCAAATATTTTTTCTGATTTATCCCTGGTTGTCAAAACAATATGATGACAGCAGAAATATTACGGGACTTTTCTCAATTAAGCCCAGTGCAGTAACCGTCTCCCTGAAGCCTATAGTTAAGAATTCACCTGGGGGAAGACCTTGCCTCATTCTGGCAACCTGTCTTCGAAGGCCATTCTGGAAATTAAGTCGCTTATCAATCTTAAAAAATTTTGACAAATAAGAGCAAAATAGGTTATACAACTAATACAATCTATTATGACAAATAAGTTACCGAATTAGCCGGGGGGGG
>MTOP01000073.1 GCA_002010725.1 Candidatus Aminicenantes bacterium JdFR-80
TGGCATTGTTATCAAAGTTAATTCCACCGAGCAGCAACAGGCTCTGGGTTATACCGCCAAATTTCCCCGTTGGGCGATTGCCTATAAATTCCCTGCTCGCCNGGCCACAACCCGCATTATTGATATCAAGGTGCAGGTTGGCCGCACGGGGGCTCTTACGCCGGTGGCNATTCTTGAACCGGTGCAGCTCTCCGGAACCACCATCAGCCGGTCGACCCTCCATAACGAAGAAGAAATCCGCCGCAAGGATATCCGCATTGGGGATTATGTGCTGATTGAGAGAAGTGGAGATGTTATCCCCAAAGTTGTCTCCGTGATGAAAGAAAGAAGAACTGGTCAGGAAAAACCCTTTTCCTTTCCCACCCACTGTCCAGTTTGTCATTCTCCGGTCTTTAAACCAGAAGGAGAAGTCATCTCCCGCTGTATAAATCCCTCCTGTCCTGCCCGCCTGCGGGAATCTCTGCTTCATTTTGCTTCCCGTCGAGCGATGAACATCGAAGGTTTGGGGGAGGCTCTGGTGGACCAACTCCTGGCTAATAAACTGGTTCAAAGTATTCCCGACCTTTACCATCTTCAAAAAGCGGATCTGATCAATCTAGAAAGAATGGGACCTAAGAGTGCTCAAAATCTGCTGGATCAAATTGAGGCTTCCAAACAGCGAGACCTGGCCCAGTTGCTCTTTGCTTTAGGTATCCGCTATGTTGGTGAACGTACCGCTCAGACCCTGGCCTCTCATTTCAAAAGCCTGGACACCCTGGCTAAGGCCTCCTATGAAGACCTGCTTGAACTTCCCGATATTGGGCCTAAGGTGGCTGAAAGCATCGTCTTTTTCTTCCAGCAAAAAGAAAACCTCGAACTTATTGATCGTTTAAAAAGAGCTGGGGTCAGAACAGAGGCTCAGATAACTGAGGAGCCCACTGAGAAACTCTTTACCGGGATGACCTTTGTCCTGACCGGAGAACTGGAACGATTTACCCGGGATGAGGCCCNGGAGTTAATTGAAAAATTGGGTGGCCGGGTCACTTCCTCCGTCAGCCGGAAAACCTCAGTGGTTATCGTTGGTCATAATCCCGGCTCAAAACTCCAGAAAGCCAGAGAATTTAATATCACTACCTGGAACGAAAAAGACTTTCTGAAACAAATTGGGCTGGAGAAATAATCACCAAATTTTCAACTCTTCTTTTTCTTCCCAAAAACATCCATGGACAGGAAATCTTTCCACGTCTTTTTCTTTTTGGCCAACCCCTCCAACTCTTCCCACTCTTTTCTGGCCACTCGATGATCCGGGTCTAAAGAAAGAGCTCTCTGGAATTGTTTTTTGGCCCGAAGAACCAGCCCTTCCTTTTTATAAAGCAATCCCAGAGCCACGTAACTTTCTGGATTCCATGGTTCGAGTTTGATGGCTCTGAGATAACTTTCTTCGGCTTCCTTCAAGTACCGCTGCAGTTTGGCCANGGTCATCCCCATCAGTAGAAAATAATTACCTTTGTTTTTTATCANCCGGGTGGCTTCCCGCAGGAGGGCATAAGCTTCCTCATAACGTGCCTGATTGTAGAGTGTTTTTGCCTGACGGAATTTAACTTCGGCTCGACGCTCTATCTCTTTGCCATCGAGGTATTCAGGGGACTCATATTTTTTGTCATATTCTTCTTTTTTAACCGGGTCAGATAAAGTTTTAAAAGCCTTGGTGATGGCATCAAAAACATCCTCGATCTTTTCCTTGATTTCAGCCGGTAAATCCCGGGGATAAAGGTCGGGATGGTATTTCCGGGCCAGGCGAAAATAAGCTTTTTTCATTTCTGCTGGTGAAGAGGACGGAGGAACATTAAGAATTTGATAGTAGTTTAATCCTTCCAGGCTCTGATGGAAACGGATAATCTCTTCAAGATCTTCTTNTAATTTACCCTCTCCATCTCCAGGGGGAGCTTCACCTTTGTCTNCCGATGCTTCTTTTTCAACAACATCAACCAGCCCTAAACAATGAATTAAATATAGACTTTTCCAGAATTCTTCTTCAGCCAAATTTGATGCTTTGTATATTTCTTCCAAGCTCATTCTCTCTTCAATTGCCTGCAGGATGGCTTTTTCCTCATCCGTTAATCTAAAATAAAATTCTCTATTGCCCACAATAAATTTTTTCCGCTGGAAAAAATCCCGGATGGCGGGATTGAACTTAAGACGACGAATTCCGTCCTCAATTATACTGGCTAGATCGAGATTAATTTCGAATTCGTCCAAGCCAGATTCTTTTTTCTCCTGAAATTTATATTGACCTTCGAACAAGGGAAATAGATTGAGGACAATTTCCCGCATCTGGGTCTGAAGCGCCCGGAATAATTCTTCCGTGGTTATTATTTTCTTCTGGATAAGGGTTTCGCCAATATACTTCTTGGGCGTAACGATTTCATCCAGGCGTTCATATTCCTCATCCGACAGTTTACCCATACGATGAAGGACCCGTCCCAGAAGTTCATCCGGCTGGTTCGTCTTGGCAAAGACCAGCTCTCCCTCCCGGAAAAAGAGGAATTTATATATACTTCCCCCCCGGTATATCAGCCGGCCGCTTTTCCCGTTAAAATAAATATCTCTAAGATAAAGGGCTATATGTTCCATTAATATCTAATTTAGTTTAAACTCACCGCAGGGAGGCTCCTTCTTCGAATAATTTATATTACATCTTTTCAAGATTTTCAATTTTATTATTCTCGCCGCCTCATAAATCTTCTGGCTGGATTGAACTGACAATTTCATTGGAATTTATTCCAACCGCCCGCTCTCCCCTGGAAAACTAAATGTGTTTTTAACTGAAAAATATAATATATTGCTTCAACCGGAAAAAGTCATCTCTTTTTTCACCGAGCAAACCTTCTGACGGCTGTGATTGGATTCCGAAAACCGGAGATAGGGCACCTTGACCAGTGGTTGAATGGTCGGAGGAATCATTTTTTGGAGAACAGCCAGGAAAACTGGCCATAGGTGAACTGTTTCCGGTATTTTCCTGGCCCTTTCTTGAAAATAGGCAGACTTCTTGCACCATCTTGGCCTTACTTGATTTGAAAACCAGTCAAAATTATGTTATTTCAATNATATTATGAAAATAGCTCTGGCTCAGATTAAGCCCGTCTTAGGGGATGTCGAGAAAAATCTGGAGCTTCATCTTCAGCTCATCAAGCAAGCCCGGCAAAGAGAGGTTGATATTTTAGTCTTTCCGGAGTTAAGCCTGACCGGTTATCTCCTCCGGGACCTGGTGGAAGAGGTGGCTCTTCAGCCTCACCTGAGTCCGATTTTTAAACAGTTGCTGGAAGCCAGTGAGGACCTCATCGTCATCCTCGGTTTTGTTGAAGAAAAGGAGCCGGGAATCTTCTTCAATTCAGCAGCCTGCCTGGGACAGGGGCAAATTTTTCATCTCCATCGGAAAGTCTATCTTCCTACCTACGGGATGTTTGAAGAAGGAAAATTCTTTGCCCCTGGTCGAGTCATTGCCAGCTTTGATTTCCCTTTTGGCCGGGCAGGTCTTTTAATCTGCTATGACTTCCTGAACTATGGATCCAGCTATGCCCTCTTCAGTGGTGGGGCTGATTATATCTTTGTGGTGAGTGCCGCCCCTGGGCGGGGATTACAGGAGGAGCCCGGCTTCGCCAGCCAGAAGATGTGGGAACTCATGGGAGAAACCATATCCTTCTTTTCCAGTGCTTTTGTCTTTTATTGTAATCGCGTCGGATTTGAAGACGGTAAGGGTTTTGCCGGCGGCTCTTTCATCTATAATCCCCACGGAAAACTCATCGCCCGCGCTCCTGACCTGGAAGAACACCTCCTTATCCAGGAAATTAATCCAGAAGAATTGCGGTCAGCCCGCAGGAAAAGATTCTACCGCCGGGATAACCGGCCGGAGGTCATCTGGCGGTCCCTGGAAAAAATCATCGAACATGACTAAAATGAATCCAGCTTTTATTGAAAATGTCCTGACAACCTTTATCCGGGAGGAATTTAAAAAACTGGGTTTTCAGCGGGCCATTATCGGCCTTTCCGGNGGCATCGATAGTTCAGTNGCCGCCTTCCTAGCCGCCCGAGCCCTCTCCCCGGCCAATGTGGTGGCCCTGATCATGCCCTACGGCCACAGTTTCTCCCAGGACGTCAAAGACGCCCAGGAAATAGCTCATCAACTTGGCCTGGCCAGCCAGATCATCGATATCACCCCGATGATCGATGCTTACTTCCAGAAATATCCCACCGAGAACAAGATTCTTAAAGGCAATAAAATGGCCCGGGAAAGAATGTCTATTCTCTATGATTTTTCTGCCCGGCATCAAGCTTTAATTCTGGGAACAAGCAATAAAACCGAGCTTCTCTTAGGCTACGGCACTATCCATGGCGATATGGCCTCTGCCATAAATCCCCTGGGTGATTTATACAAAACCCAGATTCGCCTGCTGGCCCGTCATCTGGGGGTTCCCGAGAAAATAATCACCAAGACCCCCACTGCCGGTCTCTGGCCTGGTCAGACGGACGAGGGCGAATTAGGCTTGAGCTATGAGGAAATAGACCAAATCCTCTTTCACCTGGTCGATCAAAGATTGCCCCGGGAAGCAGTCATTAACCACGGCTTTCCTGCCACCAAAGTTGACCGAATTATTTCTCTGATCAAGAAAAGTGAATTCAAACGAAAACCGCCGGTCATTCCCAAACTCTCGGCAAGAACCGTCACCCACGATTTCCTCTATCCCTACGACTGGGATAAATAGATGAATTCTTCTCCCTCTTTTTCCACCGGCCAGCTCTTTATTGTCGCCACCCCTATCGGTAATCTGGAGGATATCACCCTCCGGGCCCTGGAAGTGCTACGGGAAGTTGATCTGATTGCCTGCGAAGATACTCGCCGGACCTTAAAACTCCTCAATCATTTCCAGATAAAAAAGCCNCTGATTAGTTATTTTCATCCCCGGGAAAAACAAAAGGTCCCCCTTCTTCTGCAAAAATTAAAAGAAGGTCAGAAGATTGCCCTGGTCTCTGATGCCGGCACTCCTGGTCTTTCCGACCCCGGATTTCCTTTAATCAAGCAAGCTTTAAAAGCCGGCATTAAAATCACCCCTATCCCTGGGCCTTCAGCCATCACGGCCGCTCTGGCTGCAGCCGGCCTGCCCAGCCACCGCTTCCTTTTCTTGGGCTTCCCCCCTCCTAAGAAAGAAGCAACACGGAAGCTTCTCCAGGAAGTGGCCGATGAGCCGGGGACACTCGTTTTCTTTCTGCCGGCCAGGAGATTGGCCAAATTTTTAACCCAGCTGGCTGAAACTCTGGGCGACAGGGAGATGGTTATCGCCCGAGAAATAACTAAAGTCCACGAAGAATTTATTCGCGGCCAAATTAAACAGATATTAGCCAAGGTAGAGAAAATCACTCTTAAGGGCGAGATGACCCTTTTGATCAGTGGACGAAAAAAATAAATTTTTTTACTTATACTTGACAAAAATAGACTAAAATATTATATTATTATTGCACTAAGAAATTTTGATAAGGAGGTGATAAAATGGCCATCATTCGATGGGACCCATTTCGGGATATGATCACTCTGCGGGAAAGAATGAACCGGCTTTTTGAGGATTTCTTTGCCTCCCGAGGTGAAGAACAGGACCTCCTGGCTGGTTCCTGGACTCCTTCGGTGGACATCTACGAAACCGAGCACGAAGTCGTCCTCACGGCTGAGCTGCCCGGTATGGACGAGAAAGATATCGATATCAAGGTGGAAGATAACACTCTGACCATCAGTGGTGAGCGCCGCTTGGAGAAAGAAATAAAAGAGGAAAATTATCACCGCATCGAACGGGCTTACGGTTCCTTCTGCCGGTCCTTCACGCTGCCCAACTATGTTGACCAGGACAAGATCTCTGCCGAGTACGACAACGGTATCTTAAAGATCACCATGCCCAAAAAGCCGGAATTAAAACCTCGGAAGGTAAAGGTCCTCAAAGCCAGCAAAAAAGAAGCTAAAAAGAAATAATTAAATCTAACTTTGCCAGCACTCTCTCTTCCTGGCCAGGAAGAGAGAGTTTTTTTTTAAGCTCGAGCAATGGTTATTGCTCTGACCTCCTTCGCCCCAGCCCTAAGCAGCACCCGGGCACATTCATTCAGGGTAGCGCCGGTGGTATAAACATCATCGACCAGACAGATAACTTTTTCCGCCACTCTCTCCCTTTTCCTAACCTGAAAGACATTCCTGACATTCACCCAACGATTTTTTCCCTCGACAGAACTCTGTGGTGGAGAGTTAATTACTTTCTTTAATACCTTGGCCTCCCAGGGAAGGCCTAGATATTTGGCGAAAACCCCGGCTAATAATTTAGCCTGGTTAAAGCCTCTCTCTTTTTCTCTTTGTNGATGAAGGGGCACCGGNACNAGCATCTCCACCCCTGCCCAAAGATNCTCATCTTCTCGGGTCATCTTCAGGGCCAGTTCCGTCAACGGCCGGGCTAGACAGCGATATTCTTTGAATTTAAAAAGAAGAATAATCTCCCGCAGGACACCTTGATAAGGCAGAGCCGAACGATGCACCGCTAACAAGGGGGGCTGGCCAAGACACTCTGAACAGAGGTATTCACCACCTCCAATCTCATAAAAGCGACCACACTGCCAACAGTGACCTGCGGAGGGCAAAATCACCTGCTCCCAGCATCGCTGACAGACAACTCTTTCGCCCAGGCCATCTAAAAAAACCCCACAGACTTGACAAAAAGAAGGAAAAAAAAGAAATTCAACAAACTTTTCCAGGGAGCGGAAAAAACCACTAATTAGAGAGGTTCGGGTTCGGTTCTCTCTTCGGCTTTTTCCTGACACCGGACACAATAAGGAGTCCAAGGAATAGCCTCTAATCTTTTCTTGCTGATCTTCTCCCCGCACATTTCACATTTCCCATAAGTGCACTTTTCAATCCGGATTAAAGCTTGATCTATCAATTTGAGCTGCTTTCTTTCCTGGGTAGAAAGGCTTAAAAGAAACTCTTTGGTATAAGTATTATCAGCTCGATCCGCCAGGTCCTGGGCTACTTCTGGTTCAATTTCTTTGCTTTCCGAGTCGAATTCCACAATTTTACTGATTATTTCTTCCTTTTTTTGGAGGAGTATTTTTTTGAATCTTTCCTTGTCCTTTTTGTCCAATTTTTCCCCCTATTTGGCATATTTTAAACCCTGGGTCATGGTTAAAACCCGATAGAGCTGTTCAACTAACATCAGACGTACGGTCTCATGAGAAAATGTCATTCGGGAGAGAGAAATTATTTTATCGGCCTTCTTCAGAATTGATTCATCCAGACCCAGAAAACCACCCACAATAAAATTAACCGTCTTCACTGATGAATTAAACAATCTAGTTAAAAAGTCCTTTAGTTCTGCCGAACTCATCTCATGTCCTTGATCAGAAAGACAGATAATATAGCCACCTTGAATATTTTTGGCAATACCTTCTCCTTCAATCTTCAGAATTTTCTGTCTTTCCCGCTCGGGCATGCCTCGGGCTTCCCCAGTCTCCACAATTTCACAGGGAACAAGGCGATTTATCCGCTGCCAATATTGTTGAATAAGAAGGGTTAGTTGAGGCTGGCGACACTTTCCCGGCCAGATAAGTCTCAGCTTCATAATTCAAACTCCCCCTCTTAGAGGCAGGGTGTTCAATAAAATAAGAACTCTCTAGAGAAAAGTCAACCCTTTTCTTCCCCTCTGAGAAAAAAAATTTAAAAAACAGACACTTTTTCTTAGCTCAAAGAAAATATCTAAAATTTTCCAGAGGGATTATTTCCAGACCGCTTTAGGAGCATCACCCCAGAGTTTTTCTAAAGAATAATACTCCCTGGCCTGGCGGGAGAATATATGAACGATAAAATCGCCATAATCCATAAGCACCCATTCCGCATTGGCCACCCCTTCCACTCCCAGGGGACGGAGATTGATCTTTTTCAATTCAGTCTCAATATGCTCATAAATGGCTAGAATTTGTCGCTCCGATTGGCCATGCATGATGATAAAATAATCGGTAAAGGATGTTAATTCACTAAGTTTGAGAACCATTATCTCCTCACCCTTCTTGGCCAGACCCAATTTAACCACTAGTCGTACCGTCTGGGGCAGAGCTCTCTTGGGCAAATTTAAATTCTTAATGGTCGAGACAGAAATTTTTTCTTTCATGGCTTATCCTGATAGAGGCGATGTTGGCGGATATAGTCGGCGACGGCCGCCGGAACAAGTCCAGCAATCGATTCCCCCCGCCTGGCTCTTTCTCTTACTTCTGAAGCCGAAATAGGTAAAGCATTTATTTCCACCAAAAAAATAGTGTAATCCGGGGCCAGGAGATCCAGCTGTTCTCCCTCTTCCAACCAGGCCACTTTAGACTGCCACCGTTTCGCCAGGACCTTTTTCACTTCTGCCAACTGGTAACCCGGTCGGCTCATGACCAGAAAATTGCTCTCTTCTAGGACAAGTTCATAATCCTTCCATGTCTCGATGTCCAGGAAGGCATCAACCCCAATGAGGAAAAATGGTTCCGCCCGCGGATAAAGCCGCTTTATTTTTCTCAGGGTAAAAATGGAATAGGAGGTCCGATGGTCTTCGATCTCAATGGCTGAAGGAATAAATTCCTGTCGACCGGCCAGCGCTAATCGGAGCATGGCCAGGCGATGTTCAGCTGGAGCAATATTTCGTACCTTCTTATGAGGAGGGATATAAGAAGGAATAAAAAGAATGCGATCCAGTTGGGCTTTTCGGTAAACTTCTTCGCCGGCTTGCAAGTGGCCCAGATGGACGGGGTTAAAGGTGCCGCCAAATAACCCTAATTTACTCGTTCGTCTCATACTGTCCGTGATNCTCTTTTTCCTTTTGTAATATTTGATACAATTCGTTAACTAAAGGACGTAAGCCTTCTCCTTTGATAGCTGATATCGAAAAAAAAGGTAAGTTTAACTCTTGCGCCAAATTCTTCACTTTCTCCAGGCGTTCTCTCTCGAGGCCGGCGGGCGAGAGAAGATCGATTTTATTGGCCACAATGACCTGGGGCCGCTCCACCAGTTGGGGATTAAAGGCAGCCAATTCCTTTCTGAGAACATGATATTCTTCGACAGGATCCCGCCCGGAATAAGGGGAAACATCGATCAGATGAACCAGAATTTTCGTCCTTTCAATATGACGGAGAAAGCGACTCCCCAGCCCCTGCCCCTGGCTGGCCCCTTCAATAAGCCCGGGAATATCCGCCACCACAAAGCTGTTGACTTCGTCAACATCAACTACTCCGAGATGAGGAATCAAAGTAGTGAAGGGATAGTCCGCAATCCGGGGCCGGGCCGCTGAAATCCGGGAAATAAGCGTGGACTTGCCCACATTGGGAAAACCAACCAGACCGACATCAGCAATTAATTTCAACTCCAGAATAAAACTCTTTTCCTCTCCCGGTGTTCCTCTTTCCCGGAAACGAGGGGCCTGATGAGTGGACGTAGCAAACGAAGCATTCCCCCGTCCCCCCCGACCGCCGCGAACCGCGAGATAAGTCTGACCTGGTTGGGTAAAATCAAAAACGACCTCGCCACTTTCCTTTTCTTTGACCACGGTGCCGACAGGCACCCGCAAGTAGAGGTCCTTTCCTTTCTTTCCCTGCCGATTATTCCCCTGGCCATGAGCTCCCCGGGGAGCTTTGATTATAGGATGAAAACGAAAATAGGCCAGCGTGTTAAGGTGGGAATCAGCTACTAAGTAAATACTTCCTCCATCCCCGCCACGACCTCCGTCAGGTCCTCCTCGAGGGACGCCCTTCTCGCGTCGGAAACTGAGACAACCGTCTCCTCCCCTTCCCGCCAGAAGGGTTACTTCGACCTGGTCAATAAACATCAGCTGGGCGCAGCCACCTCTTCTCTCGGGATGACCGAGACGACTTTATTTCTTTTCCCCTTAACCATGAATTTAACGTAACCATCAGTTAAAGCAAATAGAGTATCATCTTTGCCTCGGCCCACATTTAACCCGGGTTTAAAAGGAGTCCCTCTCTGGCGAACAATTATGGAGCCGGCGCGGACAAACTGCCCGCCAAAACGTTTGACGCCTAATCTTTTGGAATGACTATCCCGACCGTTTTTCGCACTGCCACCTGATTTTTTATGCGCCATTTTTCTTACTCCTTAGTCTCTTTTTCTTGCTCGGTCTTTTTTGCTTTGGGAGCGGGTTTCTCTGAGGAAGCTTTCCTCTTCACGCTGCCTGTTTTCGGAGAGGCTTTACCGGTAGTGGTTATCTCTTTCTTGGAGGGAGCGGGGGCAGCCTTCTTCTTCCGGCCAGCTGGTTCTTTCTTGGCTGCTTCATCCTTCCTTTTGGGGACTGGCTTTTTTCNGGGAGCGGCTTTCTTTTCCTCTTGAGGAGCAGGGAGAGTTTCTTTTTCTGTTACCTTCTTGGTTGGGGGAGCTGAGGCCGCTTTGGCTGGAGCTGGTTTCTTTTTAGCCGGAGCCTTAGCTTTGGCCTTAGCCGGCACTGCCTTCTTCACTTTCTCCTCACCCACCAGNATCTTTTCGATTCTCACTTTCGACAGTTGCTGCCGGTGGCCCTTTTTCCGCTTGTATTGTTCCCGTCTTTTTTTCTTAAAGACAATAACTTTTTCCCCTTTAAAATGCTCGAGAACAACCGCCACAACTTTAGCTTTATCAACTAGTGGAGTGCCAATTAAAGTTTTTTCATCATCCTCCACCAAGAGGACATCTTTAAACTCAATCTCCTGACCCACCTCGTAGTCGAGTTTTTCGACATCCAGGATATCGCCTTCCTGGACTCGGTACTGTTTACCACCTGTTTTTATCACCGCAAACATTGGATTACCTCGATTGACTCAGAATTTAATGCTCTCACCAGATTGGGAGATGGATTTTCACTTTATCACACCCCTTCGATTATGTCAATTGCTAATCCCCTGGAGGCCAAACTCCATCATCGGCCAGAATACCATCTCTCCCCTTAGACTTGACAAAGAGGGGGGATTTCTCTAATTTTAGGAACACCAGTCCTCAACTATTAGACTGATTGCTGGGCGGTTAGCTCAGGGGTAGAGTACCGGTCTTACAAACCGGGGGTCACTGGTTCGAACCCAGTACCGCCCACCACCTCTCCTTTCAACGCCTGGTACACCTATTTCTTTTCTTGCGTTCTTTTCTCCGGGCTTCCAGATTCTTAGCCGGCGGTGCCTCTCTTCTTTCTTGGCCGAGGACTAAGGAAACAACGAGGCTGTCCCAACCCTTGAAAATTCCCGTAGGTTAGGCTATATTGAACACGCTCACCACGAGTTGNGTGCGCCCGTAGCTCAGCCGGATAGAGCGTCTGACTACGAATCAGAAGGTCGGGAGTTCGAATCTCTCCGGGCGCACTCTTTTTTTCTTCTAATATTTTCAATCAAATTACTCTAGTCTAATTTCTCTCCATTCATCGAACATTAATTCCCAACCGACTTTTCTCCGGCAGGAAAAATCCCCTCTCTTCTACCAAGCTCTGGACATCAATGAGATTAACCACCAGGCAAGCTGGCGTTTTTCTCCAATTCATCATTAAAAACGATCTCCTCTTTCTAACGCAAATTAAAACATCCTTTACATTGTCATAATTTTTTTGCATATTAAAAGGTAAGATGATGGATTCCCTTTCTATTAACTACCCTTTCCCTCTCAGCTTTCTGGCTAGCTGCCCCTATCAGTCAGGAAAAAGCTAGCCAATTTAATTTTAAGGGGATTATAAAACGACGTTGACCATGAAAAAAACAAAAGTTCTTCTGGTAGAAGATGAGGTCATCATCGCCCGCGATATTCACCACATGCTGACCAACACCGGGTATGATGTCGTCGCGGTGGTCAACACTGCCTCAGAAGCCATTAAAAAAGCCGAAGAGTTAAAACCTGACGTTGTCCTTATGGACATCATGCTCGAGGGTAAACGAGCCGGGGTGGAGGCGGCTTCCTACATTTATTTCAATCTCAATATCCCGATCATCTACATGACCGCCTATACTGACCAGATTACCGTGGAACAGGCGAAAAAATCAGAACCATTCGGCTATCTGCTCAAACCTTTCGAAGAAAGAGAATTGCGAACCACCATTGAAGTAGCGCTTTACAAATTCAAGATGGAAAACCGGCTGAAAGAAAGAGAACAATGGTTGTCCACCATCTTAACCAGTATCCGGGAAGGCGTTATTGCTACTGACTCCCGCGGCCGGATAACCTTCATGAACCCTCTGGCTGTTAAACTCACCGGCTGCTCAGAAGCCAAAGCTCTGGGCCAACCTTTAACCAAAGTGGTCAAAATAATCGATGAAACAACCAAAAAAACTATTGATATTCCGATCAAGGACATTCATTTATGTTCTCAATTTACCTTTCCTCCCCGCTGTCTCTTGCGACGGGAAGACGGTCATCTCACCCCTGTGGCTCCGCTGGTGGCTCNTATTGAATATGAAAAACAGGAAATCAGCGGGGTAGTTCTCACCCTGGCTGACATTACCGCCCAACGTAAGGCGGAAGCAGAACAGCTAAAAAGCCTGGAAAGATTAACCAAAGCGATGACTGGGACCATTCAGGCCCTAGCCTCAACGATTGAAATGCGGGATCCTTATACCGCCGGTCATCAACGACGGGTCGCCCTCCTTTCTTCGGCTATTGGGGAAAAAATGAATTTACCCCGGGAAACAATTGACGCCATTAAACTGGCGGCTGAAGTCCATGACATCGGCAAAATCCATATCCCGGCTGAGATCTTGAGCAAACCAGGGCAATTATCCGAGCTGGAATTTAATATCATTAAAACCCATCCCCAAGTGGGCTACGAAGTCCTCAGAAATATTGCATTCCCCTGGCCAATTGCTGAAATTGTTCATCAACACCACGAACGCCTTGATGGCAGTGGTTATCCCCAGGGATTAAAAAACGGCCAAATCCTATTAGAGGCTCGCATCATTGCCGTGGCTGATGTAGTGGAGGCGATGGCTTCCCACCGTCCTTACCGACCAGCCAAGGCCATACAGGAGGCTCTAAAAGAAATAAAGCAAAATAAGGGCAAACTCTACGATCCCAAGGTCGTTGATGCCTGCTTATCTCTCTTTAAAGAAGGATTTATCCTGCAGCCTTAAAGAAGAATCTTCGGGATTTATTTCAAAAAAACAAGGATTTTTCACTCAAAAATTTCTATAATTTCATAGATCGAACTTTGTTATGAATAAACTTAAATTTCTCAGCCCCTTNTTTCTGGTTCTCTCAATAATCTTTTCTATTTTTGGTATTGTCTTCTTTATCCTTCTCTTCCTTCCGGAATTCAATATTTACTGGCTTATTCTCGCCCCGGTAATCTTGGCTATTTATCAACTGCCGGCCGTCTGTCTTTTTTGGCTGCACAAAAAATTTAAAAACGACTAGATACGTCTCTTCCTCCTCCCTATATTGACCTTTCGTCGGCGAATTGATAAGATGCATCCGCTTTCGATGGTGTCTAAACCATTTTCTTAGAAGGGAGATTCCAATGAAAAACCAATATCGTCATCTTCTGGTTATTTCTCTTATTATATCGTTAATCATATTAATTCCTCTCCGGGCTCAAGAAGACCAAAAAATTCAAAAGCTTATTCAGGAATTTGAATCCCTGATTGATCCAACTATCTCCACCTGGAAAGTATCCACAAGCGACTCTCCCGAGGCAGCTTCTCCCTCATTTGATGATTCTCACTGGTCTTCACGCCGGCGCACTTTTACTTTGCGCGAAAGCAAAGTCATCTGGCTTCGCCACCAGGTAATTATTCCCCCTTATTTCGCCGCCATTCCCACCACCGGTCAGGAAATATCTCTCCAGATGACTTTCCGGGGCCTGGGTATTTTTGCCGGGAAAATTTTTCTTAATGGCCAATTAATTCAAAACTTTACCTTGGATTTCGGGAACTCATCACGAACCATTACTAAATCTTTCCCTATCATTGCCCAGGCCAAACCCCANAGCAGCTGTCTTATTGCTCTTCGTCTGGAAAACAAGGGACGACTGCCTTTAATTCCCCGGAAAAAAGCTGAACCCGGCACTTATCTCCAGCTTCAACAGGCCCGGCTGGTCTATCCCCAAGCTATTCAGGCCGAACAAAAATTAAATAAATGCCTGCTTGACTTAAAACTGGGCTGGCAATTATTGGAATTATCTCCTCGCCCCCCCCAACCACCTCACCGTCTCCGCCCCCTCTCCCCAATTTACCGCAAAAGGATTAACTCGAAGGAAAATAAAAGGGTTCTGGAAGCTTTCTTCAAAGCCGCTCGCCAGATCAATCTCGAGGCAATCAAGGAAGGGAACTACTCCAAAGTTGAAAATAGCCTCAAGAAATTCTATTTCGAACTCCAACCGGTTATTAAATATGCCAAAAGTTTTACTATCTATGTCGGTGGAAACTCCCACATCGACCTGGCCTGGTTATGGAGATGGTTGGAAACCATAGAAGTCGGTCGGGCTACCTTTGAGACAATTCTCCAAAATATGGATGAATATCCGGAGATTATCTATATCCAGAGTCAGGCCCAGCTTTATCAATGGATCGAAGAAAAATACCCGGAGCTCTTTGAAAAAATTCGCCAAAAGGTCCGTGAAGGCCGCTGGGAAATCGTTGGCGGCATGTGGGTCGAGCCGGATTGCAATCTGATTGATGGTGAGTCATTTGTCCGCCAGATTCTTTACGGTAAACGCTATTTCCAAGAAAAATTCGGTGTTGAGGTGACCATTGGCTGGAATCCCGATTCTTTCGGCTACAACTGGAACATGCCCCAATTTCTGGTGAAATCCGGTTTCAAAGCCTTTGTCACTCAGAAGATCTTCTGGAACGATACCACCTCTTTTCCCTATTTCCTTTTCTGGTGGGAAGCTCCTGACGGATCGAGAATTCTCACTTACTTCCCGCCAACCGGATACGTGGGTACCCTCCGGGCCGAAAGAATGATTGAAGGCCTGAAAAACTTTGAAAGAAATACCGGTTTACAAAAAACATATATCCTCTACGGACTTGGAGACCACGGCGGCGGTCCCAACCGGGAAATGCTCGACCGGGCTCGGGCTCACCAGAAACAGGCCCTTTTCCCTCATTTAATCCATAAACCCTTCCACGAATTTATCCAGAAAATCAAGAAAAAGGCCGCTGAAACTATTCCTCTCTGGAAAGACGAATTGTATCTTGAGTATCACCGCGGCACTTACACCACTCAGGCCAGAATAAAAAAATGGAACCGTCAATCAGAAGCCCGGTTAACCGAAGCTGAAAAAATCGCATCTCTCTGTTTTCTCTGGGGAGAACGCTATCCGCAGAAACCCCTGACGCGAGCCTGGAAGAATGTTCTCCTCAATCAATTCCATGACATCCTGCCAGGCTCAAGTATTCATCCGGTTTATCGTGATGCGGAAGAATTCTACCGGCGAGCGGCCGCCATTACTCGGCGTGTAACTAACCACGGTCTTCTCTCTCTGGCTAAAAAAATCAAAACCGCTCCACCCGTAAATCACCTGCCCCTCCTGGTCTTCAATTCTCTTTCCTGGAACAGAGACGGTTTGGTGAAAGTCATTCTTCCCGCCCGGTTAGCTGNCCGGGAGAACCTTGTCGTCGAAAATCACCGCGGAGAAATTGTTCCTTCCCAGATTATAACCACCCGCAGCGGGAAATTACTCTGTTTCCTGGCTAAAGATGTCCCGGCCGTAGGCTATAAACTTTATCAAGTGCGCCAGGCTCCTTCTCTCTCCTACAAAACCACTCTCCAGGTGGAAAAATTCACCCTGGAAAATAAATTCTTCAAGCTTGTGTTGCATCCGGAAACAGGTAACATTATCAGCATNTTTGACAAACAGGCTAAACGAGAAGTTGTCTCCCAGCACCAACAGGCCAATCAATTACAACTTTTTGAAGATATCCCCTCCAATTGGGATGCCTGGAATATCGGCTATACCGGACGGCAGTGGACTCTGGATAAATATGACCGGATCGAAATTGGCCAACAAGGCCCCGTTTTCGCCTCCATAAAAATTCACAAAAGTTTTCTGGGGCTGGCCAAAGCCCGGCGGGAACCGACCACTGACTTTCCCTCTTCCTTCTTTACTCAGGAGATCATTCTTTATAATGACCTTCCCCGGATTGATATCAAAATGACAGCCGATTGGTGGGAAGAACACACCCTGCTCAAAGTCGCTTTTCCCGTCGAAGTGGAAAGCAAGCAGGCTACCTATGAAATTCCTTATGCTTTTATTCAACGTCCNACAACCAGAAATACTCCCTGGGAAAAAGCTCGCTTTGAAGTCTCAGCCATTCGCTGGGCTGATCTTTCGGATGATGATTATGGCGTCAGCCTGCTTAATAACTGTAAATATGGCCATGACATTAAGAACAANGTCATAAGATTAACTCTGCTGCGTTCGCCTGTCTGGCCCGATCCCCTGGCCGACCGAGGTAAGCATGAATTCTCNTATGCACTTTATCCCCATCAGGGCGATTGGCGCCAAGCGGATACAGTCCTCAGAGCTTACGAATTTAATGTGCCCTTAAAAGCGATATTGTTGGAGAAGAAACCGTCGGCCGAGAACTCCCCGTCTTTACTCCCTCCTGAATTATCATTCTTTAAGGTAAGCCCATCTAATATTATCCTGGCTGCCATTAAAAAAGCCGAAGACCGAGATACTCTTATCTTCCGCNTCTATGAAGCAGAAGGGCTCTCCACTGAGGCTACCGTCGAATTTTATAAAAAACCCCACGTCATCTATGAAACCGATTTGATGGAAAACCGTCAGAAGAAATTATCCTATCAGGGCCAACGCCTTGTCCTGTCTTTCAGAAAAAACGAAATCAAGACCATCGAAATCGGCTTTTAAAAGGGTTGTTGAATAGATCTTTTTAAGTCAAAAAGAGAGCGCCCCCGACGGGATTCGAACCCGTGTTGCCGCCTTGAAAGGGCGATGTCCTAGGCCTGGCTAGACGACAGGGGCGCTTAAGTGGTGAGCCGTGCTGGACTCGAACCAGCGACACCCGGCTTAAAAGGCCGGTGCTCTCCCTCTGAGCTAACGGCCCATCTGATTGGGGATGCTTATTTATAAACTAATTGGCGAAATGTGTCAATAGAATAGATTGTCTGATTTCAGGTAATTCGGGCTATTNAATTAAACTACTATTTAACCTCTTCGATTTTCACGATAATCCACCGACCTCGATAATGACGTCCCAGAGACTCGTCGGTTAAATCATATTTTCTCAGGTGAAAACGATAAGTCTTGGTTTCACCATCCTTTTGTTTAACCGCTACATCAACCGTCTTGAACCTAACTTCACCGGTGAAAGTCCTGATAGTGGGTAATTCTCCTGCCCCTAGAGAAAAGGTGGCAATCTCTTCTTCTCGAGCAGCTGCTGCCTTGGCTTCGTTATATTCTTTCTGGAGATTCTTATGCTTTTCGTACTGCTCATCGTATTTCTTTTGCATTTCTTCAACTTTCTTGCGGGCGGCACGCCGGGCTGAGCGAGTCCGGGCATTCTCCAGCTCAAATTTAGCTTCATCAAGAGCATCGCGTGCATCCAGAGTTATACCGACCGATTCTTCAACCTGTTTTTTAAGTTCCTGTTCTTTCTTGTCCATTTCTGGAAGTTTGAAGGGTTCAACTACTTCTTCTCCAATCGCTACAATTTCCCAGCTGTCAAAATCAATGCTTACCGGCTCCAAAGCCATGGTTGACATGGTGGTTGTATCTTTGAGAGAGACAGCATCAAAGTATCTTTTTAAAAGGTTTTTTTCCGGCTTAGAGACACAGCTCTGGAATCCCAGAAAAAGAATTAAGACACCAATAATGGAAAGAACTTTCCGATTCATTCTTCCTCCTTCCTAATTTATTTTATTATATTCTTTTCTAAATTCTACTTTTTTTTCTAATAAAAAAGCAAGCCTAAAGAGCTTAGATTCTTGAAAAAAATCGCCTATAAATTGAATTCCGATAGGCAATCCTTTCTTGGACCTGCCTACAGGAAGAGAAATAGCCGGAACTCCAGCCAGGTTAGCGGTCACTGTAAAGACATCCGATAAATACATAGCAATGGGATCTGCTTTAGCCCCAAACCTAAAGGCCGGTTCAGGTGTGGTTGGTGTCAGAATGAAATCCACNTTCTTCAAGGCTTCAGAAAATTCCTGGCTTATTAAAAGCCGAGCCCGGCTTGCCTGACCATAATAAGCCTCATAATACCCGGCACTCAGGGCAAAGGTACCCAGGATAATTCGACGCTTTACTTCTGGTCCAAAGCCGAAAGTCCTCGTTTGCTGATACATGGAGCGCAATCGCGCAGCTGCCTTATCTCGAAAGCCATAACGAACCCCATCATAGCGAGCCAGGTTGGAGCTGGCTTCCGAAGGAGCAATAATATAATAACAGTGTAACGCAAACTCCCAAGAAGAAAATTTCAATTCATCGATTTGGGCCCCTTCTTCTTCCAAATATTTGATTGTCCGCTCAAAAGCTTCCTTAACCTCCGGGTCNACNCCCCGCAAGAAGTCTTCTGAAATTACGCCTATTTTCAATGATTCTAAAGGTTGATTGAGTTCATTCAAATAATCTGGAACAGGCTGGCTAGCGGAGGTTGAATCCCGTTGGTCATGACCGGCGATAACTTGGGTTAACAGAGCACAATCTTCAACAGAGCGGGCTAAAGGCCCGATCTGATCCAGTGAAGAAGCAAAGGCCACCAGCCCATAACGGGATACCCGGCCGTAGGTTGGCTTGAGTCCAACCAGACCACAAAAGGCAGCTGGTTGGCGGACTGAACCACCTGTATCTGAACCGAGGGCCAGCGGAGCCTCGCCAGCAGCCACCGCAGCGGCTGAACCTCCGCTGGAGCCTCCGGGAACATACTCTAAATTCCAGGGATTTCTG
Organism: Candidatus Aminicenantes bacterium JdFR-80; assembly: GCA_002010725.1. GTDB lineage: Bacteria > Acidobacteriota > Aminicenantia > Aminicenantales > Aminicenantaceae > JdFR-80. The sequence goes on from MTOP01000073.1 coordinate 18,906, forward strand.
GTGGGAAAGAAAGCTGAATTTTCAGTTGAGGAACCCATCGCGAATTCATCCAGGTTGGTCTTTCCAACGATAATAGCGCCGGCTTTTTTTAACTTTTCCACTACCGTGGCATCATAAGGAGGGTAAAAATTCTCCAGGATCCGAGAAGCACAGGTGGTTCGCACCTTCTTGGTGACAATATTGTCCTTAATGGCTACGGGCACCCCAGCCAAGGGGCCCTGGCGAGATAGACGTCCCTCATCAATAGCTCTGGCCTGAGCTAAAGCTTCTTCTGCACAAACAGTAATAAAAGCCCGAAGCTGAGGCTCCTTTTCGTTGATCCTCTGGAGAAAATGCTCCACCACATCCTTGACTTGCAATTCTCCCTCTCGGACAAGACGAGCCAATTTGCGGGCTGAATCAGGTATCATTCCTTGCCCTCGATTACCTTTGGAACTTTAAAGAAATCTCTGCCTCTCTCCGGAGCGTTGATTAGCGCCTCTTTCACAGTTAAACTGGGTTGGACTGTATCAGAACGAAAAGGGGCCGGGAAATCTATTGCCGGGTAAGAATTTTCTTCAATCTGGGATAAATCCAATTCAGCAATCTGTTTCACCCACTCGACTATCTTTTCCAATTGGGGAACCAGTTCCTTTTTCTCCTCTTCGGTTAAGTGAAGAGCCGCTAGAGTGCAAATGTGTTCGATATCTATTATTTTATTGACCATCGTTGGGAGGATTATAAAAAAATCTCAATGAAAATTCAAACACTAGAAATTATCTTCACGGACTTCACCTTCTTCTGTCCAACCCTGCAGGCGGTAATAAAAATCAAGGATTTGGTAATAAAAATCGGGGTCAACTGCCCGGCCAGCATAAGGACCTTCTGTCAGAGGTAGAAGAAATTTAGGGGGAATAAAGGCATCATATTTTCTCTTTCTCCCCTGGAGATTATTTATTTTCCGTTCGAGGTGATAAATTCTTTGACCACATTCTCGGAATGACTCACCATCATAGGCCACTCCGGTCAGGGCCTGATAGAGAGAGAGGAATAACTCAGAGAAAATATCACCGGTAAAAAAATCGCAGAGCCCCAGAGAGTCGATCAACGCCTTCGCCTGTTGAGACTGAATGATATAAGCCGCTAATTCCTCTGGCTCGACTAAGCCCGCTTCTTCCGCCTGAATTGTCCAGGCATAGGTATGGTCACCCCGCCCCCGGTTTGATGTTCCATAAGCGGTAAACATCCCGGGAAAAACCTTGGGTTCTATCCCAGCATATCCCAAACCCCCGTAAGCTTGGGTAAAACAAAAAACAATCTCCTTCTCATCAGGNGGAGAAACTCTGGCCGTCAATTCATCAATAATACTATCGGGATACCGACCAAAAAGCCGTCCCAGAGGAGAGGATTGATAAGCAATGCTCTCCAGGAAACTTATCATCTCCTCCACCGCGCCGAAGTGGAGAGAGCTTTGATAATCCTCCAGGAATCCCTTTTCAGTAAGCTCCATGGCGGTGGCGGCGAGGCTGCCAAAACTCATTGTGTCCATACCCAATTCATTAGCTCTCTTGTTCAAGTAAAAGATAGCTTCACGGTCAAGAAGACAGCAATTAATCCAGAGGGCGATTGTTTCAAATTCCGGCCGTACTCCTTCTCCCTTATAGCGGCCCGTGTCGACTTTAGCCCGGCGAGTACAAAAAATATAGCGACAGCGATGACAGACCTGATGCTGGCCGGCAATTTCCAAAAAAGCTCTGGTGGAAACCTTCTCATAAAGGGACGGTTCAAAGTAACCTTCATCAAAATTATGCCAGGGAAGATAACCACCTTTACCACCAAGAAAACCTCCTTTAAAGGCTCGATCCAACCACCAGGTTGTGCCTGTCTCCGGTCGAAAAGAAACAGTTTTTTGAGAATCAGCTACATCAGAGCGAATGAGCTCATCCAACTGGCGGGCCAGGTGGTCAAACAGCTTATTATTAAATATTCTTACAGGTTCTTTCCCCCGGACAGTCACCGCAATTAAATTCTTCGAGCCAAAGACGGCGCCACCTCCTCCCCGGCCGAAATTACGATGGTAATCGGCGGTTAAATTAGCATAAGGCACCAAATTCCAGCCAGCTGGGCCCAGACAAAGAGTGGATGAACCAGGGTACTTCTTCTCCAGATAAGCAATTATGGCTGAAGTGGGCCGAACAATAGGCTGGCCATTAACTGTTTCAAAGAGTGCGTCCTCGGCCTCAATAATCTCNACCTCTCCCTCNGCCACCACCAGCCGTACCGGTCGGTCGGCCCGACCATCAATAATAATCTGATCAAAGCCGGCTCTTTTCAGCCTATTGGGAAAATGACCGCCACAACTCGAATGGGTGAGCAAACCATAAACTGGCTGGTGCTCCTTGAGCCAGGTGACCTGGCGGGGAGAGTAAGTCAGTGGACTGATAAAAGAACAGGAGCCTCGGCCCGCAGTGGGAATTGGCGTATCATTTAAAGAGGAGCTCCCGATAATAATCCGGTTCTCTGGACTCAAAGGATCACTGAGTGGTCCAGAGCTTTGAATCTTATCCCAGAGCAGAGCTGCTTGAACTCCCCGTCCGCCAATAAATTTTTGATAAATATCCGCCGAAGCTTCGGTGACTCTAACTTTCCTGGTCGTTAAATCAACCCAGGCCCATCGTCCTTGATAGCCATAAAAAGCAGAGTTGGATGTCTTCATTTGAACTCCCCTTTGGGAAATGTTTGTTTTACAACCCTTTGTTTAATAACCCTATTAAAATTAAAAATCATATTATTTCCTCCAAATAATATTACCTCTGCGGGCTGAGGAAAAGCTGACTCCCTTAGCCCGCCAAAAAAATAAAAGAACGCAACAAAAGCCCTCCNTCCAAGGTCTGACTTTGTGGCCCTCGAAAGGAATTTTTTAGCTAATTTCANGCTAAATCTTTGACGATTTTTTTCCATTAACCTTATTTATTATTTATTCGACCTTCTCCGTTTTTTCTTCCAGCTCCAATCATGGTTAACCGATCTAAAAAAATTTCCAGCCAGAGTAACAATTCCTCTCTTGGTTGCCTCCCGATGTCTTAAAAATTGAACCGGCATCTTATTCTCCTTCGGGACAAAAATCTATTAAGGACAACGTCATACAGGTGGCCGTCAAGGGACAAAGATTGGTAAATTCGGGGGAAGCGGCCACCAGAGGATCAACTTTATCCCGATTTATTCGGGAAAATCCAAAGCGGGCAAAAAACGTCTCCGCTGTCTCGGTCAACAGGTAAACCCGGGTTAGACCCAGCCTTTTGGCCTGTCCAAGAATAGCCCAAAGCAATTTCTGCCCGTAACCCCGCCCTTGAAACTGACTGACCACGGCTAAAGAACGAACNACCCCCTTTGTTCCATAGAGCTCCAGTCCCACTGTACCGATAATCCTCCCTTTGACTTCTCCTACTAGAAAATTAACCAGGTGTTCCGCTATTCCCTCAGTGGGAAGATTTCTCTGTTGGAGAAGCTGGATAATAGCCGTTAAATCACCGGGGGAGGCTGCCCTTATTAACCAGGAAGAAGACTGTCTTTGACTATCCACCAGGTTTATTATACAAAATTCACTAGTCATTAAAAATTCTTTCCGGCGAAGCTGCTTGATTTCCTCTCATCTTTGCTTTTTTCCTGCCCTACCCTTAAAGGGAAGCCTGGTTGGCAATTCTCATCCGCTCAGTTATCATAAAGTCGCGCTCCCATTGAAGGAAAAGAGGCATGGTTACTCTCAGAAATATCCATTATTCAATTGCCGGTCGGAATATTCTTTCTGGCGTCTCCTGGGCAATCCCTCCTGGAAAACGTCTGGCCCTTATTGGAGTTAATGGTTCTGGAAAAACAACTCTTCTCAGACTTATCGCCGGGGAATTAAGCCCCCAGAAAGGAGAAATAATAATCCCCCGTAATTTTCGGATAGGATATCTTCCTCAAGAAGAGATTACCCTGGCCCACTCGACTGTTATGGAGCACGTTCTCCAGGGACGGCCGGATATCCTTAACCTGGAAAGAGAAATTCGCCAAATTCAAAATAAATTAGCCACCGGAGAAAAAGACTCAATTCATTTACTGAGTCGTCTGGGAAATCTTGAGGAAAGATTTCAGGCTCTGGAAGGCTATCAGGTTGAATCCCAAGCGAAAATCTTCCTTTCAGGATTGGGTTTTTCTCCAGAAGATTTCCATCGCCCCCTCTCGACTTTCAGCGGCGGCTGGGCTATGCGGGCTTATCTGGCTCGGCTTCTCCTCCAGGAACCTGAGCTGCTTCTTCTTGATGAGCCGACCAATCATCTTGATCTGTCAGCTCTGGAATGGCTGGAACAATACCTCCTTGATTTTAAAGGAGCAATTGTTATCGTTTCTCATGACCGTTATTTTATCGACCGCCTGGCCGATGAAATTTATGAATTAGAAGAAGGCTCTTTAACCAAATATCCTGGAAAATATAGTCTCTATCTCCAGGATAAAAGGAAAAAAATTGAACTCCAGAGAAAAAAATATGATGAACAATTAGCTGAACGAGAAAGGATCCTGCGGTTTGTTCAAAAATATAGAAGCGATAAAAAAAGAGCCCGGCAAGTTCAAAGTCGGCTTAAACTCCTGGAAAAAATGGAACCCCTCTCCCCCCCGCCCCCTCTCCCCCGTCTCAATTTCCGGCTGCCAATAAATTCCCCCAGTTATAAAGATGTTCTGATCATGGAGCAAGTTTTCTTTCGCTACAGAAATCAGGATTGGCTCTTCGAAAAGGTTGACCTTCATCTCAGTCGGGGAGAAAAAGTAGCTCTGGTTGGGGCCAATGGCTCTGGCAAAACAACTTTAACCCGACTTATCACCGGCGAGTTAAAACCCCAGGAGGGCCGAATTCAGCTTGGCCCCAGAACTCAAATAGGTTACTATGCCCAATTGCCCACCATCACCTTGAACCCGGAATCATCAATATATGAGGAAGTAGTTAGTTCCACACCAGCTGATCGCCTGCCTTATATCCGGGAAGTATTGGGAATTTTTCAGTTTAGCGGTGATGAAATATATAAAAAAATTGGCGTTCTCTCTGGAGGAGAAAAGGCCCGGATCTCCCTGGCTAAAATTCTCCTTTCCCCTGCCAACTTTTTGATCATGGATGAGCCCACCACTCACCTCGATTTAATCGCTCGAGAAGCCCTGGAGGAAGCCCTTCGGGGCTATGAAGGAACCCTGTTAATCATCTCCCATGACCGGTATTTCCTCGATAAGATCGTCCACAAAGTTATCGAAATAAAAAACAAACAATTAATTACTTACCCGGGAAATTATTCTTATTATTCAGTCAAAAGAAACATCGTCCATCAACAATTGTTACTACCGGAAGGCCAGAAAAACACTCGGTGGTCAACCACCTCCATTCCATTTTTAACTCCCGGAAAGNCCGACGACTCTCTTTTTGGCCTCAAAAAACTCTCTCCCCCGGGACGCAAAACAAAAGAACAACGCCGCCAGGAAGCTGAAGCCCGTCAGGCCATCAGCCAGAAAAGACGAACCCTAAGACTTAAGATTGAAGATACCGAGCGAAAAATAATCTCTCTGGAGACAAGAAAAAAAGAACTGGAAGAGATATTGGCCCAACCTCAAACTTACCAGAAAAAAGGTGAAGAAATAGCTAGACTCCAAAAAGAATACTCTGAGCTGCGGCATCAACTTGATCACTTTTACCAGGTCTGGGAAAAGCTCACCCAAGATTTGGAAAACCTTCTCGCTGGCCTGCCTTCGGCAGAAAAAAAATAGAGTTTTTTCACTTTACAACTCAAGCAAAAATTTTTCAAAAATGGCTCCATCAAATTTCAACGTCCTACCACTAATTTCTTAAAATAAAGAAGGATAATCATCAATTTTAGTTATATTCTATTAAGATATTCCTATATAATTTGAACAAAATATTCTAATTATCCCGGCCCAATTCAGCCAAAATTTCATTGCTAAAAATTAAAATTTTCTGTTGACAGAACCGAAGAGAATAAATAAAATCATCTGTAATTATTGGAAGACATTGAGTTTTCCGATAATTACAATAAGAATAATTGATGCAGGAAGTTAAATACTNACCTAATTATCGGTAAGCCGATTTTTATCTCNTTTTAAAGGCATAATTTTTGATAAAAATACGGCATCATCTGCCAACCATCAGGAATTTACACCCCACAAATACACCTTCCTTTTTTAAATTTTCCATAAGGAGGACTCATGGAAATCCAGAGAAAAATAAAGTTTGAGGAAGAGCTTTCGCGAGATTTTCTTGACGAAATCAAAGAGATGTCCCATTGTGACGAAATTGATCGCTGTATTCAATGTGGAACCTGCAGCAGTTCCTGCCCCATGGCCATCTACATGGATTATCCTCCCCGCAAAATCATTGCCTTTGTTAAAAATGGATTTAGGGAAGAAGCCTTGAAAAGTTTTACTATCTGGCTGTGTTCTTCATGTTATACCTGCCAAGTCCGGTGTCCAGCCAAAATCAAAATCACTGATGTTATGTATGCCCTCAAAAGGAAAGCTATTCAGGAAAAGGTCTATCCTGGACAATTCGCTATTCCAGTCCTGGCTCGAGAAATGTATCGGATGATTGCCAAAAACGGACGCAGCTCCGAACTCTGGCTCATTCTCAATCTCTACTTAAAATCCTGGAACCCCTTTGGACTTCTCAAGATGGCTCCGACAGGAATAAGACTCCTCAAGACCGGACGAATGAGTTTAAAGAGAGAAAGGATCAAGAATACCAAACAACTCCAGAAAATCTTGAAAGCCGTCAAGGAGGATGGACAATGAAAGAGTATGCCTATTATCCTGGTTGCTCACTCAAGGGCAATGCCAAACACTATGAGGAATCCATCCTGCCCGTCTTTAGAGAACTTGGCTTTGCTCTTGAGGAGCTTGNGGACTGGAACTGTTGCGGAGCGACTGCTTACTTTGCCATCGACGATCGGATGGCCGCCGCTATTTGTGGACGAAATTTGGCTCTGGCTGAAAAAGAAGGAAAGAATATTTTTGCTCCCTGTGCCGGTTGTTATTTGACCCTGAGAAAATCCAATCAATACTTAACCAATGGTTCCGAAGAAGCTAAAAAAATACTGGCCATTCTCAAAGAAGCTGACTGTGAATACCATGGCCAGGTAGAGGTCAAACATCCCCTGGAAGTTCTTATTCAAGATGTCGGTCTGAAAACCATTCAGTCAAAAGTTCAAAATCCGCTGGTTGGCCTTAAAGTCGCCTGTTACTACGGCTGCCAGCTGGTCCGTCCTTATACGGAATTCGATGACCCTGATTATCCTGTAACTCTTGACCAAGTGATGGAAGTCATCGGCGCCACTCCGATTGATTATTCAGCCAAAACCAAATGTTGTGGCGGCTCTCTAACTGGGACTATTGAAGAAGTGGGCACTCAACTTAATTATATTCTTCTCAAAGAGGCCAAAAGAAAAGGGGCAGATGTGATCGCCACTATTTGCCCCCTCTGTCAATTTAACCTGGAAATAATCCAGGACAAAGTAGCTCGCACCTTTAAGGAAAAATTTGACATTCCGATCCTCTACTTTTCCCAGCTTATGGGCCTGGCCTTTGGCCTTAATAAATATGAACTTGGGTTTAAACGATCGATCATTTCTTTGAGCCCGCTGTGGAAAAAAATTCAGAGAGGAGGATAAGATGAACCAAAATGGTCAGCCAAGAATAGGAGTATTTGTTTGTCACTGCGGGACAAACATCGCTGGAAAGGTCAATGTTTATGAAGTTGTTGATTTTGCCTCGAAACTGGACAACGTCGTCATCGCCCGGGAATACAAGTTCATGTGCTCAGATCCGGGGCAAGAACTCATCAAACAAAGTATCACCGAACACAAGCTCAATCGAGTTGTTGTGGCTTCTTGTTCACCACTGATGCATGAACCCACCTTCCGGGCAGTGACGTCCGAGGCGGGTCTCAATCCTTTTTATTTTCAGATGTCAAATATCCGGGAGCACGTCTCCTGGGTGACAGAAGACCCGGAGAAAGCCACCAAAAAAGCCAAGGCTCTCATCTCCGCTGCTGTTCGTCGAGTAGCCCTCCATGACCCCTTGTCCAAAAAAGAAGTTCCGGTTCGACCGGAAGTGCTCATCGTGGGAGGAGGAATCGCTGGAATCCATGCCGCTCTGACTTATGCCAATTCTGGCAAAAAAGTCTATCTGGTGGAAAAAGAACCCTCTATCGGCGGACACATGGCCATGTTGGATAAAACTTTTCCTACCCTCGACTGTTCCGCGTGTATCCTCACACCCAAAATGACCGAAGTAGGTAAACATCCCAATATTGAACTGCTTACCTGGAGCGAGATAGAAGAAATTTCCGGATATATCGGCAATTTCAAAGTTAAAATCAAGAAAAAGCCTCGCTATGTTGACTTGGACAAATGCAATGGTTGTGGTGCTTGCTGGGAAAATTGCCCAACTGTCATCACTCCCTCCGAACGGATAATTCGAAAAGGGAAAATAATTATCAAAACCATAGAGAAAGAACATTAATATGACTCTCCACCAAATAAAAGAACTCCTCCAGGCTGAAGTCATCTATGGCAATCACTGTCTGGACATAGAAATAACATTTGCCGGCGGATCTGACCTGATGAGCGATGTCCTGGCCTTCGGCAAGCCTGGAATTCTTCTGCTCACTGGTTTGACCAATCTTCAATCTGTCCGCACTGCTGATATTATTGAAGCCAAGGCTATTATTTATGTCCGAGGAAAGAAACCAGACGCCCAGACTATTAAGTTCGCCCGGGAAAAGAATATTCCGATTTTATCAACTCCATTGATGATGTACGAAGCCTGTGGCCTTCTTTATCAAGCAGGTCTTCCCGGAGTAGGGAGTCTAAACCAGTCAACAACCTCTGATGAATAGGCAAGATGAATTTATCCAAACATTTACCATTTGGGGCAGAGATTTCAGTCGGGCCGGGAGTGTCTCGACTGAAATCAAAGAAATTCTTCAAGAAATCGGCGTCCCGTCATCAATTGTCCGCCGGGTGGCCATTGCTTCTTATGAGGCAGAAATGAACGTAGTCATGTATGCCCACAAAGGAGAATTAATCCTGACGCTCAACCCGGAAACCATCAAAATTGAAGTCGAAGATAAAGGACAGGGGATTGAAGACATTGAATTAGCCATGCAGGAAGGTTACTCCACCGCTACTGAAGAAATGCGGGAAATGGGCTTTGGAGCCGGCATGGGCTTACCCAACATCAAAAAGAACGCTGACGTCTTCATTATAACTTCCACCCCAGGAGTGGGGACGTATTTAAAAATGCTCTTTTATTTAGACAACGAGAAAGCCAAATGATGGAATATTTTCACACTATCCGCATTGACCATGAAAAATGCCAGGGCCGGATGAATTGTCTACGGGTTTGCCCCACCCAGGCCATTCGCGTCCGCGGTGGGAAAGCTCGGATGCTGGAAGATAGATGCATTGATTGCGGCGAATGCATTACTGCCTGTAAAACTGGGGCCATCTTGCCCTTAACTGATCCGGTGGGAGAATTAACCAAATTCCGCTACACTATTGCCATCCCCACACCGGCCTTATATGCTCAATTTGGGCAGGAGATACTCCCGGGCAAGATTCTTAGTGGTCTCCGTCGCCTCGGCTTTGACGATGCTTTCGACTTAGCCTACACCTGTGGTGAAGTCAGTTTTGTCATCCAGGAATACCTGCGAGAAAATAAAGGCCCCCGGCCGATCATCTCCAATGTCTGTCCCACTGTAGTCCGGCTTATTCAAGTCAAATATCCCTCTTTGGTCGACCATGTCACTCCGATTGATATTCCCCGGGAAATCGCCGGCCGGGAAATAAAAAAGAAAAAAGCCCAACAGTTGGGATTAAAAGAAAAAGAGATTGGCGCTTTCTATATTACTCCCTGTCCGGTAAAAATGCTCTCCATCAAACAACCCGCTGAAAAGGGGAAATCTCATCTCGATGGAGCTATTTCCATTGCTGATATATATGGACCACTCCTTTCCGCCATGGAGACCCTGGACAAGTCAGAGGAGAACAACTCCCTGGAAAACATTTGTCTCCTCGGCCTGGGCTGGGCTATTGCCGGGGGAATCCGACGGACTTTGAAACTCAAAAACTCTCTGGCCGTTTCCGGAATCACGGAAATAATTAAAGTGTTCGAAGACATAGAGAGAGGCAAACTCAAACACATTGACTTCATTGAGGCTTATTCCTGCCCCCAGGGATGTGTGGGCGGGTCACTAACGGTAGAAAATCTTTATATTTCATACAATAAAATACTCCAGCTCCTGGAAACCCTTGAATTTGAAAAAATAAAAGCATGTCCAGACATTGTTAAAATCCGCCGACGCTATCGTTCGGGCTATTACTTTATTGAAGGCAAACTGAAACCNCGACCTCTAAAACCGCTGTATGAAGATTTATCTCTGGCTATCCAGAAAAAGAAAGAAAAAGATGAAATTTATGCCCGCCTCCCCAAGATTAACTGTGGCGTTTGTGGCTCACCCACCTGTCAAGCATTTGCGGAAGATGTAGTCCGGGGGGAAGCCGAATTAACTGACTGTTTCGCCATGGTTCCGGAAAAATTCCAGGAATTATCCCAGGAGTTGATTAAACTTTTAAATAAAACGGCCAAGGCCTTTTCAACAACAATTCCGGGTAACCATCCTCGACCTAAAAACAAAAAGGNAAAAAAATGACTTTAAAAGAAATTGCCAGTCACCTAAATCTGGAAATTATCACTGGGGGAGACCATCTCTCCCTTGAAGTGAAAGATGGCTATACCAGTGATCTGCTCAGTGATGTTATTGCCCATGCTCCACCTGCCTGCCTCTGGATTACTCTCCAGATACATGTCAACATCGTAGCCGTGGCCAAATTGAAAGACCTGGCGGGAATAGTCATCGTCAATGGCCGCCAGCCTGATGAGGAGACCAAACAAAAAGCCAGAGAAGAAAGAATACCTCTTCTTCTAACTAAAGAGACGGCCTTTCGGATCTCGGGCCGACTTTATCAACTTCTAGCCAAAGGAAGGTGAAAGTGCTGAGAACTTTCAAAGCTGACCTCCATGTTCATACTTGCCTCTCTCCTTGTGGCGAACTATCCATGTCTCCCCACAATATTATCTTGCGGGCTGTTGAGGAAAAAATTGATATTCTCGGCATCTGCGACCATAATACAGCCGAAAACGTTCCCGCTCTGTTGGCTATCGCCCAAACTTACCCCGTAACCATTTTTCCCGGCATTGAAATAACTTCCCAGGAAGAAATTCACATCCTGGGACTTTTTGATAATCTGGAAGCGGTTCTTCAGCTCCAGGAAGAAGTTTACGCCCATCTTCCTGGAGAAAACGACGAAGATGCTTTTGGTCTCCAGGTAGTGGTCAATGCTCAAGGTGAAGTCCTTCGCTTCAATCCCCGACTGCTAATTGGGGCCTGTACTCTTTCTCTGAATGAAATAGTGGATCTGATTCACTCCTTCGCCGGACTGGCTATTGCTTCTCACATTGATCGGGAATCATTCAGTTTAATCAGCCAACTGGGATTCATTCCTTCCGACATTATTCTTGATGCTCTCGAAATTTCACCTGCAATTACCTACCACCAGGCTCTGAATCGCTTTGCTCCCCATCTCCCCCTGGTCTCATTTTCCGATGCTCACCGCCCGGAAGAAATAGGCCAGAGCTTCACCAAATTTTTACTTAAGGAAGCCTCATTAGCAGAACTTCGCTTGGCGTTTCAACATCAACAAGGTAGGAGGATTATTCATTAAAATGGAAGATTTATCGCTCCATATCCTTGATGTGGCTGAAAACTCTTTGGCGGCCAAAGCCACTCGGGTGGTAATTCGTCTGGAAGAGGATACCCAAGCCAACACCCTCCGCCTGACTATTGAAGACAACGGCCAGGGAATGGATAAAGAAACATTAAAAAAAGCTGTTGATCCTTTCTTTACCACCAAACAAACCCGACGAGTGGGCCTGGGCCTTTCCCTTCTGGCCCAAGCTGCCCATGAAACAGGAGGGCAGTTCTTTATAGAATCTAAGCCTGGTTGGGGGACCAAAGTAGTCGCTATCTTCAAAACAGATCATTGGGATCTCAAACCTTTGGGAGATATCGGCCAAACAATGTTAACCCTTATTCTCGGTCATCCAGAAGTGGAGATTGTGTTTATCCTCCGCCGGGACGATAAAGAATCCATTTTTTCAACCGAAGAAGTAAAGTCCAAGCTTAACGGTTTGCCACTTAATTCTCCCCGGGCAATTCCGTTAATCATGAATCATATAAATAAAGTCATGAACTTATAAGGAGGGAAACCATGGAGGCAAAAGTTTCCGAAATACTCCAACGATATGAGCCTGAACAAAGCTCTATCATCGCTATCCTACAGGATATTCAGGAAGCCTATGGCTATCTTCCCCGCGAAATCTTGGTTGAAGTAGCCAAAGAGCTCAACATTCCTTTAAGTCGCGTCCTCAGTCTGGCCACTTTCTTCCAAGCTTTTAGCTTAAAGCCTAAAGGTAAACATCCGATTCACGTCTGCATGGGCACCGCCTGCCACGTTCGAGGCGCCCAACTCATTCTGGAGAAGTTCGAGCGAGAGCTAGGCATTAAAACTGGCGAAACAACAGAAGATTTTAACTTCTCATTAGACGCAGTCCGCTGTGTAGGTTGCTGTGGTTTAGCTCCAGTGGTGATGGTGGGGGAAGATGTTCACGGCAAAGTATCTCAAATGAAAGTACCGGGTATTATAAAAAAATATAAAAAATAAAGGGGTGCAAAAATGCCTAAACTGACGATAGAAGACCTGGAAAAACTAAGAGAGAGGGCGAAAAAGCAAACATTTCTCCGGGAAGCCACTGATTATCGAGCCAAAATTACCGTTCACATGGGTACCTGTGGTATTGCCGCTGGCGCCAGAGAAATTATGAATGCTTTTCTCAAAGAGCTTCAGGAAAGGGATATCACCGATGTTCTTTTAACTAATTCCGGTTGCGCTGGTTTATGCAGTCGAGAACCCATGGCTACTATTGAAATCAAGGGCCAGGCGCCAGTTAAATATGTCGATCTTACCCCCGAAAAAGTCAAAGAAATATTCGAGAAACATGTTCTCGGAGGAGAGATCGTCAAAAACTACGCCCTCGGCATCGGTAGTGAAAAAACTGACTATTAAAGGAGGGCTGATATGGAAGACAAAACCACATCTCCAAGATACCGTCTTCATCTGATGGTCTGTGCAGGCACGGCCTGCGTCTCCAATCGCTCTTTCGAAATAAAAGATGCTTTGGAGAAAGAAATCAAAAAACAAGGTTTGGAAAATGAAGTCCTGGTAGTGACGACTGGCTGCAATGGATTCTGTGAAAGAGGACCTCTGCTGGTGGTGCAACCTGGTAATATTTTTTATCAACAACTCACGGTTAAAGATATTCCTCATCTGGTTGAAGAACACTTTCTCAAAGGCCGGCCTGTGCAAAAACTAATGTATGCTCCTCCAGAGGAAAAGAAGCCCATTCCGATCCTTAATGACATCGATTTCTTCAAGAAACAAGTTCTGATTGCGCTCCGGAATCGAGGATTAATTGATCCGGAAAAAATCGAAGATTATATCGCCCGGGATGGGTATCGGGCGCTGGTTAAAGCGCTAACCCAAATGACTCCCGAAGAAATTATCGAAGAAGTCAAGAAGTCAGGACTCAGAGGACGGGGAGGAGCTGGTTTTCCCACTGGTCTAAAGTGGGAATTTGTCCGGCTGGCCAGTNCGGCTAACGGTGGAATAAAATACGTGGTCTGTAACGGTGACGAAGGTGACCCCGGGGCTTTTATGGACCGCAGTATTCTTGAAGCTGATCCCCATTCAGTTATCGAGGGAATGGTTATTGGAGCCAAGGCGATTGGCGCTCAACAGGGTTATGTCTACATCCGCAATGAATATCCTCTGGCCCTAAAACGACTAACCCTGGCTCTCGAACAGGCCAGAGAATACGGCCTTCTGGGAAAAGACATTCTGGGCACGGGTTTTGATTTCGACATTAAAGTTGCCCGGGGAGCCGGCGCTTTCGTCTGCGGAGAAGAGACAGCTCTCTTAGCTTCTATTGAAGGACGTCTGGGTGAACCCCGGCCTCGACCACCTTATCCTGCTCAACGTGGACTTTATGGTCAACCAACCTGTATTAACAATGTGGAAACCTGGGCTAATGTCCCGGTCATCATTAACCGCGGGGCAGAGTGGTTTTCGCAAATCGGCACTAAAACAAGTAAAGGGACAAAAGTTTTCTCACTGGTGGGGAAAATCAATAATACTGGTTTAGTTGAAGTACCCATGGGTATAACTCTTCGCGAGATTATCTTTGAAATCGGTGGCGGGATTCCTGGAGGCAAAGAATTTAAAGCCGTCCAGACCGGCGGTCCTTCAGGCGGCTGCATCCCTAAAGAAAAACTTGATTTACCCATCGATTATGAAAGTTTAACCGAGGCTGGTTCAATGATGGGTTCAGGTGGTATGGTCGTTATGGATGAAGACACCTGTATGGTTGATGTGGCTAAATATTTTCTCTCCTTCACTCAAGATGAATCCTGCGGCAAATGTACCCCCTGTCGGGAAGGGACCAAAGCTATGCTAGATATTCTGGAGAGAATTACCAAGGGAGAAGGTACCNAAGAAGATCTCCAGCTTCTGGAAGACCTGGCGGTCTCAATCAAAGAAACCGCGTTGTGTGGCCTGGGCAAAACTGCTCCTAATCCGGTCCTAACCACCCTGCACTACTTCCGGGACGAATATCTGACCCACATTCGTGACAAAAAGTGTCCAGCTCATGTGTGTCGTGAGCTGAATGTTTACACTATCGACGAAAAAATCTGTCTGGAAGTAGGACATGGCTGCGATGTCTGCCGGCGGAATTGTGCTTCTGAAGCGATTATTGGAGAAAAGAACCAACCTCACCGGATAATCCAGGATAAATGTATCAAGTGCGGCGTTTGTTACGATGTTTGTAAATTTGGCGCCGTGAAAGTTGAATAAGGAGGTGAGAAAATGATTCATATCACAATAGACGGTAAAAAGTTAGAGGTAGAAGAAGGAACTACCATCCTCCAGGCTGCAGAAAAGGCTGATATTCATATCCCCACACTCTGCTACCACCCTCTTCTTGAACCCTATGCTTCATGTCGAGTATGTATAGTTGAGGTCGACCATCAGGGCAAAAAAGAGCTACTTACATCCTGCAATACCCAGGTCCAGGAAGGCATGGTTATTGAAACGGCTTCAGAGCGGGCTTTACGAGCGAGAAAACTGAACGTTGAAATGCTCCTAGCCCGGGCTCCGGCAGCCGAACCAGTCAAGCAGATTGCCCAGGAACTGGGTATTGAGCAGCCCCGTTTTGAAATCCAAGATCCAGAGCGGAAATGTATTCTCTGCGGACTTTGCGTTCGTGCTTGTGAGGAAGTCGTCGGAGCCAATGCTATCAGCTTCATCAATCGAGGTCAGGAGAGAGAGGTTTCGCCGCCCTTCGGTGAACCAGCTGAAGCCTGTATTGGTTGTACAGCCTGCGCTTATTTTTGTCCCACTGAGGCCATTACTTTTGAAGACCTCCATGGTCGCCAGATCATACATGATGAACTTCATCTTGGTCCGGCCACCGCAATTCGGGTTCCCATTCGCCAGGCTGTACCCATGGTTCCTTTTATCGATGAAGATGCCTGTATTCATTTCAAAACAGGCAACTGCCAGCTGTGTGTTAAGGTCTGTGAAAAGGAAGCTATTAACCACGAAATGAAAGAAGAAAAAGTCGAAATTGAAGTTGGTTCCATCATTCTGGCTTCGGGATTCAAACCCTTTGATGCTCGACGCATCCCTGCTTACGGCTATGGACGTTTCCCCAATGTCATAACGGCTCTGGAGTTTGAAAGACTGGTTAACGCCTCCGGACCAACAGGCGGTAAAATCCTCCTGGCCAACGGAGAAGAACCAAAATCTGTGGGTATCATCCACTGTGTGGGTTCCCGGGATGAAAATTACAACGAATATTGTTCCCGGGTGTGTTGTATGTATTCTCTCAAGTTCGCTCATCTTATTAAGGAAAAAACCGAAGCAGACATCTATGATTTCTACATTGACATGCGGTGTTTTGGTAAAGGTTATGAAGAGTTTTACCACCGGCTGCTGCACGAAGGAACTAAGTTTATCCGGGGACGTGTTTCAGAAATTACTGATATTCCCTTAACCCCAGAGGAAGATGGGAAACTCATCATCCGGGTGGAAGACACCCTGATTGGCACAGTCAGGCGCATCCCGGTCGATATGGTTATCTTGGCCACCGGACTTGAACCGAGCCTCGACCATAACGAGATTGCTCATATCTTCAACATCTCCTGCAGTCAGGACATGTTTTTCCTGGAAAGACACCCCAAATTGGCGCCAGTCTCAACCTTCTCGGATGGAATTTTCCTGGCCGGGACCTGTCAAGCCCCGAAAGACATTCCCGACACAGTGGCTCAGGCTGGAGCGGCTGCTTCAGAAGCCCTGGCTCTAGCTGATAAAGGATCCTTCGAACTTGAGCCGATTACCGCCGAAATAGATGAAGAGCTGTGTGCCGGATGTCAAATTTGTGTGTCTCTATGTCCGTTTAATGCCATCACCTACAACAAAGAAAAGCATATTTCTGAAGTTAATGACGCTCTCTGCAAAGGCTGCGGTACCTGTGTTTCAGCCTGTCCTTCTGGCGCAGCTCAACAGAAGCATTTCCGCGATATTCAGATTATGGCGGAGATCGAAGGAATCTTTATTGACTAAAAAATAGTGGATAATCATTTTTAATTTGTCTATAATACAAAGTTTCGCTTCGGCTTAGCCGAAAAAACACGGAAGGAGGCCAACTATGAGTCAGCAAGCCTTCGAACCAAAGTTAGTTGGCTTCTTGTGTAATTGGTGTTCCTACACCGGTGCTGATCTCGCCGGAACGGCCCGGATGACCTACGCTCCTAATGTCAGGATAATTCGGGTCATGTGCAGCGGTCGCGTCGACCCTCAATTTGTCCTCAAGGCCTTTCAGGAAGGAGCAGATGGAGTCCTTATTTCCGGCTGCCACCCCGGCGACTGCCATTACCAAGAAGGCAACTATAAAGCCCTCCGAAGGCACCGCCTACTCTCCAAAATGCTGGAACAATTTGGCATTGAAAAAGAACGTTTTCGTCTGGAGTGGGTTTCCGCCGCTGAAGGCGCTAAATTCCAGAAAGTCTGTAATGAATTCACCGAACAAATCAGAAAATTAGGGCCATTGTCATGGAATGGAGGAAAAAAGAATGAGTGATCAGAAGCCAAAAGTAGCTTTTTACTGGTGTGCATCCTGCGGAGGATGCGAAGAAGCTGTGGTTGACCTGGCCGAAGATATCCTTAAAGTGGTGGAAGCTGTGGATATTGTTTTCTGGCCAGTAGCTCTTGACTTTAAGAAAAGTGATGTGGAAGCCATGGAGGACGGGTCAATCGCAGTCAGCTTTATCAACGGAGCTGTTCGTCTCTCAGAACAAGAAGAGATGGTCAAGTTGCTCCGTCAGAAATCTCAATTAGTAATTGCCTTTGGGAGCTGCGCTCATCTGGGTGGAATCCCCGGGTTAGCCAATTTCTGGGACAAAGAATCCATTTTTAATCGAGCCTATCATACAACTCCTTCCACTGATAATCCTGAGGGGGTGGTTCCCCAAGAAAAATGCACTATTGATGGGAAGGAGTTATACTTACCCAGCTTTTTTAATACCGTTTATGCTCTTGATCAGGTTATCGATGTGGATTACTATCTCCCGGGATGTGCTCCCCCCAAAGACCTCATCATGAATGCTCTTCAGGCAATTCTGGAAGGCAAGCTCCCNCCTAAAGGAGCGGTTCTCTCTCCCAATAAAGCCCTCTGCGAAGATTGTGACCGCAACGACTCCAAGCCCGAAAAATTAGCCATCAAAGACATTAAGCGCCCCTGGGAAGTCATTCTTGATCCCGAAACATGTTTCCTGGCCCAGGGAGTCATCTGTCTGGGTCCCGCCACCAGAACAGGCTGTGGTCAACGCTGCATCACCGCCAACATGCCCTGTCGAGGTTGCTTTGGGCCTACTGACCAGGTTGTCGACATGGGAGCAAAATTCCTGGCGGCGTTTGCCTCTATTCTGGATGCTGATGATGAAAGTGATGTGGAAAAAATCGTGGACACCATTGTCGATCCAGCTGGCACCTTCTACCGCTTCAGTCTACCTACATCGATTCTCAGACGACGTAAAATGGAGGAAAAACAATGAGTCAAAGAATTACTATTGATCCCATCACCAGATTAGAAGGACATGGCAAAATAGAAATATTTCTCGATGATAAAGGAGATGTAGAACGGGCCTTCCTGCAGATTCCGGAATTGCGGGGTTTCGAACAATTTGCCGTCGGCCGACCAGCAGAAGAAATGCCCCGGATTACACCCCGGATCTGCGGTGTTTGTCCCACCGCCCACCATATGGCTTCCACTAAAACCCTGGATGACCTCTTCAAAGTAGAACCCACTCCAGCTGCCCGGATGATCAGAGAGTTGATTTACAATACTTTTCAATTCGAGGACCATACTCTCCATTTCTTCTTTCTGGGAGGACCGGATTTCGTCGTTGGCCCCAACGCTCCTAAAGCTGAACGAAACATCCTGGGTGTTATCGGGAAGGTGGGTCTGGAAATAGGCGGTAAAGTTATTCGGGCCAGAAGAGAAGCCCGGGATATAATTAATTACCTCGGGGGGAAAGTAATTCACCCTGTCTGTGGCCTGCCGGGTGGTGTCTCCAAAGGACTGGATGAAGAACATCGGCTCCAATTCCTAGAAACTGCTAAATTTGCCCGGGAATTTGCTCAATTTGCTTTGCAGATCTTCGATGACGTTGTTCTCAAGAACAAAGAATATGTTGAACTGGTGACCGGCGATATTTACAAGATGGAAACCTATTACATGGGTCTGGTTAACAAGGATAATAAAGTTGACTTCTACGATGGCGATGTCCGAGTTGTCGACCCTGAAGGCAAAGAATTTGCCAAATTCAAACCCCAGGAATACCTGGAGCATATTGCTGAACATGTTGAGCCCTGGACTTATATTAAATTCCCCTTCCTCAAAAAGGTCGGCTGGAAAGGATTTGTTGAAGGCAAAGACAGCGGTATTTACCGAGTGGCTCCTTTAGCCCGGTTAAATGTTGCGGATGGCATGGCTACCCCACTTGCTCAAGAAGCTTACGAAAAAATGTATGAAACTTTGGGGGGCAAACCTTCCCATCATACCCTGGCCTTCCACTGGGCCCGGTTGATTGAAGCTCTCCAGGCAGCAGAGAAGATGGTTGAACTACTTGAAAATAAGGATATCACTGATCCCAATATCCGGAACATCCCCACCGAAACACCCAAAGAAGGAATTGGTATCATCGAAGCTCCACGGGGAACCCTCATTCATCACTACAAAACAGATGAAAAGGGCATCATCACGGAAGCTAATCTGATTGTGGCCACAGTTAACAATGCCGCCGCTATCACCATGTCGATCGAAAAAGCTGCCAAGGCCTTCATNAAGGGAGGCAAAGTTGATGATGGCATTCTTAATCTGGCTGAGATGGCCTTCCGGCCTTACGACCCCTGCCATGCCTGCGGAACCCATGCTCTGCCCGGAGACATGCCCTTGGAAATCTGTATTTACGACCATGAAGGAGAACTGATCAAAAAGCTGAAAAAATAACTTCTGTCTCTCCCTAGGCCCTTTCCGGAAGGAGAGGGCCTTTTTTTTTCAATATCAAGTAGATCATCCCATCCTTTAACCATAACTAAAAGTTACTCGGACGCTTGATTTCCTGGAGGTTTCAATATTCACCTCTTAAGTGGGGAATTTTTCCCTACTTTAGCTTGATATCTTGGCCAGACTCCTTTAAAATTAATCCTAATGTAAATTTCCAATAATTTAAAATGAATCCATCGCCCTTTTCTTTAAGAACTAAATTAATCCTCAGCTTTCTAGTGGTCATTATCTTTGGCGGACTTTTTTCCTTAATCATCGGTTGGCGCCTGGTAAAAAACACTCTTATTGGCCAGGCTCAACTTAAAGTGAAACATGACCTCTCAGCCGCCTGGATGGTCTTTAATGAACGCCTGAATGACATCAAGGACATCATCGCTCTTACTTCCGCTCGAGAAAGCCTACAGCAGGCCCTCAAGGAAAACCAACAGGAAATTCTCCTGAAATATCTGCAAAAAGTTCGGCGGGGATATTCTCTGGATTTTCTCACCCTGACCAATGCCCAAGGACAGGTAGTTATTCGGACCAGAAATCCAGGCTGGATTGGTGACGATCAATCATTAGACGAGCTGATTTCGCGAGCTCTACAAGGGGAGGTTGTGGCTTCTCCCCAAATTCTCCCTCGGGAAGAATTGCTTAAAGAAGGCGAGGAGCTAGCCGAAAAAGCCCGCATGAAAATCTTGCCCACCCCTAAAGCTGCTCCCCGAGAGGAGGATGTGGAAACCCGGGGAATGGTCTTAAAAGCAGCTGCCCCTCTTCTGGATGAAGCCGGGAATATATTGGGAGCTCTCTATGGAGGCATCCTGCTCAACCGTAATTATGAAATTGTGGACCGAGTAAAGGGTATTGTTTATAAAGACGAAAAATATAAAGGCCGGGAAATCGGGACAGCCACTATTTTCCAGCACGACCTCCGTATCTCAACCAATGTTCGGAATAAAGATGGTAGCCGAGCCATCGGGACAAGGGTTTCTCAGGAAGTCAGTCAAGCTGTTCTTAAAGAAGGACAACCCTGGATTGACCGGGCTTTCGTCGTCAATGATTGGTATATCACCGCTTATGAGCCCATTCATAATATTAAGGGAGAAATCATCGGGATGCTTTATGTGGGCATGTTGGAGAAACCATACCTGGACACGACCAACCGCTTGATGCTCACCTTCACCGGTATGGCCTCACTCTGTGTTGTTGTCCTGCTGATTCTTCTTTATTTTTCCACCACCCGGATTATCAATCCCCTTCAGAAAATGGTGACCGCAACTCAACGGATCGCTCAGGGCGATCTTTCCCATAAAGTGGAAGTAACATCCGCCGATGAAATTGGCCGTCTGGCAGCCTCTTTTAACGCCATGGTCGATAACCTCAAAGAAGCCAATAAAAAACTTATCGAATGGGGCAAAACCCTGGAAAAAAAGGTTGAAGAAAGGACTAAAGAACTGACCGCTATGCAGGCTCATCTTATCCAATCAGAAAAATTGGCCTCCCTCGGCAAACTGGCGGCGGGTATTGCTCATGAAATAAATAATCCTCTAGGCGGTATCTTAATCTACAGCCATCTTATCTTAGAAGATACTGACAAGAACAGCCCCCATTATGAAAACTTAAAAAAAATAGTTAAAGAAACGGCTCGTTGCAAAGATATCGTCAAAAGACTCCTGGAGTTCGCCCGCCCCAAAGAACCAGAATTTACTCTGGTGGATATCAATGAAATTGTGGAAAAATCGCTCTCAATAGTGGAAAGACAGGTCCTCTTCCAGAATATTAAAATTATCAGAGATTATGATTCCCACCTTCCCCGGACAGTGGCCGATGGTGCTCAATTACAACAGGTTTTTACTAACATCATTATCAACGCTGCGGAAGCTATGGACGGTCAGGGCACGCTGACTATCAAAACTTCTCGTGATTCTCAAGAAAAGTACATCCTTATTTCATTTTCTGACACCGGCCATGGCATAAGCGAAGAGGATAAAAAGAGAATCTTTGAACCATTTTTCACCACCAAAGAGGTGGGTAAAGGAACGGGTTTAGGACTGGCTATTAGTTATAGTATCATCCAGAAACACAAAGGAACGATTGAAGTAATTAGTCAGCCCAATGAGGGAGCCACCTTTATCGTCAAACTCCCCATTAGGAATAAACAAGATGAAGAAAAAACATAAAATCCTGATTATTGATGATGAAGAAGCAATTCGTGATTCCTGCAGTCAGGTCCTACGTCGGGCTGGCTATGAAGTTCAGGAAGCGATCGATGCCCTTGAAGGATTAAATCTTATTGCCAAAGAATCCATTGATGTTGTCCTTCTCGACTTAAAACTTCCTCGCCTTAATGGAATGGAGGCCTTACCTAAATTTAAGGAGAAGCAACCGCATCTTCCCGTGATCATTATCACCGGGTACGCAACCATTGAATCAGCTGTGGAAGCCATAAAAAAGGGAGCCTTCGATTATCTGGCTAAACCATTCAGTCCTCAAGAATTGCGGGTCATCGTCAAAAAAGCCTTGCAAGCCAGGAGTTCTTTTTTAACTCAGCCTGGGCTAGAGGAAGGGGAATTTTCCGATGATTTTTCTGACTTTGATATGGTTGTCGGCACCAGTCCGGCGATGAAAAAAGTCCTGGAAATCGTCCGGCGGGTTAGTCCGACTGATAGCACTGTGCTGATTACCGGCGAAAGTGGCACTGGTAAAGAACTCTTGGCTCGAGAAATTCATAAACATAGTCCTCGGCAAAAGGCTCCTTTTGTCGTGGTTGATTGCGGGGCTCTGGTTGAAACCTTATTCGAGAGCGAACTTTTTGGTCATGTCAAAGGCTCTTTCACTGGAGCTTACGCCACCAAACACGGCCGCTTTGAAGTGGCCAATGGTGGTACAATATTCTTGGATGAAATCAGTAATATTTCTCTTAATATCCAAGCCAAGCTCCTGCGGGTCATCCAAGAAAGAGAAGTCACCCGGATTGGCAGCTCTCGGCCCATAAAAGTGGATGTTCGCATTATCGCCGCCACCAACCAGGACCTGGCTACCTGCGTCCGGCAGGGAACCTTCCGTGAAGATCTTTTTTACCGCTTAAGTGTTGTGCCCGTTCACCTGCCACCCCTTCGCGAGAGAAAAGAAGACATTCCGTATTTAATCGACTACTTTCTTCAGAAATATTGCCAAAAGGCTAAAAAAAGAATCAAAACCATCCCCCCGCAGGTAAAAAAGGCTCTTATGGAATATGATTGGCCAGGGAACATCAGGGAACTGGAAAATACAATTGAGAGAGCAGTGGTTCTGGCCCAGGGGGATGAACTGGACATGGCTGATTTAATCTACCATGGCCTTGGAACCCGGTACTCTCCCTTTCCTACCAGCGGCGATTTTAAATCTCTGGAAGAAATAGAAAGAGAATACATCAAGATTGTCCTCCAGGCTCAGGGAGGCAATAAAAGTCGAACAGCCAAAATTCTTGGAATTGACCGTAAAACTCTTTTAGCAAAAATCAAAAAATATAACCTGGAAGACTCGTCTTGATCCGACTAGGTCAAAAATGGACAGATGTGGGGAAAAATTCTCCTGGGTTGAGGGGCAAGGATGCACTTCCCGACAAACAGCTTCAGCTGTTATTATCTAATTTAATATCAAATAATTACAATTAACCAGGCCTCATTATTTCCCTTCCATTAATAAATAGGCACAAATCTTGCAGTTTTAATGAATCCGAAAGGTTAGATTTTATCCTCGCTCAAAGAAACCTTTAAACAACCTTTCGGAGAGAAAATTAAAGTTTATTAAAAGGAAGATAGCCATGAAAATTGTCAAGCTAAAAAAAGAAAACCTGCGACCCTTTCTTCAGGCTGTCTCTCAGGAAGCAGAGCTCTGGGCTCCTGTCCGCCAAGCAAATAATAAGCACTCGTTTCAACTAATTAACGATTTTTCTAAAATTGATCTGGATTATACCCGGACTATTTTACCTCCGAGAAAACTTTTTCTTCCGCCTCGTTTTAATATGTTTCAGGCCACTTTCCAGGGATATAAAGAAGATTTTTCGCATGTAACCCCCAAAGTCATCTTTGGCCTTCACCCCTGCGATATCCATGGTCTGCTAATTTTCGATCAATTCCATCGTCAAGCTTTTGATGACCCCTACTATCTCAAAGCTAGAGAAAACACCCTGGTTTTCGGTCATTCCTGCTGGCCTGATGAAAATTGTTTCTGCCAATCCACCCACACGCACATCATTGAAGAAGGTTATGATTTATTCTTTTCAGAGCTAGATGACCATTATCTGGTCTGGATTGGTTCAAGTGAGGGCGACGACTGNATCCGTCTGGCCCCGGAATTATTTGATGAGTCTCTCACCGAAGAGGATATTAAGAGCTATATCGCTTGGCAAGAGAAAAGAAACCAGGCTTTTAAACTGCAAATCAATTTCGTTTCCATGCCTGACTTGATGGAACTCCGATACCATCATCCCCTCTGGGAAGCACTGGGCCAGGCCTGCCTTTCCTGCGGCTCCTGCAGTATGGTTTGCCCAACATGTAATTGCTACAACATCAACGACAACCCTGTCTTGGGCAAAGATTACTCGGAAATCCACCGTTGCTGGGATTCATGTATGCTGGAAAATTATTCCGCTGTCGCCGGAGGAGAAAATTTTCGGGAAAAGCGCTCTCAGCGACTCAAACTCTGGTACACCCATAAACTTCAGGCTTATATCTCCAAATACGGCAAACCCGCCTGTGTGGGCTGTGGGCGATGTATCGTCACCTGCCCGGTAGATATTAACATTTACACCGTCTCCCGGGCTTTGGAAGGTGAAAAAGTCGATGCCTTCTGGAATCGATTGGCCAACGAGGTGAAACAATGAAAGTTGAAAACAAAACAACCCAGGTTAAGAATCCTTTTCTCCCGGAACCAGCCCGGATTGTCAGGATGTATCCTCTGACCCAGGATGTTAAATTTTTTCAGGTGCGGCTGGTGGATATCAATAAGGCGCTGGCCTTTCAATACCGTCCAGGTCAATTTGCCATGATTTCGATCTTAGGAGCCGGAGAAGCTCCCTTCTCCATTTCTTCCACTCCCTCCCGCCCGGGTCTACTTGAATTTTGTATCCGTAAAACAGGGACGGTGACCAACGCCATCTTCAATCTGAAAGAAAATGACCTCATCGGTGTTAGAGGACCCTACGGGAATGGCTTCCCTATTGAAAAAATGGAAGGTAAGGACATTCTGATTNTCATGGGTGGTCTGGGAGCTGCCCCACTTCGTTCCGTCCTGCTTTACTGCCTTGACAACCGGGATATATTTGGTCGGGTTATCCTTCTTCACGGCGCTAAACGACCCGCCGAGATGATCTTTGTTCAGGAATTTCAGGATCTTAAAAAAAGAGATGACCTTGAATGTTATCTTACTGTTGATATGGATGATACGGGTCAATGGACCGACAATATCGGCGTGGTGACAACCCTTTTTCCTAAATTAAAGGAAATCAATCCCACTAATACTGTAGCACTCGTCTGTGGCCCTCCGGTAATGTACAAATTCGTTATTCAGGAACTTTTAAAACTTAACATTCCCAAGGACCAGATCTTAATGACTTTGGAACGACGGATGAAGTGCGGGGTGGGTAAATGCGGTCATTGCGCCATTGATTACATCTATACCTGCCTTGACGGACCAGTCTTCACTTACTGGGATGTTATCCATATGAGAGAGCTTATCTAAGGGGGAGACGATGGACAACAGAAAACTAAAGATAGGCATTTACGAACTAACAGGTTGTGCGGGTGACGCTTTAATGATTCTCAATTGCGAAAAAGAACTACTGGACATCTTCCAGGCAGTGGATATCCAGTCTTTTTTAATGGCCAAGAGTGACAATATTGATGGCGAACTGGATGTTGCTCTGGTTGAAGGCTCTGTGACCACGGAGAAGGAAATAGAGGAACTAAAAAATATAAGACAGCGAGCCCGTATCGTGGTGGCCCTCGGGTTATGTGCTACTGTGGGGGGCATTCAAGCTCGCTTTCAGAACCCTGATGAATGGCAAGAGCATTTCAAGAAAATCTACGGCCAAACTGAGATGGAGCTTAAAGGGATTGTCTCTCAACCCATCGATGCTTACATCAAAGTTGACTTTTATCTCCCCGGTTGTCCGATAAGTAAAGAACAATTTCTCCACTTCTTTACCCGGATTGTCAAGGGAGCTCCACCTGAGTCATATCCTCAGCCGGTATGTGTCACCTGTAAATATAAGGAAAATGATTGTCTTCTAAAGAAAGGCCTCCTTTGCCTGGGGCCGTTAACAGGTGATGGCTGCGGCGCTGTTTGTCCCAGCCACAATCTCCCCTGTGTCGGTTGCTGGGGACCGGTAAAGGGTGGTAATTGGACATCCGAGTTTTATCTCCTCAAAGATAAAGGTTTTGATGTTGAATCCATCCGGAAAAAGATGGCCAATTACTCCGGGACCAAAATTTCCGAATTTTTCAAACAACTCGACAGGAGAGACTAAGATGAAAAAGATAACCATAGACCACTTACCTCGAGTTGAAGGGAACGGCGGCATCACCGCCATTATTGACGGCCAGGTCGTGACTGAAGTTAAGTTTTACATCAACGAAGGCCCTCGTCTCATTGAAAGATTGGTCATCGATCGCACTCCAGAAGAAGATGTCAGTCTGACTCCTCGGATCTGTGCCATCTGTACAGTTTCTCATAAACTGGCCGCAGTTCGAGCTATGGAAAATGCATTGCAGCTCAAAGTCCCAGCCAAGACCAATCTTCTGCGGGAATTGATGCATATGGGAGAAATGATTGAGAGCCACTCCCTGCATGTCTACTATCTCGCACTGCCGGATTATCTGGGCTTTCCCAACGCCATTGCCATGGCCTCGGAGTACGAATTCGAAGTGAAAATTGCTCTGGAAATGAAAAACTTTGGNAACCANATTATGAAAGTCATTAATGGCCGGTTTGTTCATGGTGAAAACACCGTCATCGGCGGGTTCGGAAAATGGCCCAGCCGGGACGATCTCCTCTGGATCAAATCACGGGCCATCCAGTTTATGCCCTTTGTCCTGAAAACAGTTGATCTCTTCTGTACCCTCAATTACCCTGATATTCCCGAGGCAGAGACACAGTATGTTTGTTGCCTCCCCTCCGATGATAAATTTGGTTTCTGGGGAGAGGAAGTCCTTGTCTCTAACGGAGACCGGATTTACCGCGAAGACTACCGTCACCTTACTAATGAATTCGTTGTCCCTCACTCTTATGCCCGACGGAGTCGCTACCAGGGGAAACCCTATTCAGTGGGCGCCCTGGCTCGAATAAACAATCTCGGCGAACGGCTAGAAGGCGAAGCTGGCCGGATGTACCGCAAATATTTCAATGAACACTGGAAGAAAAACCCTCTCTATAATAATGCTGCTCAAGCCTTGGAAATCTTATACTGCTTTGAAAGAATACCCCGCTTAGTCGATGAATTACTAAAAACAGAGGACACGCCGGATATAATTTCTTATAAAACCAAAGAAGGGCAGGGGACTGGTTTAGTCGAAGCTCCGCGAGGGTTGCTGATTCATCATTATAAAATTGAACAAGGGTTGGTTAAAGAAGCTGATATTATAACTCCCACTGCTCANAACGCGGAAGATATTGAACGCTATGGAGTCATTGCTGCCCAGGCTTTACTGGACAAAGGTGAAGAAGAAGCCATCCGGNATCGGTTGGATATTCTGGTTCGAGCCTATGATCCCTGCATTAGCTGCTCAGTTCATCTGGCCGAAGTGCGAACAGCAGAGGAAGACAACTGGCAAAAACGCCTCCAGGAAATCAAAAGTCAGAATCCCCCCTTGTTTGTTGGTGTTGGCAATCTCCATAGAGGAGATGACGGCGTGGGGCCGGTATTAATTTCTCAATTAAAGGAACTCGGCTTTAAGGCTGTGACTCCAACTGAATTAGCCGGGGAAGATCTCCTGAAAGAATTGAATCCTGACCAGTCGATTATATTTATTGATGCCGTCCATGCTGGAAAAAATCCTGGAGCTATAACCCTGATCCCCTTACTGAGTGTGCTGCACAGTTCATCTTTAAGCCATCGTTTTGTACCATTTATTCACAATAGCCTGAATTATTCCCAGTTAAAAAATAGTTATGTCTTGGGCATTCAGCCAAAACAGATAAACAACCGACCGCAGCTTTCTCTAGAGGTCCGCCAGGCACTCCAGCAAATCATTCATGTTCTTAAGAATTAAGAGGTCAAGATGGCAGCTTAAATTTATATAAATCGTCCAGTGGGTGAAGAAATAAGTGATTTATATTTAATCACTTCCCGCCTTAAAAACTTCCTGCATCAATGACCCTCTTCCCCCTGGACGATTTTTTTTATTTCATTATATTCAACACATTCAATCAGCCCAGCGGTTTCTTCCATCACGAAGAGGAAGAGAAAAAAATTTAGGTAATTGTTTTTATGGAAATGATAATTATAATTTAATTAGTAAAAAACTACGATGAACTGCTGGCTAAAATTTGATATGCCCATGCCTTTACAAGACTAAAGGAGGCGAGAATGAACGACGAGACTTCACCAAGCACGGGGCTAAATNCGCTCTGGGTGGCTTTGTCAGCTCTAGGAATGGTCATCTTTTCTCTTTTGACTATCAACCATTTCTTTGCGGCCAACTTTCCAGAGACAATCTTCAAAGGCTCCTTTTGCGATATTAGTGCTTTCTTTAATTGCGATAGTTCAGCCTACTCGCCTATTGCTCATCTCTATGGAGTTCCCCTGGGATATTTTGGCCTGGCCGCCGGGCTGTTTCTTTTTCTCGGTCTAATTTTCCCCTCGTCCGCTATGAAAAAAACAATCCGGACACTGGCCCTGGCCAATTTCCTNGGTGTTATTGCTCTTCTCCTGTATTCACTTATTTTCCAAAAAAGCCTCTGCCTGCTTTGTCTGGGATATTATCTCTCATCCATTCTGGCCTTTCTTTTAATCTGGAAAGAAACTCCCGCGGAGAACATAAAAAAAATAAATTATTTTTTCTCACCATCACTGAAGATAACTTTAGTCGCCATGCTTCTTCTCTTCGGAGGAGCCTATGGTTACCACCAATTTTACCAGGCAAAACTGGCTGCTCAGCGGGGTGGAGTGGCCGCCAGGGTGGTCAGGGAGTTCTACAGCCTGGAGAAAGTTCCTAATCCCAGTTTTATCTCCCCTTGCTGGACAGCTAAAGCAACCGAGAAATTTGAAAATGCTCCAATTTATATTGTTGAATATGCTGATTTTCTCTGTCCTGATTGCCTCTATCTCTATTATCAACTGGAGCAATTGAAAAAAGAATATCCGGGTAAAATCAACATTGCTTTTCAGTTCTTTCCCTTAGAAGGAAAATGTAACCAGGTCGTNGACAAAGATTTTCACCCAGGTGCTTGCGAACTCAGCTACATTGCGGCCTATGACCCGCAAAAATTTCCGGCCATCCATGATGAAATTTTCCGAAATTTCAAGAAAGCCCATCAGCCTGAATGGCGCCAAAAACTCGCTCAAAAATACGGCGTGGAAGAAGCTCTGACCGATGAAGTTACTCACCAATTAGTCCGGAAAATAATCAACACCGGCGCCGAATATGAAAAGACCTCCGATCGCTACGCTCACGGTATTCGCTCCACGCCCACCATGATCATAAATAACCGAATGATTATCGGCACGCTGCCCTATCCCCATCTGAAAGCCATTGTCGAAGCTCTCCTTCAGGAACAGGAGGAAAAAGAAGGTCCCCAGCGATTCCTGGAAAACTGGGTCAAAACAAAATAAATTCACAAAATTAATAAGAAATTTTTATTTCCCTGAAAATAAAGTAGATCTTCGACCTCTTTCGCCTCTCGTTTTAAAACTCTGATAAAAGGAATCCCATCCTTGTCCACACCACCAAAGAAAATAAAATCCGGGGCGACATCCAAAATCCAGAGATTTGTTTTGATAGTAGCCAGGGGCTTTCCTTCTGGGCTCAGCAACCAGTAAGTTGCCGGAGAGTTTGCTTCTTCTCGGCTGGACTCCACTAGATAATTGCCTGCGGCTGTCCGGGCAAGAGAAAAAATATTTGGCTTATAGGTATAAATTGACTTTCGATATTTTTCAATTACCCGACCGAAACACGGCCCCCAGTCTGGATTTCAGTTGAGTATTCTTTCTTTACGTCACTGCCGCCAGTGAGCCAGGTCCTTTTTGTAAACTTTCCGGGGTAGCGGTCAGGATCATCTCTATCTCTGGATTCAGGGGGAAATTTTTACGCTCATCCAGCAGAATCACTGAGCTACTCTGATCGATGATATACCTGGCCTGAGTTCGGCAGGACNAGTNGGGGAGGAGTTGATGGCTGTCCCGAAGAAAAAATCAAGTTCTCCTGACAATTAATTCTACCTATTCCTATAAAATCGATTGACAATGGTAACTAATTTAGTTACAATTTATCTCAATTTTTTAAGGAGATATTATCTATAAAAATGGCTTCATTACCTGAAAAAATAAGACCAGATTTCCCANCTCTCCAGAAAAAAATCAACAAGAGACCTATTATTTATTTTGACAATGCCTGTATGACCTTAAAACCCAAGGCAGTCATCGAAGCGATTCTTTCCTATTACCAGGAGCATCCTGGCTGTCATGGTCGGACCAACCACCATTTTGGAGCGGAAACTACCAAACGTTATGAAGAAACCCGCCAGAAATTTCAAAAGTTTTTTCATGCTGCTCATCCGGAAGAAATTATTTTTGTCCGTAACGCCACTGAAGGCTTAAACCTGGTNGCTCATACTCTGCCTCTTCGAGAAAACGATATTGTCATCTCCTCGGATATCGAACACAACTCCAATCTCCTTCCCTGGCAAAAACTTGAAAGGGAGAAAAAAATCAAAAGAATAATTATCCCGACCAATCCAGATACCAGTTTTAATCTAGAACTGTTCGAGGAAAAATTATCCCAGCTAGCCCCTCAGGTAAAACTCATTTCTGTTCTCAGTCATTCCAATCTCACGGGCGTGGAATTTCCCATCAAAGATATCACCCGCTTGGCTCATAAGTACGGGGCCCTGGTGTGTGTCGATGCTGCTCAAAGCGCCCTCTCTCACCCGATTAATGTTAAAGATTGGGACGCGGATTTCCTGGTCGTGTCCGTCCATAAAATGTGGGGGCCCACCGGAGTTGGCATCCTTTACGGCAAGAAGAAACTTCTAGAATCTTTGCCTCAATTTATAACCGGCGGAGAAACTGTGCTGGATACAACTTTCACCTCAGCCACTCTGGCCGGGCTGCCGGATAAATTTGAAGCTGGACTCCAAAATTACGCCGGTGTCATTGGGGCTGGGGCGGCGGTTGATTACATCAAGCGGGTCAATCAGGACAACATTAAATCCCAGATCCTAGAACTAAATCGCTACGCAACAGAAAGACTTCTCCAACTTCCCGGAATCAGGATATTGGGGCCAAAAAACCCTGAGAAAAGAGGGGGAATTCTTAATTTTATAATTGAAGGAATAAATGTTATGGATGCGGCTCGAATTCTTAACCAGAGTCACAACATCATGCTGCGAGCAGGTAAACATTGTGTTCACTCCTGGTACAATCACCGCCAAATCCCTGATTCGCTACGGGCTTCCTTCTCGGGCTATAATACCCTGGAAGAGATAGATTTATTCATTGATTCTCTTTTCCAAGTGACTAAGTATTTCCGACGATGACCAAAGTCTGAGAAAAGGAGGAAAGAGATGGCCTGTTGCGCCCTGAAAAAACAAAAGCGCCAATGGCTAATCACCACCCTGACTCTCTTTCTGCTGACCTCAATTGTGGCTGGTCTCACCCTCCTTTGTCTCGGCCTGGGAGCTTTATTTTCTCCTCGACTACGGTCTCGCCAAGAAAAAGCGATCAATTTTTTCAGGCAGCTTCTTCGGGGACTTAAGGACAAAATGNTGGATGCTCCTTTTCTCTTCAGTGCCAATGTGCGTTGTGAGTTAAGTGGTCGCCTTATGTCAATCTCACCAGCCATAGCTGGCTTCTTCTATCGCTATTTCAATCTGATTGTCTTTACTTTCTTATCCATTTTTCTCTTTATCTGGCTGTTTATCTTCAGGATTATTTAATAAACTCAACCTTCCCTGAAGATCAACCTTATTCATAATTCATGAGCACTTCCCCCCGTGGGGTTTCTTTCCCCTTGACGATTCTACCCAGCTNCCTGATAGTCTTCAGAAATAATTGGCCAGCCCATNCATTCGGGGAAGGNAAAATCAGTCTGGACGAAACTCATATAAAATTAATAAAAACTTACCTCGAGAGACTGCAGTAGGATTAAACCGGCCACCATAGAACATCTTCCTTTCGTCTGGCCACGGAGTAAAAAAAGTCATGACAAAGTCAGCCTGCTCTAATTTTTACGGGAATAAATAGAACACCCCCTGAGGAATATTTCCCTAGGGAAAAATTCCCTGGAAAATCAATATGCCTATTGAGACCTGTCTTCTGCCTGTATCTTATTGATTATCAGTAAAATACAATTATGTAATTCTTGCCGTCAACCTCCCCCATGCTGGCACNTAATTTGCAGGTAATTTATATCCAGTAAAGAGGTAATTTCTATGATGGAAATTGAACGAAAAATTCTTTTAATCGATCCTAACCCTCAAGACAGAGAGGACCTGGCCTCCCTGCTTCGAGGGGAAAACTATATTGTTGAAACCGGAAAAAGTCTAAAAGACGCCTTAGAAAAACTAGCCAATGGAGGCTTTCATTGTCTGCTGATGGAAGTTCATCTTCCAGAGATGAAGGGCTATGAAGCCGTGCCTATCATCAAAAACCTGGACCCCAACCTGAAAATTATCATGATGACCAGTAAGAATAGCCGGCAATTGGAAGCCAAAGTAAGAGAACAAGATATTTTCTATTATTTTATAAAATCATTCGGACAAGAGGAATTGAAATTGGCGATTCGCAACGCCTTTAGCTAATAAAGGAG
This sequence comes from Candidatus Aminicenantes bacterium JdFR-80, assembly GCA_002010725.1. Lineage (GTDB taxonomy): Bacteria > Acidobacteriota > Aminicenantia > Aminicenantales > Aminicenantaceae > JdFR-80. The sequence goes on from MTOP01000073.1 coordinate 51,710, forward strand.
GACTAAAATGGAAAATCCTAAAGGAAAAATCCTGGTTATCGATGATGACCCTGATTTCCTCGAAGCTGTTTCAGCTATTCTCCACTCGGCTCTTTACGAAGTAATCACCGCCCGTAATCCTGAGGAAGGCAAGAAAAAACTTTTGGAAGAAAAACCTGACCTTGTTCTTCTCGACATCATGATGGATAGCTTATTTGATGGATTCTCTCTTTGCCATGCCATTAAAACTTCTAAAGAATTCAAGACAGTCAAAGACACCCCAGTTATTTTCGTTTCCGCCGTTAAAGAAATGACCGGTTCTCGCTTCCAGTTCAAAGGTGAAGAGCAAGGTCTGGCTGGTCCCGATGATTACCTGGATAAACCGGTTAAACCTGACGAACTCATCTCCCGGATCGAAAGGTTACTGAAAAAATGAATGGAGAGATCACGCCCTACAGAACTAAAGGATTTATTGAGGAAAAAGACAAAAATCTCATCGCCAGCTTTCTCCTCCAGGTAGAAAATATACCTGGAGGAGAAAGCCTGAAAAAGTGTATTCAGTGTGGGACCTGTACCGGTTCATGCCCGGTCAGCTATACCATGGATATTACTCCCCGGGAAATCATCGCTCTCTTTCGAGCGGGAGACATGGAAACCATTTTAGCCAGCCGGACAATCTGGATCTGTGCTTCCTGTTATGCCTGTACGGTTCGCTGTCCACAAGGAGTTCAAGTCACAGACTTACTCTATGCTCTCAAACGGCTGGCCATTGAAAACAAAATCTTTCCCCGTCGATTTCCTGTCTTTGCCCTTTCCCAATCCTTTGTCAATCTGACCAATCGATTTGGGAGAAGCTATGAGCCCGGCTTAATAATATCTTATTATTTACGGACTAACCCCTGGAAACTAATCGGGTTAATTCCCCTCTTTATCAAACTTTTTACCCGGGGTCGCATCAGCTTACTCCCTAAAAAAATTAAGAACTCGACTAATTTCTCCCGCATCTTAAAAGAAGCAGAAATTATGGAATTGATTGTCCCGGTCAGAGAAAGCTGACCCCAACTTCTTTACTAAGTTCTCGCCAGGTCCCTTTTCCTCATACAGAGGAGATCAACTCAGAGGAGGCGAAAATGGAGTATGTGTATTATCCGGGATGCAGCCTGGAAACTTCAGGAAAAGCTTACGATGAATCTGTCCGCTTTGTGTTTAATCAACTCGGACATAACTTAATTGAAATCAATGATTGGAACTGTTGTGGGGCCACTTATTATATGGCTACTAAGGAAACCATCTCTCTAGTTATTTCCGCCCGGAACCTAGCTCTGGCCGAACAGGTCGGGCAAGATCTTATAGCCCCTTGCAGTTCATGTTACACTATTCTTCATAAAACTAATAAAATTCTCCAGAATAATCCTATCCTCAAAGCTAAAGTCGACCAATCTCTCCGGCGGGACAACCTAGAGTACCATCTCTCTCTCCGGATCCGCCACCCACTTGAAGTTCTGATTACTGATATAGGCCTGACCTCTATCCGGGAAAAGCAACAATTTTCTCTGGATGGTCTTCGGATTGCTCCCTACTATGGCTGTCAGATAGTTCGCCCTGATCGAGGGTTGGATGACAAGGAAGACCCCCAGATGATGGATAAACTCCTGGCGGCTCTGGGAGCTGAAGTAGTTCCCTTTTCAGCTAAAGTTCGCTGTTGTGGGGGGATGTTAATGACTACATATCCTGATGTCGCCCTAGAACTTAATTTGGAAATTCTGGCCTGTGCTGCCCGCCAGCAAGCGGAGGTTATTGTCACCACCTGTCCCCTCTGTCAGATTAACCTCGAAGCTTATCAGGATAAAATCAATAAAAAATTTAACACCCGTTTTCATCTGCCAGTTCTTTACTTCACCCAGGTTTTAGGTCTGGCCCTAGGAGGTTCANCGCAACAAACTGGACTCCAGCGGCAAATTATTCCCTTTAACTTTGAAGCTAAACTCCAGGAGGGAGTAAGATGAGTAATAATCATGGCCAAAGAATTGGTGTTTACGTCTGTCATTGCGGAACTAATATCGCGGGAACAGTCGATGTTATCAAGGTGGCCAAAGTCATCGCTGCTGAACCCAACGTAGCTGTCTCCCGGGAATACAAATTCATGTGCTCTGAACCCGGCCAAAACATTATCATCCAGGATATCAAAGATTATAACCTTGATCGGGTCGTGGTGGCCTCCTGTTCACCCCTGATGCATGAACCCACCTTCCAGAAAGCCTGTGAGAAAGCCGGACTTAATCCCTATCTATTTCAAATGGTTAACATCCGGGAGCAATGTTCGTGGGTGCATAAAGATAAAGACAAAGCTACCGCCAAAGCAATTGCTCTTATTCGGGCCGCTGTCCGTCGGGTAGTTTATCAGGAACCCATGAATAAAGTTAAAGTCTCTATTAATCCTCAAACCCTGATTGTGGGGGGAGGAATTGCCGGCATTCAGGCAGCCCTGGAAATTGCTGAATCAGGGAATAAGGTCTATCTTGTCGAGAAAGAATCGACTATCGGCGGCAAGATGGCNAAATTTGATAAAACCTTTCCTACTCTGGACTGCGCCGCTTGCATTCTGACTCCTAAAATGGTCTCAGTCGCTCAGCATGAAAACATTGAACTCTTAACTTATAGTGAAGTCGAAAGCGTTACCGGGTCAATGGGTAATTTCACCGTTAAAATCAGGAAAAAAGCCCGTTACATCAAAGACAATTGTACTTCCTGCGGCGAATGTTCCCAAGCTTGCCCGGTCAAAGTTCCCAACCCCTTTGACGAAAATATGTCCCTTCGCTCGGCTGTCTACAAAACCTTTCCTCAGGCTATTCCTAATACTTATGTTATTGATAAAGAAGACCGTCCTCCCTGTCGGGAGACCTGTCCCATCGGTCAGGAAGCTGCGGGTTATATCGCTCTGGCCGCCGAGGGTCGCTTCGAAGAGGCTGCCCGACTTATCCGCGAGCAAAACCCTCTCCCTATTGTCTGCGGCCGGGTCTGCTACCATCCCTGTGAGTCCGAATGTAACCGGGCTCTGGTAGATGAACCTCTGGCTATTAAAAATTTAAAGCGTTTCATCATTGACTGGGAGCTGGCTCACGGTGGGCCTCATCTACCCCCACCTCCGGCTGAGAAGAGAGGGAAAGTGGCTATAATTGGTTCAGGACCAGCTGGCCTGGCCTGTGCACATGCTTTAGCTCTTANAGGATATCAACCCACTATTTTTGAGAAGCTTCCTGTAGCCGGAGGAATGCTGGCCGTAGGTATCCCCGAATACCGGTTACCCAAAAACTTGCTGCAGCAAGAAATAGAGGGAATAAAAAAACTCGGAGTGACCATCCAGACCAATATGGCTCTGGGAAAAGATTTCAACCTGAAAGATCTCTTCAAACAGGGATTTCAAGCGGTATTTATCGCCACGGGGGCTCACAAAAGTTTAAAGATGAACATTCCTGGAGAAGACAGCTTCAATGGTGTCTATCACGGCGTTGATTTCCTGCGCTTAGTTAATCTCCACCAACCTCAACCAGTGGGGGAAAAAGTGGCGGTTGTGGGGGGAGGCAATACAGCTATTGATGCGGCTCGCACAGCCCTGCGACTGGGAGCAAAAGAAGTAACTATTCTTTACCGCCGCACCAGAAAAGAAATGCCCGCCGAGGAAGCCGAGATTGAAGCGGCCGAGGCAGAAGGAATAAAAATTGAATATCTCATAGCTCCCGTTGAAGTTCTAGGAGATAACGGCCAAGTCACCGGTCTAAAATGTATCCGGATGCAACTGGGCGAACCTGATGCCAGTGGCCGCCGTCGACCGATTCCCCTNGAAGGCAGTGAACATGAGCGAGTCTTTGACACAATCATTATTGCCGTCAGCCAGTCACCTGAAATCGACTTTAACGATGGTCAAGTCACTTTCAAACTCACCAAATGGAACACCATCACCGTCAACCCTGAAACCCTGGAAACTGGTATTCCCGGAGTTTTTGCCGGGGGAGATGTTGTCACCGGACCAGATACCGTCATCACCGCCATGAGCGACGGCAAGAGGGCAGCGGAGGCGATTGATAAATATCTGAGGGGTGAGCCTCTAGAGAACTTTAAAACTCATCGTCCAAAAAAACTGGCTCCGCGCGACATCAATGCTCGTCCTCACCGATTTGCCCCCCGATTTAAGGACACTCCCCGAACTCAGCGCGTCCGAATGAGGGAACTGGACCCNCAGGAACGACGGACCAATTTTCATGAGGTTGAACTTGGTTTCACCGAAGAAGAAGCCATTAAAGAAGCCCAGCGATGCCTCCACTGCGGAATCTGTGTCGAATGTCACGCCTGTGAAAGAGTGTGTGAAGCCCAAGCAATTGATCACGCCATGCAAGATGAGATTATTGAAGTAAAGGTTGGCCAAATCCTCATAGCTACAGGATACCAGACAATGGANACCAGTTATCTCGTCCCCTATGGATATGGCCGTTTCCCTGAAGTTTATACCAGTCTTGAGTTCGAAAGGCTGGTCAATTCAGCCGGGCCTACTGGCGGCCGCATCTTGATGAAAAACGGTCGTGTGCCTCGTTCTATCGCCATCATTCATTGTGTAGGCTCCCGGGATATCAACCATCATCCTTACTGTTCGCGTGTTTGCTGCATGTACGCTCTTAAATTCGCTCATCTCATTAAAGACAGGACTTCAGCGGAGGTATATCAGTTTTACATTGACATGAGGTCTTTTGGAAAGGGTTACGAGGAATTTTACTCCCGGATTCTGGAAGAAGATGTCAAAGTCATCCGCGGCAAAGTCGCTGAAGTCGTGCCTTTCAGCTATAATGGTGACCAACAACTCCTTATCCGTTGTGAAGACACCCTGGCTAAAAGATACCGGGAGATACCAGTCGATATGGTTATTCTCTGTAACGCCATCGAACCCCAGGCGGACGCCGATAAAATACAAAGGCTGTTTTCCATCAGCCGCAGTCCCGACGGCTTCTTTCTGGAAAAACATCCCAAGCTTGACCCTACTTCAACCGCGACTGACGGTGTCTATTTAGCTGGTTGCTGTCAAGGACCAAAAGATATCCCTGACACCGTGGCTCAGGCCAGTTCAGCTGCTGCTCGCATCCTGGCTAATATCGCCCGGGGAGAAATCGAAATCGAACCCATTCAAGCTGAAATCAATCCCGACCTCTGTGCCGGCTGTCGCTTATGTGTGTCCCTGTGCCCTTACGGAGCTATTTCATATCTTGAAGATAAAGCCATTTCTCAAGTTAATGAAGCCCTCTGTAAAGGCTGCGGCACCTGTGCTTCAGCCTGTCCGTCTGGAGCAGCCCAGGCTAAACATTTCACTGATGAGGAGATATTTGCTGAAATTGAGGGTGTTTTAAGGTAGAATAGAAAGTTAATTAGACTAATAAACTTTACCTTTTAATATTTCAACTCAAGGATTATTAATGAAAAAAGAAGCACCTCTTATCCTGATCATCGACGACGAAGAATCCATGCGTGACTCCTGTAGTCTTATTCTCACCAAAGAAGGATACCAGACAGCCACTGCTCCCGATGGAGAAACTGGTCTCCAACTCCTCCGGCAGCTCAAGCCTGATTTAGCTCTAGTTGATTTAAAAATGCCAGGGATCAGCGGGTTTGANGTTCTGGAACAAGCTAAAGAAATAGATCCTCACATTGTTCAGGTGGTCATTACCGGCTATGCCACAGTCGAATCAGCGGTCGAAGCGATGAAAAAGGGAGCATATGACTTTCTCCCCAAGCCCTTCACCCCTGACGAATTGCGGATCATCATCCGCCGGGGATTAGAACGCCGCCGCCTTACTCTGGAAAAAGAAGCTTTAGAACGCGAGAAAAGGCTAATGGAGGAAAACTTTATTACTATGGTTTCCCACCAATTGAAAAGCCCCTTGGTGGTNATTCTTCAGTACTTTGAAGTCATTCTCAGTGGTGTGGTCCAAGATGAAACCCAAAAATTAGAGATGCTCAAAAAAGCTAAGGACCGTTTGGAAGGCCTTCTGGAATTAATCAATGATTGGCTGGACATTGCCCGGATGGACAAAGGCCAGATAATTGAAAGAAGAAAACCGCTTCATCTCTATCCCCTCCTCAAAGAAATCATTGAATTCATGAAACCCCTGGCAGAAGAAAAAAAGGTTTCCTTAAAACTCTTTCCTCTAGAGAAGGGAGATACAGTCTGGGGAGATGGAGAAACTTTAAAAGAAGTTTTCTCCAACCTGATACACAACGCCATTAAATATAATAAACCTCAGGGAGAAGTGCGGGTAAAAATACAAGAAGAACCGCCCTGGATTANANTTGAGGTGGCCGATACCGGGATAGGCATAGCCAGAGAACATCTCCCGTTAATTTTTGAGCAATTTTATCGAGTGAAAAATAATAGGGAAGAGAAAAAAAGTGATGGGTCTGGACTAGGTCTGGCCATCGCCAAAAAAATAGTCGAAGCTCATGAGGGACGAATCGAGGTGGTCAGCGAAATTAATCAGGGAACCTGTTTTTCAGTCTACCTGCCCCAACCTCCAACTTCTCCCTCAGAAAGGTAAACAGGCAGAAGAAACAGAACTCTGATGAAAACACTTATTCTCGGACTGGGGAACGAACTCTACGGAGATGACGGCGTGGGTCTGGAAGTCATTCGCCAGATGGAAAGCCATCCTCATTTAAAAAAATTACGTCAAAAACATCCGATTTCCCTGGAAGCTTCCAATCTCACCGGTCTGAAGCTCCTGGATATCATTGCTGGTTACGACGTACTGATCATCATTGATACCATCAAAACGAGTCAACCGGCGACCGGAAAGATACGACTGCTTGAAGGGAGTGACCTNCGCCACATTCCAGGACCATCTCCCCACTATGTTTCCATTCCCCAGATGATCGATTTGGGTCAGCAAATCGGGTTAAAGATGCCGCAAATAATTAAAATCATTGCCGTGGAGGCTAAAAACATCTATTACCTGGGTGAGGGTCTCTCTCCGGAAATGAAAGCTTCTGTTCCCAGAATTATCCAGACCCTGACTCAGGTTTTAGCCGAGGTGTTACCATGACCAAGAAAAAAGAAGTCCTGGTGCTAAAAGATTTGCTGGGTTCGAATAAAAAGATTGCCGGAGAAATTCGGGCGAGACTCGAACAACAAGGAATATTAACCGTTAACCTCCTCAGTTCACCCGGAGCCGGGAAGACAACTCTTTTGGAGAAATTAACCGAAAAGCTCCTACCCGCTTATCGGCTGGGAGTGATCGAAGGCGATATTGAAACGGAAAGAGACGCTGAACGTCTCCGGACCAAAGGAATCCCTGCCTGGCAGATCACCACTGGAGGAGCCTGCCATCTTGAAGCAAAAATGGTCGGGAATCTTTTTCCCCAGATACCAGCCAACCTTGACTTTCTCTTTATTGAAAACGTGGGCAACCTGGTCTGCCCCGCTTCTTACGACCTNGGAGAGCATCTCCGCTTTGTTCTCCTGTCCTCTCCAGAAGGAGATGATAAACCGAAAAAATATCCTAAAGCTTTCACCACAGCAGACTGCCTGATTATTACCAAAGCTGATTTAATTCCCTACCTACCCTTTGATCCCGAGAAGGCGACGCGGGAAGCTCTTGACCTTAACCCAACCCTAAAAATATTTACGGTTTCCTCAATCACTGGAGAGGGAATCGAAGAACTCGTCTCCTTCCTGACTCATAAATTGGCAGAACTGCGGTCAACCCATGCATGAACTTTCAATCATCGCCAATCTCTTCGAACTTCTGGAAGAACAAGCCGGGAAAGTGGGAGCTAATAAAATCACTCTTGTTAAATTAAAAGTCGGTGTCCTTTCCGGGGTAGTACCTGAACTCCTGCAAACAGCCTTTGATATTTACAAAAAAGACACTTTGGCGGCCGAGGCAGAATTGGTCATTGAAAAAGTGCCTCTCCGGATGATCTGTCAAAATTGTCACCAGGAAACAATTCGCAATGACATTATTTTCACCTGTTCCTTCTGTGGCTCCTCCCAACTGGAAAAAAAAGAAGGGACTGAGTTGATTCTGGAAAAGGTTGAATTGGAAATTGACGAATAAGGGAGAGATAAAAGGACTAACTTTTTTTCCGGGCTTTCCTCTTTTCGTCTCTTCCTGTGGATTTTAAAAGATGTCTAAAAATTATACCGTTTTATATATCTTCTTCTTATAAAAATGATATAATTATTTTATCCCTTAAAAGGAGAGTTNATCCTTCTTATCAGTCAACCAAAAGGAGCCTAATCATGGTAAAATCCATTGAAGAAATAGCCAGAAAATCTCCCTTGGATGAGGAAAGTCTCAAAAAAATAGAAGAAATAATCCTGCGTCACGGTCAATTCTGCCCGGAGGTTATTCGTCAGGAAATAGATGTTTTCTGTACTAAACTGGGCATGAGTGATTACTACTTTCAAACCACTCCGTTGCGGACAATAGCCAGCCACATTGAAGCCCTGAAAGCGGCTGAAATTATGGCTGCCTTTGGTGAAGAAAAGGAGCTGGAATTAGATTTCGCTACTGAGCGGAAAAACCAGGCAATCTATCTGGTGAATGATGAGCATTTCCGTGCTCTGGCTGTGGAAAAAAGAATCGAAGAAAAATATCCTTTTTTTCGTCTTCAATCGTACCGGACGAAAAAAAAGGTAGCTGGACTTGAANATCTTCGGATGTATATTGTCAATAAACCTTCTTTTTCCCTGGAAAAAATCAAAGCAAATGAAACAGATATTCACAAAATAGGAGATAAAACCTTTCTGACCACCTCCACTCCTGAAACCCTCGCCCGTTACCAAAGAGTTCTGGAGAAATCGCATGGCCTGGAAACGCCCTGGATTGAAGTCTCCCCGACCAAAGACTCAGCGGAGCTTAGAATTATGGTCGTCTTGGAAAGAGAAGCCAGTCGTCCTTTCTTTACTAATGTCTCTGATGTTTTTCACTCCCACAATCTGGTTTCCAATCGGAAATACATCGAACAGTTCGCCAACGGCAAAGTAGTTTTTGTCTTCTACCTGCCAGCGATAAAAGACGAGGCTCTTATTCAGGATTTAATCGACGACATCAGTCTTATTTATGTCATTCCGGAAAGTCCCCTCTCTGAATTGTTTCGAACCGGCNAGCTTACTGCCCAGGAAATGGTCTTTGGCGTTTCAGCCTGGAGTTTTGCTCACCAATTCCTGAGCAGTCATAACGAAGAATACCTGAAATTGTCTGACCATCTTAAAGATTCACCGGAATTACTGGGAATTCTGCGTGATATGAAAGTCAGATTGGCCAAGGACACCTATACTGAACAACGCATCTGGGAAAGTTTCCTGACTTATCCCGATTTCTTGAAAAAAACATTTCTTGTTTTTGATAAAAAATTCAACCCTTCTTTATCCCAGAGAAACATTGGCCAGGAGTTAACCGCTCTCCAGGGAGAATTAAAAAAAACCATCCCGACTGAAATCGACCGGGATATTTTTCGCGCCGTCCTGGTCTTTATTGAGGCTATCCAGCGGACTAATTTTTTCAAGAAAGATAAGACTTCTTTGGCTTTTATGTATCGCCCCAATTTTCTTAATCCTATAGATTACCCCGAAAAACCTTACGGTATCTTCCACATCATCGCCCCAGAGATGCGTGGTTTCCATATTCGGTTTCGAGATATTGCCCGGGGGGGAATACGAATAGTTCGGTCGGCCAACCTGGAAAATTACCTCTATAACTCGGATTTCATTTTTGACGAAAATTACAATCTCGCCCGGACCCAACAACGAAAAAATAAAGATATTCCGGAAGGAGGTTCCAAAGGCACCATTCTGCTGCGCTGGGGATTCAAAAATCCGGCAGAAACGGCCTTTAAAAAATACATCAATGGTTTGCTTGACATTATCCTGCCTGACAGTTCAGTAGTGGATGACTACGGCCAGGAGGTCATTCTTTTCATTGGGCCGGATGAAGGCACCGCCGAGCTCATGGAATGGGCGGCCCTTTGTGCCCGCCGCCGGGGATACCCCTACTGGAAAGCCTTCTCTACCGGAAAACCCGTGACTATGGGCGGTATTCCCCATGATCTCTATGGGATGACCACCAACTCTGTTCATCAGTATGTACTGAATATTCTGGCTAAAGAGGGCCGCCGGGAAGAAGAAATAACTAAAGTTATGACCGGGGGGCCCGACGGCGACCTGGGAAGCAATGAAATTCTCATCTCCAAAGACCGGATTATAGCCATAATTGATGGCTCCGGCGTTCTTTATGACCCTCAAGGGATAAACCGCCAAGAATTAACCCGGTTAGCCAAGGCCAGAAAACCGGTGGCTTTTTTCAGAAAAAAACTCCTTTCTCCCGCTGGTTTCCTGGTTACTGTTGAAGAAGAGAATATTACTCTGCCCGGCGGCGAAAAGATCGAAAGTGGACTTGAATTCCGCAATACTTTCCACCTCGACCCCCGTTTCCAGGCAGATTTATTTGTTCCCTGCGGCGGTCGACCGGCTTCGATCAACATCAACAACTGGAAGTCCTTTCTCCAGGAAGATGNTCAACCCCGGTTTAAATATATTGTCGAAGGAGCTAATCTTTTTCTTACCCAGGAAGCCCGTCTCCGGCTGGAAGAACATGGAGTAATCATTTACAAAGATGCTTCNGCCAATAAAGGCGGTGTCACCTCCTCCTCCCTCGAAGTTTTAGCTGCTTTAGCTCTAAGTGATGAGGAATATGATAAATTAATGTGCGTTAAAAACGGTCAAGTTCCTGAATTTCGTCAACAATATGTGGGTGAAATAATCCGCATTATCCGGGAAAATGCTTCCCTGGAATTTGAAGTCATCTGGCAAGAAAATGCCTCCCGACATATACCTCGGGCTATCCTCACGGATATGATCAGTGAAAAAATAAACCAGGTGACAGACGCCATTTACAACTCTGAGCTTTGGCAGAATAAAGAGCTCTTTCGAAATGTCATTAAATGCTACTTGCCCCAGGTCTTACTTCAACATATTGAGCTAGAAGAACTCCTTCAACGAGTCCCACCAATCTACCTACGAGCCCTTTTCGCCTCCAGTCTGGCCAGTCGCTATGTCTATCGCTATGGGCTGGAGGCCAACGAAATTCATTTCTTTGAGTTCTTAAAAGAATATCAAAACTTCTCCTGATTTCATTGGCATGAAATCTGGCGAAAAGCCGATTTCCAGATAAGTCCACTCCG
>MTOP01000036.1 GCA_002010725.1 Candidatus Aminicenantes bacterium JdFR-80
AAAAAAATAGATAATTTTTCCTGGAGAAGAGGTAATATTTTTTTCGATTTTATCCCAAAAAAAGAGGATAATTTAATTCTTTCTCTGAAAAGTGCCCTCCTTTTCTAAAATGGTTAGATCAGGATGTCGGAGGTGGAAATCCGTCGCTTCCTGGAAAATCTTTGCTAGAAATAAAGCTTTTTCTTCCTGGAATAGATCACTAGTGAAGGTCAAACTNGTTGGCTCTCCTGGTGAGGCAAACCCGGTGGGAACGACCACAGCCGGATGCCCGGTTAAATTGGTCAGCAGAAGATTATTTCCTCCAAAAGAAGGCGTAACGTAGACATCAATTTTTTTAAATAATTCAGCCATTTTAGTCATCAGAACATACCTGAGGCGATTTGCCTGGATATACTCCACGGCCGGAATAAATCGCGCCTGCCGGAAGATGTTGGGCCAGGCCCCTCCTCCCTGGCGGACAAGGAGATCATCACGATTGCTCCGGGTGAGTTCATCAAAGGCGGCTGCTGCCTCGGCATTAAGAATGAAGGAGAGAGAGTAAACAGGGAAATCAGGTAATTCAATGGGAATAAGATTGATTCCTAGAGAACGAAGAGTTTCTAGTGCTTGTTGATGAATTTTTTTGCCCCGGTGGTCACGCTCAAATTCTTTCTTCAGATAACCAACTTTCAGGGATCTCAGATCAAGGGAGGGAGGCCAATTAAAGGGGAGATCGACCACCGTTAAATCTTTCCCATCAGGGCCATAAATAGCTGCCAGAACCAGGCCACAATCTTCAACTGTCCGGCAGATAGGTCCGATTTTATCCATACTCCAGCTGAGGGCCATGGCTCCATAACGACTCACCCGGCCAAAAGTTGGTCTTAATCCGGTCACCTGGCACCGGGTGGAAGGGGAGATAATTGATCCCCAGGTCTCAGTGCCGATGGAAAAGCCCACCAGACCAGCGGCTGTGGCGGCGGCTGAACCAGCTGATGAGCCGCTAGAACCGCGGGCCGGTTCCCAGGGACTCTTTGTCCGCCCCCCGAACCAGACATCGCCCATGGCTAAAGCACCCATAGATAATTTAGCCACCAGAACAGCCCCGGCCTTTTCTAGCCTTTCCACGACGGTGGCGTTGAGATTAATAATTTGATTTTCATAAGGTTTGGCTCCCCAGGTCGTTTTTATGCCTTTAGTGGCCAGCAAGTCTTTAGCTCCCCAGGGGATTCCGTGGAGAGGCCCCCGATAAATGCCTCTAGCCAATTCTTCATCAGCCCGTTTTGCCTGAGCCAGAGCCAGATCTTCGGTTAAGGTGATGACACAGTTTAGACGGGGACCGTATTTTTTTAAACGCTGGAGATATAGTTTGGTTAATTCTGTAGAGGTGATTTTTTTCGTCTTGATAAGAGAGGCGAGTTTAGTGATCGGATAAAAAGCCAGTGCTTCTTTATTTGCGGGGAGTTCAGCGGTTTCATCTATGACCTGTTTTAAAGGCTCCATCTGTTTTTTCTCCGGGGCAGGTGAAGTCAAAGGATTAAATTGGAGGGCTGGAGGGATGGAGTTGTCCAGTGAATATTTACGCAATGTCTCATAAGCTCGACGATTACGGACAAGATTTGGTTGGAGCAGTTTTCTTTCCTGGTGAGTAAAGCTGAGTCCCAATAANTTTTCAGTTGAGGCGATATCCTGGGTGGTTATTTTTCGGGCGCCCTTGAAATAATAAAGAGCTAAAGCACTCCCCACCAANAGAACTAGAGCCAGAGATAAACTTAAATAGATAAGAAGAGGTCCTTTCTTTAAATAAATATCATACTTTTCTTCCATTCCAGCCTCCTCTAGTTGTTAGTGAAAAAGATTAGATGAAATTCTCTTTGAATAAGCCGAAGTTTTAGGAAAAAATGCGATCTTCTTCCCATGCCGTTTATTCTGCTGAAAAAACAGTTCTTTATTTCCGTTTTCTTTCCTTCTCCAGAGCTCCCCCTTCCCGGGCGTCAGCTCTTTTCAGCAGGAGGGCAAAAAGGAAGCCGATCCCACCCAGACTGGCGAACATAAGCATTGAACTAGTGTAACTCTTCGTCCAATCACGAAGAAGGCCATTAAATAGGGGAAAAAGGGCCAAGCCAATGTTTTGGATAGCGGTCATTAAACCAAAAGCAGTGCCCACTCTTTCACTACGGACGATCAGGGGGATTGAGGGCCACATAGCGGCCGGTACTAGGACGAAGGCTGCTCCCAGGAAAATCATGGGGTAGGCCGGGTAAATATTGGTTAATCCAAGTAAAAGGTAACTGGGAATCATTAACAAAGACCCCATGAGCATTAAAGAAGCCCGGCGGCCTATTTTGTCCACCAATTGACCAGCAAAGGGGGCCAGGATCATAGAAGCGAAAATGATGATTGAGGAAATACCTCCGGCCGTACTGAACATATGGAAAAAATTATTAAAAATCCGGGCAAAAAAACTGCCACTTGATTCTGCCACCCGGGCAATCCCCCATTTGTCGACGAAAAAGTCAGTTGAGAGTGCGGTAAATGGGAAAATAGCCGAATAAAAGGTTACACATAAGAGGGTGACGTACCAAAAAGTGGGTTTAAACTCTTTGATCTCCCTGAAGTTGATCTTTTCCTGCACGCTTTCATCGCGAAGATTTAAAATCCTCTCTCCCCTTCGATCCATCAGGATATAAACTATATTTCCTCCGAGAGAAAGAGCACAGAAGAATGTGGCTGCCAGTAAGGCGGCGCGGTAGCTGCCAAAATAGTTGCTAATCAGTTCTCCTGTATTAAAGGCAAACAGTGTTCCCAGTCGACTCACAGTCAGGGTAAGACCAAAAGAAAGAGCCAGTTCTTTATTTTTAAACCAGCGAGCTAAAATAGCACTTTGAGCAACAATGAGTGGTTCAGAACCCGCCCCAAAGATAAAGCGCCCGAGAAAAAAAACTGGAATGCTTCTGGCCAGCCAGACCAAGGCTGCTCCCAGAAGAACGAGGGTGGAGAAAAGAAGACTGGCTTTGCGCGTGCCCAGACGATCGATGAGCATCCCTCCAAAGAGAACAGCCAGGATAGCCGCAATGCTGTACATAGTATAAAAAGTGCCAACTGTTCCCCGAGAGGCTCCCAATTCTTCCACCAGAGTGGGAGCAATAGCTCCAACAATATCATAGGCAAAGTAACTACCGAAAGAGAGCGAAGCGACAAAAAGAAGAATGGTGAATCGATAAAGTGTGGTGGAGGGGTGAAAAATGCCTTGGAGTTGGGGGTTAATTGAATTCATTGTCATTGACCACCTTTTCCAGGAGATTAATTAATGGTTAGCGGTCTTTTAATCATGATTACCATCCAGAATTTAACTTTTGGCTTATATCACAGCCCTGGAGAGAAGTCAAAAAATTAGAAGAGACCTTGGCTAAGTTCAAAAGAATTGCCCTGGAAACAGAAAAACAACTCTCTTTACTTCTGAGTTGAACTGAAAGAGACATTTTTTCAAGGGNAAAACAGTGAGCTGGTAGTTATTTAAGTAGAAGGATTTGTTTTCTGGGAAGGCTATCGGTAAAATAAGACTTCTCTATTTTACCTAAGGAGTTCTACCTATGGTCCAGGGAATAATCTCAGATATGGGCAATGTTTTGGTGTCTTTCGACAATACTATTTTCTTTAATAACATTTCTCCCCATTCCTGTTTTTCTCCGCAAGAAATAAGCAATCTTTTTCAAGCCAATGTCAAGCTCCTGGGAGATTTTGACCTGGGACTTATTTCTGAAGATGAGTTTTTCCATACATTTAAAAAAATCATGAAACTTAATCTGGAAAAAGATCAGTTTTTTCAGATTTATAATGATATTTTTTCTTTAAACCCTGAGCCGACGAATATTCTCCGGCACTTGAGAAACAGGTATCGCCTGGTACTTCTTTCCAACACAGACCCCCAGCGGTTTAATTTTATTCTGGAAAAATTTCCTCAGATAAAATTTTTTGATGAGTATGTCCTTTCTTTTGAAGTGAAAATGATGAAGCCTGACCCGGGGATTTATCAATTGGCTTTGAAGAAGGCCAATTGCCGGCCAGAGGAAGCGGTCTTTATTGATGACCGCTGGGAAAATATAGAGGCAGCTCGCCGGGTGGGCATTAATTCTATCTTTTACTTGCCCGAAAAGACCGATCTCCGGGAAGAACTGAAAAGACTAGGAGTAGCCGTTGATTAATTGAGAGGAAATTTGCCTCGTTAATGATGTGACCTTGGAGATTAAAAAGATGAAAGTCTCCTTCACCTAAAGATTTGAGCGATCGATATAGAAGGGAACATATTACTAGTAATTAATCATGAACTTTAGACCACCTTTAAGTTGTGAAAATATTAAGGCCCGGTCAAAATGGTGACTCAAGTAAGATTGAGGCTTGCTGAACACTTGGATAAAAAAAGCGGGAGGCCTCTTTCTGAGGAAGGAGAGAGGCCCCCAGCTCTTGACCCAAACATTAGAAGTTGCCACGAGCAGCAGAGAACGGATCATCCTTCTGGACCAAAGTTTTAGCTCGAGTTTATCCTATTTTCAAAGCATAATAACTCGATTTTTTACTCAGAAGAAGCTTTGGTTAGAGACCAGGCATTGATCCATAGTTTGCGCTGGCGGGGTCCATCAAATTCACAAAAATAAATTCCCTGCCAGGTTCCCAACTGGAGTTGCCCTCTTTCAATGAGGAGAGAAACAGAAGAGCCGACAATAGTCGCCTTGATATGGGCGGGTGAGTTTCCTTCCAGATGAGAAAAGCTTAAATGACCAGGAACAAGGTGATGAAAAGCTTTTAGAATGTCAAGCTGGACCGATGGGTCGGCATTTTCGTTAATGGTAATTCCGGCGGTGGTATGAGGCACNTANATTAAACAGAGCCCTTCCTGAATACCAGAGGTTTTTAATAGGGATTGGATGTCTGAAGTTATATCGATTAATTCTTCCTTTTGGTGGGAGCTGACTGCCAGAGTCCACATCATTTACCTCCTTTATTCTTTGGTTTCCATTCTAACATATCTTGAAGAAAGTAAGAGCCGGAAAAAAAGTTGAAAAAAAATAAAAAAAATACTTGACAGGCATAAATTTTGGGTATATCTTTATTGCGCAATTTACACAATATTTAGGGTTAGGGATTAGAATTAACACAATATATGGTAACCAGTTATCTGTCTTTGATCCCGAGAATGGGAAGAAAGTAGACCNAGGAAGAAGAGAAAGTTTCTATGGAAAAATTGTTAGAAAAATTTAATTTAACTCTGGAAAGGAGGGTTTGATGGAAAGGGTAATGACCAGGACAATCTCCAGGATTAAGAAACGGGACGGTCAAATTGTCGACTTTGTTCAGGAGAAGATCACCAATGCCGTTTATAAAGCGATGGAAGCCAACGGTATGCCTGATAGAGCGGCGGCGCAGAAGGTCTCTGATATTGTCACCTATATCCTGGAGGATAAGTTTGGGGGCTATACAATTCCTTCGGTTGAACAGATCCAGGATATAGTGGAGATGGTCCTGATGAAGCAGGGCTATCATCAAATTGCCAAGTCCTACATCCTTTATCGAGAAAAACATAAGGGCATCAGAGAGGCCCGCCGGGTGGGGTTGAACCTGGAGAGATTAATTAAAGATTATATTAATGAGGTTGATTGGAAAATCAGAGAGAACAGCAATGAAGGGGCGATGAGCTTTTCTGGTTTAAACGCCCGAATTTCTGGAGAAGTCTTGGCTAATTTTGCCCTGAATCATATTTATTCCGAACAGGTTAAAAGGGCTCACCTCGAGGGAGAAATTCATATTCATGATCTCTCTTACCCGATTGTGGGTTATTGTGCGGGCTGGTCACTGGAGACCCTTCTCAGAAAAGGATTTGGCCATGTGCCCAACCAGGTTCATTCCTATCCGGCCCGCCATCTGGAGACAGCTACTTTACATATGGTCAATTTCATCGGGACGATGCAGGGTGAGTTTGCCGGTGCCCAGGCTTTTTCTAGTGTCGATACCTTATTAGCTCCCTTTGTCCGAATGGATAATTTGACCTATGAGCAGGTAAAGCAGGATATCCAGAAACTTGTTTTTGGGCTAAACGTTCCTTCTCGATGGGGTTGGCAGACTCCTTTTTCCAATCTTACTTTCGACTGGACTGTTCCCAAGGATTTACGGGATAAAAAAGTTATCATTGGCGGGAAAGAGTTGGATTCAACTTACGGCGAATTTCAGAAAGAAATGGATATGATCAATCGGGCTTTTCTCGAACTAATGGTCGAAGGCGATATGCAGTCGCGGGTGTTTACTTTCCCCATTCCCACTTATAACATCACGCCTGATTTTGATTGGGATTCGCCTAATGCTAATTTGCTTTTCGAAGTCACGGCTAAATATGGAATTCCTTATTTCCAGAATTATGTTGGAACTAATCTTGACCCCGGTGACATCAGGGCAATGTGTTGCCGACTGAATCTGGATTTGCGAGAACTGCGGCGGAGACCGGGAAATATTTGGGGAGCAGGTGACTCAACCGGATCGATTGGAGTGGTAACGATTAATTTAAACCGCATTGGGTATGAGTCTTCCTCCCGAGAGGAGTTTTTCGACCGACTGCGCCATCTTATGGTTTTAGCCAAGGAGTCATTGGAGACCAAGAGAGAGATTGTTATCAATATGCTNGACAAAGGGATGATGCCCTATACCAAAGTCTACCTAGGACATTTTGAAAATCACTTTTCGACTATTGGTGTTTGTGGAATGCATGAAGCCTGTTTGAATTTCCTGGGTAAGGGTATTGGGACTCCAGAAGGCAAGGAATTTACGATTGAAGTGCTGAATTTTATGCGGGAGATTCTACTTCAATTCCAACAGGAAACAGGAAATCTGTATAATTTAGAAGCCACCCCAGCAGAGAGTACTGCCTACCGTCTGGCCAGATTGGATAAGGCAAAATATCCCCGGATTATTACTTCTGGAACGGAGAAACATCCTTATTTAACCAATTCGACTCAGTTAAATGTGGATGCCACCCGTGATATTTTTGAGGCTCTCCAGCATCAAAAAGATATTCAACCTCTTTA
Organism: Candidatus Aminicenantes bacterium JdFR-80; assembly: GCA_002010725.1. GTDB lineage: Bacteria > Acidobacteriota > Aminicenantia > Aminicenantales > Aminicenantaceae > JdFR-80. Next base: position 7,053 of record MTOP01000036.1, read on the forward strand.
CACGGGGGGGACAATCTTTCATGCATTTCTGCCGGAATCAATCGACCGAGAAACCTGTAAAAAATTAGTCCGTAAGATCTCAGAAACTCCTCTTCCTTACTTTAGTATTACCCCGACCTTTAGTGTTTGTCCCAATCATGGTTACTTGAAGGGAAAGAAGTTCTGTTGTCCCCAGTGCAATAGTGAGACTGAAGTGTATTCCCGAATAGTGGGCTATTTGCGTCCAGTGGCTACCTGGAATGACGGCAAGCAACAGGAGTTCCGGGAAAGAACTCCTTATGAGGTATTCCTGTAGTCTGGAGATTCCCCATGGAATACTTAATGTTCACCTACCCGAATTGCCCCAAATGTGAGAGATTNAAAGAGTATTTAAGTACTCAGGGAATAGCCTACGAGGAGTTTGATCTGACTCGAAAGGAGAGCAAGCTAAGAATAAGAGAATTTCTCCATGTCTTAAAAAGAGATGATACCGGGGGCATCATTTTGCCGACACTGATAATTAAAGAAGAGGAAGGGATTCAAGCAGTGATTAATTCCCGGGAGGATTTTGAGCGATGGTCTCAATCAAAGGATTAGAGAAATTTGCCCCCAAGGATTTCCCCGGGGTGATTTCAGCTACTCTCTTCGTTGGCGGCTGTAATTTTCGTTGTCCTTACTGCCATAATGCAGATTTAGTCCTTAAGCCCCACCACCTGCCTGATTTCCCCTTTGACTATCTCCTCAGTTTCCTGGATGAAAGGCAAGGTTGGTTAGAAGGCGTGTGTATTTCAGGAGGAGAGCCTCTTCTGGAGGCAGATATTGCAACTATCTGTTCCTTGCTTAAAGATAGAGGCTTGTTGGTGAAAATTGATACCAACGGTTCCCGTCCTCGTCAATTACAGGAACTTCTAGAAGAAAATCTGGTCGATACAGTGGCTATGGATGTCAAAACCTCGATGAGTAAGTATCGACTCCTGGTTCCAGGTCAGGACCACGTGGAAAATAAAGTTAAAGAGAGCATTAAACTGCTTCTCCAGACGGAGAAACAAGTAGTCTTTCGAACTACAGTGGTTCCGTTACTGGTGGAAAAGGAGGATATTATAGAAATTGCTCATCTCATTCAGGGGGCTCAGCTTTACATCCTTCAACAGTTTCAGCCCCACAACACTCTGGATAAGTCATATGAAGATATAAAGCCATATCCTTTATCCTGGCTGGAAGAAGTGGCTGAAATTGCTCGTCTATATGTGGNCCAGGTCAGAATAGAAGGAGAATAAAAAATGGAGGTGAGGATAAAAAAGATTCATCCCCAGGCTAAACTCCCCCAGTACAGTCATCAGGGTGACGCTGGCCTTGATTTATATTCAGTGGTTGAGGAGACGATAGCTCCAGGGGAGATAAAAGCAATTCCCACGGGAATAAAAATGGCCATTCCTTCCGGATATGTAGGGTTAATCTGGGATAANAGTGGACTTTCCCTGGAAGGGATTCATCGAGTGGCCGGTGTGGTGGACGCCGGTTATCGGGGTGAAGTTAAGGTGGTTCTGGCTAATCTTGGGGCAAAAGATTTCCAGGTTGTTGCTGGAATGAAGATCGCTCAAATATTGATCCAGCCAGTTGAAACAGTAAAAGTGATAGAGACTGATAAACTGGATCCAACTTCCAGGGGAGAAGGAGGCTTTGGGAGCACTGGAAAATTTTGATAGGTGGATATTAAGAACATAAGAATATTAGAGGGAAAAATCAGACCTCTTCTTAAGGAAAAATCATTTGCTAGATAATAATGATTAGTTCAGAGGTGGCTTTCCATCTTTTTATTATTCTGGTTAGACCGGAAAGCATGGCTAATGTCGGAGCTGTAGCCAGAGCGATGAAAAATACTGGTTTTCATCAACTCCGAATTGTGGGGATTAATCAATTTACAGCCGAGGCCTTTCGCCTGGCTGTTCATGCCAGAGATATTCTGGAAAAAGCGGNTTTTTTCCCCAATGTAGAGACAGCGACAGCTGATCTGCAGGTGGTATTTGCCTCCACGGCCAAGAAAAGGAAAAATTTCACACTTATCACCTTAGAAGAAATGGTGGAAAAGGTTATAGGATTTTCGCCGGGAATAAAAATTGGCCTCCTTTTCGGACCAGAAAGGACAGGACTTGAATCCCGGGATCTTCGTTGGGCAAATTATTGTTTTGTGATTCCTCAGGCTTCAAACCAGCCTTCTTATAATTTGGCTGGGGCTGTATTAATTACCTTATTTCAATTGTTCAGGCAGGCCGTCTCTCGGAATGGAATTGGGGCCAAAAGAGGGCCTCAACAAGATAGCCAGCCATTGTCCGTGACTCAGCAGAGGGAATGTATTAATTTTATCATTAAAAAGTTAACCGAGAGAGGGTTTATCCATCGAACCAATAGGAAGCATATGGAAGAGCGTCTTCATGATTTATTTGGACGATTGACAATTAATGAACGAGATAGAAAGCTTCTTCTTGCTCTTTTTGGAAAAATCCCCTATCATTCATCCCGATAGAATAAATAGAATTACTCACCTAGGAGTTTAGAATGGCTGGAGAGATGCGAATTTTCTTCCCCGGCGGCCACAAGGTTACTGCTGAGTACAAGGGGTTCCAGATTGTAACAGATCAACCTGTTTATGCTGGTGGTGAGGGAAGTGCCCCGGCTCCTTTTGATCTTTTCCTGGCTTCAATCGCTACCTGTTCTGGTTATTATGTGCTGGCGTTTTGTCAGCAAAGAGATCTACCACTTGAGAATATTTATTTGACGATGAAGACCGTGAAGAATAGAGAGACCAAGAGAATTGACAAGATTATAATTGAAGTTCATCTTTCGCCTGATTTTCCAGACAAATACTCCCGGGCAATACTTAAAGCCATTGATGGATGTGCGGTCAAAAAACACATAATTGAAAGCCCAGAATTTGAGCTTAGAGCAATTAAAGATTAAGTAAATCGTTTCCCCTTTTATAGACCCTCCCTCTAAACTGAAGTATATTTCTTTTGAAACAACCGGGCTCTACTTTGAAGTTTGAATCAAAATAGAGAAAGGGTCGGATAAGCATGATATTCGAAAAAACTATAATTTTCAGTTTGATGAGCAAGTTAAATTTTGCTTTGGGTTTGACATCGAAAGGAAGCTTTGATAGAAAAAAAAAGAGGTTCTATGGTTCAACGTTTTTTGATGATAAATTTTGATGGTGGGGTCTTTGGGGGGGGCAAATTGGATGGAGAACCAGCAGCATAAGCCTAAATTGATGAAGCGAGTTCGAGGCTATACTCTTCGTCATTTTCAAGGAATTCTTTTGTCTTCCATTCTAGCTGGAATTGTGATTATTGCTTTTATTGTCAGATTCCGGTTCTCTTTCTTGAATTTCTTTTTTCTCCCGGTCATTCTGGCTGGATATTTTTTGGGGAAAAAGTCCGGTGTTTTGACTTCAGTTCTATCCATTCTCTTGGTGCTGGGCTATATACTTTATGAAAGATTATTTTCTTTAGGTAATACTACGCTAGGATTTGAAGAGACATTTAATCTTATTCTTTGGGGAAGTTTTTTGATAGTTACGGGAGGAATTGTTGGTAATTTATCCGATAAGACAAAAGAAAAAATAGCCAATTTGAAAAAAGCCTATATTGGCATCCTCGATATTCTCTTGAATTACCTAGAAGTAGCCGATAAATTAACACCACGATCGGTTCGAGTGGCTAAATTAGCCGGCGAGATAGCTGAGGAATTAGGCTTGGAAAAGCATGAAGTTGAAAACATAAAAGCAGCCGCTCTCCTTTCTGAAAGCCGAGAATTGGAATCTTCGGTCTCTTTATATGAACAAGTTTCTGAATTTTTTGAGACAGAGGGGCTGGCTTTCTTGGAACCTTTAACTGATAGAGAGAAAGTGCTTCTCAGAACTTCAGCTTCCCTTTTAAAAGAGTTGGAGCCTATCTTGAAGGATTACCAGAAGCATTATGTCGAGGATACGCAGAATCTGGATAAAGATCTGAGTTCCGTTAATCGGGGCAGTAGTATTATTGCTTTGGCTGATTTATATGACCGCATTATTCATCAGCTTCCTCTTCGAGCGGGCTTGAAGGAATTCCAGACCTTGAGTCGCATTGAAGCTTTAGCCGGGAGGGCTTTTCCGCATCCAGTAGTTGAGTCTTTTAAACGAGTTATTTCTGCTCCCTGAAGACTTATTCTTCGCTTTTATTTAATCAAATGAAACCAAAGGGGGGGCAAATTACTTTTAATGCTCGGAGGAGGACCTGAAAATGGACGTTTTGGCAATACGCAAACGGTTCGCCGTTATACTGAAGAGGAAGGTTTTTTCCTTGGAGATAAACTTCTTTAGCCTTATAGTGTTTTTGGAATTTTTGCAGAAGCCCGAAGTAATTTAAAGGGAAACTTAAAAGATATTGCCACCCGGATAATTGGAATAGAGTGATATCAAGATAACCGTCATCTACCCTGGCCAGAGGAGCTACTAGCCAGCTGTACCCAAAATGTTGGGTCTTATTAATGACACAGTCAAAAATTCGTTCCTCCAGGGTTAATTCACTGAATTTTTTCCCCTCGGGCCCGACACCATCAATCAAGTGAAGTTTTATTTTCCAGGGAGAAAAGTTAGGCATCTGGAGGGCTTCTTTAATGTGTCCCCATAGTCCGGGAGTAGGGTTGGCGTATTTTCTAAAAGTTACTTCAGCTGTGGCCCCTATACTGGTAAACCCAGCTACTTGGCCATTGAATTGGATTAAATCAATTTCTCGAAAGTAGCCGTGATGGAGGACTTTTACAGCCAGAGGAATTAGTCGGGGAATGTGGAGACTTTTGCGGAAAGCATTCCCACTTCCCAAAGGGATAATTCCCAGGATAGGACGAGGGGAAACCTGGCTTTCTATTATTCCCTGAATTACATCGGCAATAGTGCCATCTCCGCCGGCGGCGATGATAACATCTTTTTCTCGACTGAGAGCAGCANCTGTTTTGATAGTGAATTNTTTATCTTGATGGGTGTCGATGATTTCACCTGGCAAATTATTCTGGAGGTAACGACGCAGTCTTCGGCGGCGTCGCCATTTGCGGTTGGCAGCTTTGGGATTAATTAAACAGACTACTTTTAATTTGGTAATATCAACTTGCCTGGGATGATTTTTTATCATGGATGGTTATTTTAACAAAAAGTAATAATGCCTTTAAATTTTATTAACATTCAGAAATAGGTTTTAACTGCTTATTTTTTCCTCTTTTTCTGGATTTTTTTTGCGAATAAGTNGACGGAGAAAAGGGAGGTTCATGGCAGCGATTAAGACTATGAAGAGAATAATCAAGATTTCATCAGACAGGTGAACTTCATGGCCAAACCACGCCAGGAGAAAGAAGCGGGGTGTCCGCGAGAGAGCGACTGCTAGCAGGTATTTCCAGCGAGGATAGGAAGCCATCACAACCAGAAAGCGAAAAGGGTAGAAGGGGATTGGAGTAAGGCCGGCAATCCAAATAGCCAGAAAAGGAGCCCGATTAAAGAGATTTATTATTTTGTTGACGGCTTTTTTCTGCTGGATTTTTTTCAAGATATTCCAGTCAGAGACGTAAGAAAAGACTGAATAGTTAAGGGATTCTGTGAGTAATGTACTCGAAGCAGCAATGAGAGCCACGGTGATGGGCATATAGAATTTAGCGAAATATAGGAGAACCGGCTCGTGAGGAACGACAGCGATAAGAAATTCGGAAGGAAAACTATAGAAAAAAAGGACCCAGAGACTCCGACTGGTTCTTAACCCTGNCCAGCTTAACCAGAGAATGAGAAAAAGGGTAACTAGAAGTATCTGACCTAAAAATATAAAGGTACGAAGGGGAGTTGTCTGTCTTTTTAAGCTTTTCATTATCAATTGCTGACCGGATAGTCCATGAAGATTCAAGTAGATTTTAAATTGTCTTTAAGGAGAACCCAGGCTGGTTTCTCAGAATTAGCTCGGATGCTGGTAAAACAGGCGGTACACTGATTAGTGGCGGAGAATTCATTCTGTAATTGGCGGAGGTTGCTGAAGTTTTTAAGGATTAAACCACAGGGAGAAAGGTGGCCATCTGGATTAACCACGAGAAATCGGATGCCTGCCCGGCAATTTTGTCGGCCTTCGTCCCGGAAGAAGTCTATCATTCCCTTAAATACATAATCAGAGGTGAAGATGGTGTTATGAGTACGGCGGAAATCCTTAATCTGGCGGATCATTTCTTCTAAGTAAGGCAACTCGTTGGCAGGAATCAGGTAGTCTTTTTTCTTTGTCCGCAACCAGGTATAGGTGCTGAAGTTTAAATTAACTTCCCATTCATAAGCTTTGTGGGCCAGCTGGAGAAGTTCCTTGTAGTTATAGCGGTGAATTACACAACTGAGGGTGATTCCTTTATTGGGTTCACCCTTAAGGGCCAGACAAAGTTTTTCAATCTTCCGAAATAGTCCGGGAATACCGCGAAATTCGTCGTGGCGTTCATCTGGATAGTCAAATGAGACAGAAAATTCATCCACCCCCGCTTCTCTCAGCTGAAAATATTTTTTTTCATCAAGTAAGGCAGCATTGGTGGTCAGGACGATATAGGGAGGACGATTGGGGCGATGAATGGCCTGGATAATATCTATTAAGTCTCGGCGAAGTAGTGGTTCCCCCCCAGAAATTTGGGCGACAACCGGGCTAAGTTCTCTAGCCCGACGGCCGAATTCTTCGGCTGGAGCTCTTTTTTCGTCTTTTATTATCCCCCCAAGATGGCAGTGCTGACAGCGGGCATTGCAACTATAAGTTATTTCAAACGAAACACAGAGAGGTTTTTTGAAGAAGAAATTTCTTGCTCCTCTCAATCCAAGAGCAATTTGCCGCAAAGTCGACATCCTGGCCATTATTTCTCCTTTATAAGACGAGATGAAGTTTTACCAAGGTTTTTCTTTTTATTCAAGAGATGGAAGGAAAAAAGCTTTATACCAATCAGTCCTGATGTCCAGATCAGGGCCAAAGGCCACCAATTGGGCAAAAAGATCAGTAACAGAGGCACGACTGTGGAGTTAGCAAATTTTCCTCCGGGACTATAATTAAGGGTATAGACCATCTTATCTACCTTATAAAAATAATTTGGGGAAATTATATCAAACTTAATGAATTGGTAGCTTAAATAAAAATCAATAAAGGCGAAATCCAGAAGATAGACGATAATCGGCAAATAGAGCTGGGGATGGAAAAAGAGAAAATTAATAAAGAAGAAGAGACATTCTACCCGGTCAGCAATGATATCGATTTCAGCCCCGAGGATGGTTTCCTGATGGAAGAATCGAGCGACGAACCCGTCAGCCACATCGCCAAACCAATGAATACCCAGTCCGATGTAATTATAAATTTCATTTTTTTGAATAAGCGCCAGCGTAAAGAATATTAATGATGTTCCTAAACGAAGCAGGGTAATAAGATTAGATTCACTGTAGATGCTTTCCGCCGAGCGATTCTTGAACATAACAAACCTTCTTTTGTTATAATTTTACGAAAAATAATTTATTTAAGTTCAAAATTTATTAATACCTTGTTTATTTATTTTGCTTTTCGGCAGGGGATTTTCTTTAGGGGCGCTGGTTGAGGGGGGTCGAAGTGAGCATTTCCGTCATAATCAATAAAGANAGGATTGGTAATCGCATAAGGGAGAGCCGCTTTTTCCGCCTGGCCGGACCGGGAAAGATTTTGGATGACCGGGAAAAGACTCCGGTCACCTGTAACTTCTACCACCAGGTAGGTGTCCTGAGTGATGGTCAAATTGGTGGAGAAGGTGGTCGTCAATTTATCTTCTTCCATATTAAGAGGCAACTCGAGAACTCTTTGACCGTTGGCAATCAGAGCTAATTTATTGAGAGATATCCAGGGAGCTTTCTGGATTTTAACATCGATTTTAATCTGACCATCCTGATCGGTTATTAAATCTCCAGGTATAGCCTTTTCATTTACTTGAAGCCAGAGAAAGGGGCCGTTGGTGATAAAAGAATGCCCCTTTTTTAGATTCGCCATTAATACCTGGAGATCGAGTTGAGGAAAAGGGCGGCCGTGATAGACTACATAGGTTCTGGAATATCCTGGTTCACCTTTATCAATCGTATGGGAATCAGATGAGCCTACCAAGGGAAAATAATATCCTTTGTTCAGAAAATGCAGCCAATCTTTAATCACCTGAGCATTGGTGGGGCGAGGAAAAGGACCATTCATTCCTTCCATGACATCGAAATTTAAATCAAATTCTTCACAAACAGAATGGCCATCTTTGGGGTCAAGACGATGAGTATTAAAATAACCGATGGAACCAGAACGGGGATGATTAATCTGAATTATTCCCTTGGGGGCCTGTTTCCGGCTGGCGGTGAACAATTCAGAGACCTTATCTTTAGTGGCATCAATGGCGCCGTTCAGGGNGAGTTCTGGGTTGGGAGTAAGGGGATAATTATTGTAGTGAATAAGTCCGCCATGAGTAATTTCATTCCCGGAGATGACTACTAATTGGTTATTTAATCCTAATCGGGAAAGGGCTGGTTGGTAATCGGTTATGTAATTATGGTCGGTAGCGATGGCCACCTGGATTCCTTCCGCAATAACAGATTTTATTCTTTCTTCAATTCTGACTCGTCCATCTGAATTCAGGGTATGAAGGTGAGGATCAATAGATATCCAGCCGGTCGTATCAACAACTTTTTTTAGGGTGAAATAAAGGCTGGCCGATGTTTCTTCGACAACCTCGATAATTTTTGAATCAAGAGTATATTCCGGGCCATAAGAAGCAGTTAAAAGATAGCCACCGGGAGGAAGCTCAACAGTTAAGCCTTCAGCGGGCGGATAGCAGGAATTTTTGAATGTTTCCCAGCCTCGGCCGGTTATCCGCGGATTTTCAGGTTGAAAATAGGGAGTAAGAGTGGGGAAGATTCCATGAATACTCACTTTCCCNGGCAGTGGTTTTCCTGCTGCATCTCGGAGATAAAGAGTCAGTTTCCCCAAGCGAGGTGACTGGAAATTAAGGGGGTTTAATTGCTTTTCTCCTACTTGAAAGTATTGTTTAGAGGTGGCTGGAAACCAGTGGATTTCCGCTGAATAGGAACCTGCGGGTAGAGGGAGATTTAGAGTCCTTAGAGAGGGCTGGAGAAAGCTCCGGAAAAATATTCGACCGCTGCTTGAGTGACGGATGATGAATTCAAATGGGTGGGCCTGATCTGTTTGGAAGAAGAAGGAACACAATTGAGTCTTTTTTCCGAGGAGACGATAGATATTCTGCAAAAGAGAAGAAGGGTTTTTGGCCACAAGGAGACTATATTCTACTTTTATAGTAGCTCCAGGGGGGAGATTTTGAGAGGTAGGCGTAGATCTAACCACCCAGGCCAGGTAATAATCTTTTCGTGGGAGGACAATAAAATTTAAATCAGGGTGGTCCTTGGAGGAGTAGGGTGAAAAACGGTAGCTGCTTAGGGCGTTAAAATACAGAGAATAAAACGCTTCTTTCCAAGTGGTAGTCCCGGTGTTAACGATGGTCGAGGTTATATCCAACCGATTTTTATCTGGAAAAAAGCGGTAGAGTGTTTCAACCTGGCCCTTCTGGCCAGAAGGTTCATCAAATTGAAGGAAAGTTTTGACTTGAAGTACGGCGGGGGACGGCGATGATGTCTTAATACTCTGGTAGGCCAACCGAAGGGTTGTTCCCTTAAGACGCAGAATAGGAGAACCAATATTTACTTTGCCTGGATCTTTGAGATCAAGAAATCCAAAGCCAATGATGTTTCCTTTGGCGTTCAACGTGGGGTAATTGGTGTAACTTAGGGGGAATCGTTTCGAAGAAGCAATGAGCCCAAAACTCTGTTTTCCCTGGAGATAGATATCGCCTAATTGAGCCAGATCTTTTAGGAAAGCCGGGATTTCAGTGGGAGAGGTGACTTTTTTTACTTGCGATAAACCGGGAGCCACTAGAGCCAAAACAAGGAGGCAAAAAATAAAGAGGTCTTTCCTTATTTTCATAGGTACACCTCCTTTCTTGATCAATCAATGAGAGGCTCTTAAATTAACTCATCTTAAATATTAATTCAATGCTAGAGTCAATGAGAGCTGCTTTCATTTTTCCGGTATGAGCTTAGAAATACTTCCTGGCATGATTTACTTAATAAAATCAAACTTTAAAAATTGAATTTTTTAGGGCGGAAATATTTTTAAAGAGATCGGAGAAGGAGTTTTTCGGAAGGCCTTCCCGGAAAATAAAAGGATGCTTGCTTAAAGAAGAGCGAGTTTGAAACTTGAGCCAAAGTAAAGTAAATATATAGAGACAGTGACCAGGAAGGAGGACATGATTAGTGAGTTTTTCCAACAAAGAAAAGGGAACTCTTCTGGCAGAGTAAAAGGAAAGATGATGAAGGAGATTCCTTGATGGTTAAAAAAGAGAAAATTATCCAGAGGAAAGGGCAGAAGTTTCTTCTCCGCTTCGAAGATTCATCTCGAGCGGTTGATTATGCCAAGTATGAAGTCTTGCGGATGAAAATCTGGGGGGAACCTTCAGACCACCTGTGTGGTGTGAGGAATATGGAAGGAGAGAATTATTACCACGACGGAAGCAGTATGTTTATCGGTGTCTTTGTTACCGACGATGAAGGGCAATTTACTCTGGATGAAGAGCACTTAATTGGGTTTGCTTATGGCTATGTCGGGGTCTGGGATAAATCAATAGGTTTTAGAAGGGCTGATAATTTGAAATTTTATTCTCAATATGCCGGGGTGCGGCCGGATTTTCAAGGTTACGGCTTGGGCATTGAAATTAAAAAATTCCAACGGGAGATTTTATTAGATATCTACGGCGTGACCTGGGCCACCTGTACTTATGATCCTTTGACGGCGGTCAATGCTTATCGAAATATTCATATATTTGGGATGGAAGTAGTGGAGTATCGGGTGGATTGTTATGGAGGATTTGGAGGATATCTCAATAGGTGTGATATTCCGACAGATAGATTTTATCTGCGCTGGAATCTTCTCCAGACTCCCCAGCGGCCAGCTTATTCTCTGATCGAGCTTATCAATCTGGATTATCTAGCCACTTCCGTGGAGTTCCGGAAAATAAAAGGTCGTTCCGGTGAAGTTGAACTTCCCGTAATCTCCGAGGTAAGACCGATCCTGGATACCCCCTGGCTTCTGGTCGAAATACCGTCAGATTTTTACCTTATGCTTCGGGAAACAGATGTTGAAGCGAGGGATGTTCGACAAATTCCCTTGAATTGGCGTTTAAAGACTCGCCAGCTCTTTCTGGATGTGCTGAAAAGAGGGTATCAGATTGTCGATTTTGCCCGATTAAAAAATGAAAAACAGGGGCGGACTTTCTATGTCCTCCATCGACAGGGAAATTGAATTTTTTACTCTGATTTTCAAAGTAATTCCGCATGACCTTTCGGCCCTTTATCAAAAGAGAAAATATAAAGGTCTAACCAGAATAACGGCCAAAGTAAGAGGACTTCAGGTAGGCAACTTGGATCTGGCCCCAGACATCCGCAGTTGCTCCGGGCATCAGAGAGTGAGTCACTACTTCGGCCTGTAAATGAGGGAATGATGATGCTATATTCGGTGTAATGGAGATAGTGGCTATTTTTTTAGATATTTTAAAAATTGTTCGGCTGTTTTGACCTTGGGGTCAGCGGGGGCCAACTCAATAAATTTATTCAGGGCGTTGATAGCCTCTTGAATTTTATTCTGGCCTATATAAAGTGTTCCTAATTGATAATAAGCGTCAGCATAGTCGGGTTTGAGTTGAATCGTTCTTTGTAAAGCTTCCATAGCTTCATTAGATTTTCCAAGGTTAATTAACACCACTCCGTAATTATAATACACATCGGGGTCGTCCTGATTTAGCTCAACCGCTTTTTGGAAATGCTCGTTTGCTTTTTGGTATTGACCCAATTTGGCCAAAGCTTCCCCTAGTTCTTTATTGATAACGAAACTTTCGGGATTAAACTCTAGACTTTTTTGGAATACCTGGAGTGCTTTTTCGGTTTGACCCATCTTTTTAAAACAGAGACCTAAATTAAAATAATAGCTCCATTGATTGGCATTAAGAGAAATGGCTTCCTGGAAAGCAGCCGCTGCCTCCTCGAATTTATTCGCTGCATAAAGTTTATTCCCTTTGAGGAAAAATTGGTCAGCTTTAGAGAGCGTTTTTTCCAGCGCTTTTTCTGCCTTTTCCAGTTTAACATTCAGTCGAGTGGATTCACCAATGGAAACTTTGACTTCTTTGGTTGCTGGAAGATATCCTTCCTTTTTAAAAGTGACTTGGTAGTAGCCAGGCCAGAGGCCAATCTGGACAAATTTTCCATTTTTGTCGGTTTTTCTTTCAAAATGTCGAGTAGCCATTTTAGTTGAAATAATGTTGACCGTTACTCCAGCCAGAGGTTGCCCGTTTTTGTCGGTGACCGTTCCTTCGATCTTTCCTTGAACTTGGGGCCAGGTTAGAAGCGCGAGGGACAGGACCAGCCAGCTACCAATGATAAAGTGTTTTTTCATCTGGAGCCTCCTTTATTGGCGTTTTATCNTTTTAGGTTTACTTTAATTTTCCTAGGATTATTTTGATTNCTAAACTTTATTTTATCATAAAAAGACATTATTTTTCTGGCTATTTTTTATTTAGGGAAGCTTCCTTATTTTCGCGATGGCCTTCAAACTGCAAGCTAGGCGAGTTCTTTTTTCAGAAGACCATCCCCGAAAAGCAATTCCATTCCTGAAAAGAAATGACTGGTTGGCCTGGATGAATTTATTTTTCCTGGCGAAGAGACTTATTGAGTTTTTCTTTAAGGCGTTGCAAAGCAGGTTGATCAGGCTTTAACTCTAAAGATTTATTCAAGTACTGGAGAGCCTTTTCCGGTTGACCGATGGCCGCATATCCTTGAGCGGCCAGATTGAGAAGAGGGATTTCAGTAGCTTTAGAGAGGAGTTGTTCCAGGNAATCTAACGCTTGAGGCCATTTTTTTTGTTGGGCATAGATAGCGGCTAGTATTTTTCCCGCTTCCCGCAGGTGATTTTCCTCGTAAAGAGGCTTAGCCAGAGAGAGAGCTTGGTCAAAGTTCTTCCGGGCAAAAAAGGTTTTAGCCAGAAGGAGTTTCGTGGAAGGATCTTGGCGAAATTTTAGCACGCCCTGGAGACATTTTTCGGCTTGAGCGAAGTTTTTATTAAGAAAATATTCAGTGGCCAGCAGGTATAAATCATCCGGATTAGGATAGTTAGGTCTTATCCGGGAAAACACCCAGGGAATAACGGCGTAAGATTGCGTAAGAACTATAAAAGAAGTTGTTTTCTCCGCCAAGAGGAGCCCGTTTTTATCGAGGAGAGATAACCGGAGCCGATAATAACCGGGAGAGAGGTTGTTTTGGGAAATCGTGGGGAGTATGATGGTTTGGTTGTCTGAAGAGAGCACCTGAGAAAGCGGCCTGGTTTGTTGAGAAATTATTTCGTCACGATCCAGCGAGTTAATTTCCAGCTTCAAGGATTTCTCTTCAGGATTAGTTAAATTGATAATCTGAGTAAAAAGTCCAATTGGTTTCCCGGGTAAAAATTGTGCCTGGCTGTTAATGATATATTGATAGCCGGCAAAGGAAAAAGCTTTGGTTTTNTTTTGTTGATTGGCTGGCAATGGTTCTCTGTCGAGGTAAAGGAGAAGGTCGGAGATGAGGGGAGCATTTTCTGAGTTGGGGACATCCAGATTAACTTGATAAGAGGTGAAATCTTTAGCTGTTTTATTTTTTAGGAAAAGATAGAAAGTGAATTTTCCAGGAATAATAGGCAGAATATCCTGGAAAGCAAGGAGTTGTCGCTGGCGTCGGGTCAGCGTGGAGGAAGAGATCTCAAAAGGAATTTCCTCTTCTTTTTCCAGAATTGTTTGGCGCTTGGGGTTTTCCAGACGAAGGATCAGCTGGAAAGATGCATAAGATTTTTCTCCTGATTGAAAAAGATTGACTCGGGAGGGTTCNAGGGACCAGTGGATATAAGGCTGATTTTGATGATAGAAGATTTTTACAGTAGCGTCACTTTCAATATAATCATGGGTGTAATCAGTCTCAATGAAGTCTTTATAGGCCAGAAAAGTTCGGGCATAAGCATCCGAAAATTGTTTTTCCGCTAGGGAATAGAGATTAGAGATTAAAGTGCCTGTTGAAAGAGAAGTTAAACCAAGGGTGGTTTCGCCAGGAATATAGGAAATTGAAGCAGCGGCTAATTCGCCAGATATTTCTTTGAGAACTTGATAGGCCGTCTGTCGATTTAACACACTCACGCTCATGGTGGGCACAAGAAGTTTTTCTGGTCCTTCGACTGAGGGAGAATATAGTTTATATTCCCCCATGCCATGAGGCTGGTAGAAAATAAGATAAAAATAAGGGGGGAGGCCATATTCTTGTTTGCCCTGATAATACCAGAGCTCCATCGGCCAGATCTTTGATTGGGTGGCATATATTTGACGCTCCAGAGGAGGACCTAAAAGGAGGTAAAAATACCCTCTTTCGGTTTCGTGGCCTTTCTTGGGAGAATTATGGCCAAAATGGAGATCGGCATAACGGACCCGTTTCATATATTCCCGGTAGAATTCGTTTTCCAAGGTATCTGGCCGGGGGTCGCGTCTGGCCCAGAAAAGCTTGATGAATTTATCTCTTTCTTCCGGTGTTTTTAGCTTAAGAAATACTTCTTTTTCCGTTTTGGTCACTATCGGTTTAACTAGATTGAGCCATTCTTTATGGCGGGGAAGGAGCTTATTTGAGCTAGCTGAAGATAAAATGGTAGGCAAAAACAGGGAAATGAATAACAGCCAAATAAATGTTTTTTTCATAGGTTTTCTATATTTATAAAATATCAGAGGTGGATTAAAGTTGCAATTCAAGTGTCTGTAAATTTTTTTCCAGGCGAGCGAAATAATAGCCATGTCCTGTCTATGCTTATTAATTCACTCTGAAGACAAAGGACTGAGTTGGATTAATGATCAACTACTGAAACCCAACGGCAGCCAAAATTGAGATGGACCAGGCTGATGATGATTTTTGCTGCAGTTAGAAACCAGAAAAAAGTTATCACTTTACAGCAGATAGGGGATAAATTGAAAATATAATATGAAGAATATTAATTTAAAAAAATGGATAAATCCAAAAAATTGGACATTGGTTGGTTAACGAAAATTGGTAATTAGATAGATTCCTCTTAGTTTTATTCATTTGTATTGGCATATTACTTGCAAATAATATTTTATTGGAATAGGATATATGTAAAAGACATAGAAAATAAAAATAAAAGACATAGAAAATAAAAAAGAAAGGAGGTGAGAGGAGGATTAAGAAAATAACAAAAGAGAATGTAACTTAATAGTTTTAAGACCCTTAAAAAAAGAAGGAGGTAAGATGAAAAAATTTCTTACATTAATTGTCGTTGCTTTGCTTATATTTGCTCCTCTGGCCTTTTCCCAGAGCCGGGAAACAGGGGCCATCTATGGGAAAATTACTGATGAAGAAGGGAGCCCTTTACCAGGGGTAACGGTCACAGTCAGCGGTCCCAATTTAATGGGGGTGCGTTCAGCCATTACAGATGCTCAGGGAAAATATCGTTTTCCTGCTCTGCCGCCGGGAGTTTACACCGTTAAGGCTGAGTTACAGGGTTTCACCACCGTCGTTCAGGAAAACATTCGTGTTTCGACCACCATGCGTTTAACTGTTGATCTGGTCATGAGACCCACCAGTCTGGAAGAAGAAATTACCGTAGTAGCCAAAGCTCCCACGGTGGATGTCAAATCGACAGAAACCGCGTCCGTGACCTTAAGTGATGAAATCCTAAGAAACATCCCCTATAGTAATTTCTCGGTAGATATTGTTAATATGGCTCCGGGCGTGAATAATGATGTCGCCTATGGTGCTTCCGACAGCACAGGTATTTCCTATCAGGTTGATGGAGTGGATGTTTCTGACCCTGAAGCCGGTTCAGCCTGGGTATTTCTTGATCCAAATATTGTTGAAGAAGCCAAAGTAATGGGTGTCGGTTTGCCAGCCGAGTATGGGAATTTCACCGGCGTCATCTTCAATATGATCACCAAGTCGGGGGGAAATGAGTTCTCCGGCCATTTTGAGACAATTTTCCAGGGGAAGAAGGATGATTGGCCCAAAGGTTTATGGCAGGCCGAAAATAATCAAAAATACCTTGATGATTTCCCCAATTTAACCTCTCCTTTGCAGAAAATAGCTGATTTCGGGGCTCACCTGGGTGGACCGATTGTCAAGGACAGAATTTGGTTCTTTGTTGGTGCTCAATATTATCGTTCCTGGCGCTATCCCACCGGTTTTCCCGAAGCAGTTGATTACAAACAGCCCCGCGGTTTTATCAAGATCACTTCCCAGCTTACTCCCCGGACGAATATCAATACTTTCTTCGAATATGATGCCTATAATGGGATCAACAGAGGCGGCGCCTCCTGGGTATCCCCGGAAGCAACCGTAACCCAGGAATCACCGGATTACGTGGGAAATTTCAGCCTGACTCATATTATCAATGAGAGAACCTTTTTTGATATCAAGGCCGCTTTCTTCCACGGCTATTACTACCTGGATCCAGAAACCGGTAAAGACACCAGTGCCCACTTCAGCTTAAATGACAATATGCGGTATTATAGTTCAGGTTATTTCTTCTATGCTGACCGGGATAGGTATCAGGCCAATGCCAGCTTGACTCATTATGCTGAAGATTTCCTCCAGGGTGACCATGATTTCAAATTCGGCGTGGAATTTGAACACGGCAAAGTTCGCAACCGATTTGGATATACTGGACCAAACGCCTGGTATTATGTTGATTACGTTGGTTATGGTTATACCGGACCTTATCTCGCCTATCAGTATGAAGGTTATGACACCAATACCAGTTACACCCGCTTAGAAGAGTTTGCTCAGGACACCTGGGCGGTCAATGACCGTCTGAATATCAGTCTGGGTGTCCGCCTGACCCATGTTTGGGGTTATGTGAAAGGTGTCAGTGGAGCTGTCTACACCAATTTCCGGATCGCCCCTCGAGTAGGATTGACCTTTGACCTTTTCGGGGACAAAAGTACCGTCCTTAAAGCTCATTATGGTCATTTCACCGAGGCCATGCTGGCCAGTTATCACGATCGTCTCAATCCAGCTGAAGCATATAGTGATTATGTGGGTTGGTATTATGATCAATATTCGCAACAGTGGGTGGAGTGGTTCCGGATAAAACATGAACAGTTGTATAGTCTGGATGAAAATATTCGCCATCCCTATATGGAGCAATTCACCGCCAGTATTGAACGTGAATTATTTGCTGACACCTCATTTGGCATTAGTTTTATCTTGAGAGAATGGAAGAACATCTGGGGAGTTGTGGATACCAAGGCTGAGTGGCAGCCGATAAATGTCACCTATACAGATGTTGATGGTTCCCTGAAGACGATCACCGTTTACGAACAGGTAAATCCTGGAGAACATCAATATATCATTAAGAATCTGGAGAAAGGGGAGCCTTATATTCCCTTTGTGGACGTCAATCCATACCGGAAGTATTGGGGCCTTCAGTTTCTGTTCAACAAGCGCTTCTCTAATGGCTGGCAGTTGTTAGCTTCCTATATTTATTCTCGAGCTATCGGAACCATTGACAATGGCTTTGCTGATGACATCGGTTGGGGCGGAGATACTTCATCGCCTAATTTCTGGATTAACGCCGACGGCCATTCGACCAACGACCCCACTCATATGCTGAAGATTCAGGCGAGTTATGTGCTGCCCTTTGGCATTCATCTCAATACCTATTTCCGGGCCATTACCGGAAATGCCTGGACCAAACGATTCCGAACTAGTCGTCTGGCTCATGGACGGGTGACTGTTTTTGTTGAGCCTCGAGGTTCAAATCATTACCCCATACAGAAGCTTCTGGATATACGTTTGGAGAAGACGTTCACCTTCGCCGAGAAGTATCGTCTGGGGCTAATGTTTGATGTATTTAATGTTTTCAATGCCGATACAGTCATTTCTTGGGGAACAAGAATCGGTTATGACTGGCTACCTGGTGAGTATCCCTCCACCGATGGCCATGAACTCTACCGAATTGTTCGTCCACGGCAGGCTCGAGTAGGCATCAGGTTGATGTTCTGACACCAGTTCGAATCAATTAAAGGCGGTCAGGGTTTAATCCTGACCGCCTTTTTTATTTTTATAAATTCTCTTTATTTTTTGGAAAAAACTTTTAGTCCGTAAGTGAATTAATTTCGATATAGACTTGTTTTTTGCTTGCTTATTTTTATCCTGAGTAGTTTATTTTTCACGTTTTAGACAAACAAGATATCTCTTTCTGATTGCCTATTCTAAAGTGGATAAATATGGTAAAATTTTTTTTGATGAAATTCTCTAGAAAATATTGGTTGGTTATTTCCCTTTTCATTATTATTATGGCTTTAATCGCCATTTATTTCATTATTTTGGCTCCGGCCAATCCGGTCAAAAAACTTCAAAAGAAGGGACCTTTCAATTTTATTTTGATTACTGTTGATACCCTCCGGGCAGATCGGATTAGCTGTTATGGCTTTCCCAGGATTAAAACGCCGACGATTGATAATTTTGCTCAGCAGGGCATAAAATTTGAAAGATGCATTTCTCAAACTCCTTTAACTCTTCCTTCGCATACTTCTCTTCTTACCGGGACTTATCCTACGTTTCATGGGGTGCGGGATAATGGTGGTTTTCTCGTTCCTCAGGAGTTAACTACTCTAGCTGAGGTTTTTAAGAATGCCGGCTACCAGACAGCGGCCTTTGTTGCGGCCTATGTGCTGGATTCCAAATGGGGGCTCAACCAGGGATTTGATCTCTATTATGACAAGTTTGATTTAAGCAAGTATAAAACTATTTCTCTAGGCAATGTCCAGCGCCGGGGGGATGAAGTTATTAATGAAGCCCTGGCCTGGCTG
Organism: Candidatus Aminicenantes bacterium JdFR-80; assembly: GCA_002010725.1. Classification (GTDB taxonomy): domain Bacteria; phylum Acidobacteriota; class Aminicenantia; order Aminicenantales; family Aminicenantaceae; genus JdFR-80. Next base: position 26,004 of record MTOP01000036.1, read on the forward strand.
GAAGACCATCATCAGCAGAAATTTTTCACTTGGATTCATCTTTATGATCCTCATACTCCTTATGACCCCCCCTCACCCTTTAAAGAAGAGTATCCGAATCATCCTTACCTGGGAGAAATTGCCTACACCGATTCCCAACTGGGGCGGTTATGGTCTTATCTAGAGAAAAAGGGTCTGACGGACAATACTATTCTTATTTTCACTTCTGATCATGGGGAAAGTTTAGGCGAGCATCAGGAAAAAACCCATGGTTTTTTTATTTATCAAGAAGGAGTCCATGTCCCTCTCATTTTCGTCCTGCCTGAAAGAGAGCTCCAAGGAGCAAGTCGATCCTCGGTGGTTACTCTGGTGGATGTGATGCCCACGGTTCTTGAGTTGGCCCACCTTCCTTTGCCCCGGGAGGTGCAGGGGCGGAGTTTGCTTTCTGTTTTTGCCCAAGAAAGGGAAGAAGAAAGTTGGGCGTATTCAGAAACTTATTATCCCCGCTTCCATTATGGCTGGAGTGAATTAAAAGGCTGGCAGAATCAGAGGTATAAGTTGATCATGGCTCCCCGGCTGGAGCTTTACGATTTAGTTAAGGATCCCGAGGAAAATAAAAATTTAATTGATGATCTGCCGCAGCTGGGACGGCAATTATTAGCCCGGCTGGAAGAATTCATCAATGAAACCAGCCAGGGGGCCTTTGAGATTGACTATACCCATATTGATGAGGAAACTCGCCAGAAGTTAACGGCCTTGGGATATATCGGAACATTCACCCGCCAGGAAGATCTCCAGGGAAGGAAATTGGGGGATCCCAAGGACAAAATTCATATTTTCAACCAGCTTTCCGAAGCCCGTGAAACTGGCTTAAAAGGGAATTTTGCCCAGGCGGTGAAATTAATTGAAGAGATAATCCGGGATGATCCAGAAGTGATAGATGCTTACTTCACGTTGGGCAATCTTTATTTTAAACACCAGGAATTTGATAAAGCTTTAGAACAGTTTTTCATTGTGCTGGATAAGAATCCCCGGGATGCTTTTACCATTATCAATATTGCTAATTGTTATATCATGAAAGGAGAATTTGAGCGGGGAGAAGAGTTTTTGCAAGACAAGCTCAAATCAATCCCTCCCGATTCTCAGGTCTATTTAATCTTGGGGAATATAGAGTTTGCTTTAAAAAAATATGACGAGGCGGAAAAAGCTTACCGGGAGTGTCTCCGCCTGAATCCTTCTTCAGCCTCAGCTTATACAGCTCTAGGGGGAATTTATGTTATTCAAGACAGATTAAGTGAGGCGGAAGAATCTCTCCGTCAGGCTGCCAAACTGAACTCCCGGCTGCGGAATCTCCATTATAACTGGGCTCAACTTTATGAAAAAAAAGGTGATCTGTCCCAGGCTATGGCTGAGTATAAACTCGAGCTGGAAAATATTCCTCATAATTTTAGAGCCAGTTTTAACCTGGCCCGCCTTTATCGACTCCTGAAAAATGATCAGGAGGAGGAAAGATATTTAAAACAAACTATAGAGAGTAATCCGCGTTTTCCCTTAAGTTATTTCTACCTGGCCCGAATATATCTTAATCGAGGAGAAAAATTTGAAGAGGCCATTGAGTTGGTAAAAAAGGGGATTGAGTTAAAACCAGAAAAGAAAAATTTACCCTTGGGATACTTTTTGCTGGCGGATCTTTATAATCGATTGGGAGATGATGTCCGCTCCCATCATTACGCCTCTCTTGGAGAGGAGATAATTCGGGAAATTGAAAAATAGTCCGGTCTTTCCCTTTCGGAAGGAAAGATGTCAAAAAAAAGTTTAGTCAAATTGAAGAATGAGTTTATTAAGTTTTTAGTGGTTCTTTGATAAAGAGAAAAGGTTTGATTTACCTAATATTTTCAGGAGAGCGTAATATATTCTCGAAAGGAGACATAAATGGAAAAAGTAACCCCTGAAGTTAAGAAGGCAATCGAAGAAGCCATTCAACTAGAGATTGAAGGACGGCAATTCTTTTTAGCCGCAGCTGAAGCCACTTCCCATGAGAAAGGCAAGAAGATGTTTAAGTGGTTGGCTGATGAAGAGGCAAAGCATATGGAGACCTTCAGTCAATTATTTTCAGAAGTGCTGGGAAATGAGGACTGGCGTTCGCAGGTTCATTACCAAGAAAAAAAAGGGGAAGATTTGCCCCTGGTAAAAAAATTAAAAGAAAGAATCAGTCAAACAAAAGGGAAACAGGAAGTAGAAGCCCTAAGCATTGGTATGGAATTGGAACAACGAGCCATCCAACTGTTTGAAGAAGCAGCCAGACAAACCACTGATAAAGAAGCCCGAGAAATTTTTCGCAAAATAGTTGAAGAGGAAAAATTTCATTATGACTTACTCCAAGCACAGCAAGATTCTTTAACTAGATCTGGATATTGGCTGGATAGTTCTGATTTTAAAATGGATGGCCTTTTTTAGGAGGTTCTGGGGGTTTGTCGGGGGAATATTGTTAGAAGGAGGCGATAGTGGGGTTAAAGACAGGAAGATTTTTAATGATCCTTATTGGTGGCCTTGTTATTGTTTTTCTTTTTTCTTGTCAGAGGGAACCCAAAGCTGGCGACGAAGAGTTATTAAACCAGGCTTTAGAATTACACCAGAAAATTTTTACCGTTGATACACATTGTGACACTCCCGGAAATATGCTTCGCTCTAACTGGGATATCGGCCAACACCATACCCCCGGCCAACGGGGAAGTGGCCAGGTTGACTTGCCTCGAATGAGAGAAGGCGGCTTGGATGCTGAATTTTTTGCTGTTTTCACAGCTCAAGGTCCATTAACCGATGAAGGTTATCGCCGGGCGCGCCAAAGAGCGGAGCAGCTTCTGCAGGCAATTTACCAAATGGGAGAACGTTATCCAGAAATAATCGGGATAGCCACCTCTCCAGAAAAGGCGCTGGAATTGGTTGCCCAGGGAAAGCTGGTGGCTTTCATCGGAATGGAGAACGGTTATCCTATCGGTCGGGATTTATCTATGGTCGAGAAATATTACCAGCGGGGCGTGAGATATATCACTCTTTGCCATTCTGGAGACAATGATATCTGTGATTCTTCGACTGATCGGAATAATCCAGAAGATAAAGGGCTGAGCGAATTCGGTCGACAGGTAGTAGCTGAATGTAACCGTCTGGGGATTATGATTGATGTTTCCCATACCTCTGACCAAACCATAAAAGATGTTTTAGGCATTAGTCAGGCTCCAGTAATTGCTACTCACTCCAGTGTGAGAGCCTTGTGTAACCACCCCCGAAATCTTTCCGATGAATTGATAAAAGGAATCGCCGCTAAAGGTGGAGTAATTCAGATTTGTCTGGTATCCAGTTTCATCAAAGAGGTCCCCCCCAATCCCGACCGGGATAAAGCCGTAGCCGAATTGAGAAAGAAATATGGTCGGTGGAATGAGATTAAAGATAAAGCGATTAGAGAGAAACTAAGAGAGGAGTATCGAAAGATTCAAGAAAAATATCCTTCTCCCCGGGCTACAGTTAAAGACTTGGTTGACCATATAGATTATGTCGTTAAATTAGTGGGTGTGGATTATGTGGGTATCGGGACTGATTTTGATGGTGGAGGAGGAATTGAGGGCTGTAATGATGTAACTCAGCTGCCGAATATTACAGTGGAGTTATTACGCCGGGGATATACTGAGGAGGATATTGCAAAAATATGGGGAGGTAATCTTCTGCGTGTTTTCCGCCGAGTACAAGAGGTGGCCCGTCAAATTCAGGCAATGGATTCTTGAGCTTGAATTTACTGAGAAGTTGGGAACTTTTCAGAAAGGGCTCAAAACAGAGGGAGTTGTGGAATCGGAATGAGATGCGTATAATTAATTCTATCTAAAAACATTTCTTTACGGCCCGGAGATTTGTGATAATTAGACAGAAAACCACCAGAGTTGTCTTTAACACTTTAATAATTGGGACAGGTCTTCTCTTCCTGGCTTTTTTCGGCGAGAAAGCGTCAGCGAAAAAGCCTCAACCCGGAGGAGTTTTCAGGTTAAAATCTTTTTCTGATGAATTTCGTCAACAACTGGATCCTGCCCAACCGGGAGCGTATATATTTATCTCCGAGCAGATTTTCGATGGCTTGGTCAAATTAGATAAAAAATTAAATGTTGTTCCGGGCTTGGCTGAATACTGGACTATTTCCCAGGATGGACGGGTTTATACTTTTTATCTTCGGCGGGGAGTTAAATTTCATAATGGTCAGGAATGCCTGGCTTCTGATGTAAAATATTCCTTTGAGAGACTCCTTGACCCGAAAGCCCGCTCTCCTTATTATCAACATTTTCTCAATCGGGTGGTGGGCGGTGTAGATTTTCGTGTAGGCCGGGATACAGAAGTTCGAGGGTTTCGAGTCCTGGGGAAACATGTTTTTCAGATAGAATGGACCCACCCTTATGTCTCAGCTTTATATCTTTTGAGTACGCCTTTTTGCAAAATACTTCCCCGTGATTTAATGCTCAAGCAGGGGAAGAAATTTTTTTATCGACCGATCGGCACCGGTCCTTTTGTTTTTGATTCTTGGATAAGAAATGCCCGCCTTGATATTATTGGCATAAGATTGAAAAGGAATAAGAATTATTTTCTGAAACCGCCGTATGTAAGTATGATTGAATTTTGTCCCTTTTTTACTCTTGATCAGTTTGTTAACCAGGAAATAGATTCTATTCCGGTTCTTTCAGAAAAATTACTTAATAATCATTTTCAAATATTTGTTGATGGTTCAGTAAACGTTTTCTTTCTCGGGATGAGCTGTCACCTGCCGCCATTTGATCGAAAGAAAGTTCGTCAGGCGATAAGTCTGGTTATTGATCGTCAGGACTTGATAAATGAGCTGGAGGAAGCCCGTTATTTGCGAGAACCTTCTTTTCAGTTTGTCCCTCCTCGTCTTCCCGGATTCTTTCCCCAGGCAAGAGAAGTGTCCCCCAATCTGGAAAAGGCCGACTCTCTGTTAAAGGAGGCAGGATTTGATAATCTTGAGACAAATGTGGACCTTTTTCTTCCCTGGCCCAGATCGGATTTTAAAATTAAATTTTATCGTGCCCTCCGGCACCAGTTGAATTCGCTGGGATTAAAAATAAACCTTAAATATTATCGTAATCTGGAGGAAGTCAAGTCTTCCCAAAGGCCTTATTTTATTCTTCTTCAGGAATTAATGACTATCCCTGATCCCGAGACCATCATTCGTCCCCTGTTCCAGTCGAACTCTTATTTTAATCTAATTCATTATTCGAATATAAAGATAGACGAACTCCTGAAGAAAGCCAGTATTCAACGAAGCTGGTCAAAGAGGATTAAGATATTCCATCAGATTGAAAGTATTTTGAAAGATGAGATGCCAGCTATTCCTCTTTATAATCAACAGAATAGAGTAGCTATGCAACCTTATGTCCGGGGAGTGGAAATACCTGTTTTGGGCTTTTATTATCTAGATACAAGAAAAATATGGCTGGATAAAGAGTAAGCAAGATGTCTATAAGAACTCGTTTCATCCTCTCTGTTGTTTTCTTGTTAACCAGCCTGGTCGGGATGATTCTTCTGGTCATCGAGAAACGAGAGGTGCAAACAATCTTTGAGGAACAAAAGAAAAAAGGAGTTCTCATCGCCGAAAATATCATCCAAGAGAACTTGGAACCTTTTCTCTTCTGGGATAAAGAAGGGGTGGAGAATAACCTGAATAAGCGGATTGACCAAAAGCTTATTTATGTTATTTTTTACGACCGGGATAAAGAACCTTTCGCCGCTAATTCAGATATAAAAAAATATTTTTCGATTTTTCAAAAAACAAACCTTCGAGATGACGTCAAGCCAGGCGATTTCTATTTTGATCGGCATGATTTTCAGCCCAAGAATGATGTTGAGCCCTTTGAAATCCTGGAAATAGAAGTTCCTATTTTTGTTGAAGGAACAACTCAAAAGTGGGGCTCAGTCAAGATTGGGCTCTCTTTGAAAGAGATGCAAGCCGAAATCAGGAAGACCAGATTGGTATTGTTACTTATCGGAGCGTCCGGCTTTTTAGTGGGAGTCGTAGGAGCAACCCTGCTGGCGCGACGGATAACTCAACCCATTAAGAAGTTGGTTGAAGCAACTATTCGCATTTCCCAGGGCGATTTCTCCCAGAAAATTCATCTTGATTCTCATGATGAGATAGGAGAATTGGCTCAAAGTTTTAACAAAATGACAGCCCAGCTTTTAGAAGCCAGGAAGAAGATGGAAATAGCCCAGAAAAAACTGATTCAAGCGGAGAAGCTGGCTTCAATTGGGCGAATGTCGGCCAGCATTGCTCATGAAATCAGAAATCCGTTAACCTCGGTTAAGCTAAATATTCAAAAAGTAGGAGAGAGTCCTCACCTGGATGAGTTTGAAAGAGAACATCTGGCTCTTTCAGAAGAAGGTATACGCCAAATAGAGAAGTTTATTAAGGAGTTACTTAACTTTGCCCGCGTCACAGAGTTGAATCTTGAAAAGTTTTCTCTTGAGCAAATATTTGAGGAGTCAATGAAATTGTTAGGCAATTCGGTGACCAAAAAGAAGATTAATTTACAGAAGGAAATTTCAGCCGAATTACCTCCGGTGAAAGTTGATGCTGATAAAATTCGACAGGTTTTTCTGAATATACTTCGCAATGCTATTGAAGCGGTTGAGGAAGGAGGCGAGATTAAAGTTGTGATGACCAAGGATGTTTCCCAAAAGCCTCCCATGATAAAAGTAAAAATTACGGATAATGGTTGTGGTATTGACGAGAAATACTTGGAGACAATTTTTGAGCCGTTTTTTACCACCAAACCCTTTGGGTTCGGTTTGGGCCTGGCTAATGCCCGAAAGATTATTGAACAACATGGTGGGATAATTAAAGTTCATTCAAAAAAAGGGGAAGGAGCCTGTTTTGAAATACTGGTTCCTATAGGAGAAGAAGGATGAAAAATATTCTTATCATAGATGATGACCCTCTTATCAGGAAAACTCTCTCCACCCATTTCCGGCAGCGGGGATATGAAGTCTGCCTGGCTGAGTCAGGTGAGATGGGTATAGAGGTTTTTGAAGAGATTAACCCCGAACTCGTAATTCTTGATATTCGCCTTCCCGATGCCGATGGACTTGATATCCTCCGTCGGATAAAAGCCATAAATCCAGAGGTAACAGTCGTCATCATGACCGCTTATGATGACATGCGTTCGACGGTGGAGGCGATTAAATCAGGAGCGTTTGAATATCTCGTCAAGCCCTTGGATTTTATTGAACTTGATTTGACGGTGGAGAAGGCTTTTCAGGTAAAGAGCCTGGAGGAAAAGCTTTCTTATTTAGTAGAAGAAAAACAGAAAGAATATACAATTGATAATATTATTGGCCGTTCTCCCCAGATGAGAGAGGTCTTTAAGTTGATCGGTTCAGTGGCCGTGACGCGAACCAATGTTTTAATTCAGGGTGAAAGTGGCACGGGAAAAGAATTAGTGGCCAAGGCTATCCATTATAACAGTCCCTTCAGCCATGAACCGTTCATAGTTATTAATTGTTCGGCTATTTCTGATACTCTCCTGGAGAGTGAACTTTTTGGGCATGTCAAAGGAGCATTTACCGATGCGGTCACGGAAACAAAAGGCAAGTTTGAGATTGCGGGGAAGGGGACTCTTTTTCTCGATGAGATAGGCGATATATCACCGAACTTACAGTCAAAGCTTTTACGGGTAATTGAAACCAGGGACTTTATGAAAGTAGGAGGAGAGAAAGTCTTAAAGACTGAGGCCAGGATTATTGCCGCTACTAATAAAGATTTAGAGAAGCTGGTTAAGGAGGGTAAATTTAGAGAAGACTTGTATTATCGATTGAAAGTAGTCGAAATAAAACTTCCTCCTCTACGGGAGAGACCTGAGGACATTCCTGATTTGGTGGCTTACCTTCTGGAGAAAATTAACCGGGAGCTTAAAAAGAACGTCAAGAAAGTTCCTCCGCATGTCATGAAAAAAATTATCGAGTTTCCCTGGAAAGGGAACGTCAGGGAGCTGGAGAATGCTTTGACCAGGGCCGTGATTCTGGCTAAAGGAGATGTAATTCTGGAGGAGAATTTACCCCTGGAGAGAAAAGAATCAGTGCCTTTGACAACTGAGTTGCTGCCTCTGGAAGAGGTCGAGAAGCGGTACATTAAATATGTTCTGAAGGCAACCAAGGGAAATAAGCTTAAAGCCAGTCAAATCCTGCGCATCAGCCGGCCCACCCTCGATAATAAAATAAGAAAATATGGTTTGGATCTCAAATCTCCCTCCGTGTAAGAATTTTTTACATTAATCAACAGCTGATTTTACCCAAAGAGAGCAATTGAAAATTTCTTCTTGGGGAAAAGCCTGTTTCCATCTGGCACGAAAAATGCATAAAAATAAATTAAGGAAATGCTAATAAAAATAAAGAGGAGGTAATTATGGCGACCAAGAAAATTATTGTTGTTGATGATGATGAGACTATCAGAAAGACGTTTTTCTTGCTTTTACATAAAAATTTTAAAGTTTATTTAGCTAAAAATGCCCGGGAGGCCCTCCAACGATTCCGTCGTTCAGCTATAGACTTAATTATTACAGATGTTAAGTTGCCTGATATGACGGGACTCGAGATGGTGGCCGAGTTTAGAAAAGTTGGCAATGAAGCGCCGGTGGTTTTAATTTCTGCTTATCCAGATTTGATAAAGTTAGAAGAGCTGGAAAAGCTTAAGATTGGATATTTCTTTGTCAAACCCCTTGATCTGGAGGCTTTAACTCGCTCAATTAATTATATTCTTATCCCTCCTGAAACACGGGCCATGTCGTTATAGAAGGAAAATTTTTGCCTTGAGTGTAAAGAAAATTAACATGAATTACTTCTTAGGAATCCTTGTCCCAGAGAAAATGCCCCAGAAAAGAAGAGCAGAATGAATTGGCATAAATTTTGCATTTTATTATTTATGAATAAATTGGTGAGAAGATAAGAGTGATGAAGGATTTGAAGATTGAAAAAAAATTTATCATAAAACCCCTCCCTTCCCTCCTTCTTCCCCGCATTCTTATGCGTTTTCTATATCAACAGAAAGAAGGGCAATCCCAAAACCCCCAATTGCAAACCCCCTTTCTATCATCAAATCCTCGTCCTTCTTTCTCCTTCAAGAGGGAGGATGAGACGCCCAAACTCATCCTCCCTTGTCCTCCTTCTTATTAAGACTAATTTTATTAACTTAATTACTATTCTTCAGGTGACGTGTTTTTTTCCCGTTTAGTTCTGGTATAATTAAAAAACGGATTCCACTCGTGGTGAAATCAAAGCAAAAGTCGCTTCTTCTTGCCTGGGTAATAGCCCTGACCGTTGTCATTGCTCCTTCTTTTTCTTTACCGGAGACCAGAGTTATTAGAGTGAAAATAGCTGTTGATGAGGAATTCAGACAAGTAAAGGACTGGCGTGCGGTTATAAAGAGATTAATTTCTGGAGTAAACCGTCTTTACGAAGATGAATTCAGCCTGACCTTTGAGATTAAATCTTACTCCTTCTGGATGTCTAATGATACGTGCCAGACTGTTTTCGAGTTACTCAACGATTTGAGGAAAAAAGTCTCTTACTTAGGTTGTGATATTGTTATAGGTTTTACCGGTCAGAGACGGCATCGTTTTAATCTTCTGGGTGGAGCTAATTATCTCCGTAATTATGTGGTCATCAGAGGAGTTTCTTCGGAAAGTTTAATGACTCTGACTTTAGCACATGAATTGGCTCATCTTTTTGGCGCAGTTGATCTGGTTGAACCAGACTCGATTATGAATCAGGGACAGCCAGGGGATCACTTCGATTCATTTTCCTCAAAGATAATCAAGTTAAATAAGGAGAGGGTTTTTCTCCCCCCTTATTTTCCTTTGCCAAGAGAGAGAATAGAGGAGGCCATCCGTTTGTATTCTTCTCGCAAGCTGGAGAAGAGGAAAGAGACGGATCTTAATATCATGATTGCCATCCTTGCCTTGGAAAAGGAAGATTATGACCGGGTAATCAGGGAATGTGATGAAGCTTTAGCTCTCGAACCAAAAATACCGGAAGCCTATAATTTGAAAGGGATTGCTCTGCGGCGGACGAATCAGGTGACAAGAGCCCTAGAAGAATACAAAAAAGCTCTTTTATTTCAGCCTGACCTCCCAGAACTTCATTATAATCTTGGTCTGGCTTACTGGCATTTGGGAAAGCCAGCCAAAGCTATCCAGGAGTATCAGAAGGCGATTGAATTGGATCCTCGTTATGCCAAAGCATATGCCAACTTGGGATTTGTTTATTTAAAACAAAACCAGACCAGGGAGGCGATTGTATACAGCCAGAAAGCCCTCCAGCTTTTCCCTGATTTAGCCCGGGCTGAGGCCACTTTAGCTGCAGCCTATCTCCTGCAGGGCAATCTAGATAAAGCCCAATATCATTGCGATAAGGCTCTTCAGTTAAACCCGGGTTTGCCGGAAGCTTACTCAACTCGGGGAACAATATGGTTTCGGTTGGGCAATCTGGAACTGGCTTTAGAAAATTATAATCAGGCTCTCAAAGTAAACCCTTCTTATAGTGAGGCCTGGTATAATCGCGGGCGGCTTTATTTGATTAAAAATAATTTCGAACGGGCTATTTCAGATTTACAGAAAGCTCTCCATCTTGTTCCTCAAGATTATAAGTGTTTAGCTGCCCTCGGCGCAGCTTATTTAAAGACAGGTCAGGTTGATGAGGCCATTGAATTTTCCCGGAAAGCGTTGATGATAAAACCCGCTTATCCTATAGCTCTTCTGAATCTGGGGGCTGCCTATTTGACCAAAGGAGAGCTGGATAAGGCTCAAGCTTATGCTGACCAGGCAAAAAAGATAGCTCCTCACCTGGCGGAGGTATTTGTTCTGTCCGGCTCAATATTGCTTCACCGGGGTGATGAAACAGGAGCCCGTAAGGAGTGGGAAAAAGCCCTTCAAATTAATCACCAAAATGCTGAGGCGCTCTTAAACCTGGCGAGTCTTTATCTTAGCCGAAGAAATTTTCGTCAGGCGGGCGAATATTATAAAAAGCTGATCAAGTTAGGGAGTCATCAGGCAGTGGCCTTCAATAATCTTGCCTATATTTATTATCAACAAGCGGATTTTAGGCAGGCTTGGCAGTACCTGCTTCAAGCCGAAAAGCTAGGTCTGAAAGTTCATCCGGAGTTTAAAAAAGAAATAGCCAGAAAAATTAAACATAAATAATTTAATTAAATCAATGGCCAGTTGTCATCTTTGCGGCCAGGAATCGCCATTCATTTCTTCTTTTTTAGGTGTATGTCGAACTTGTTTGTTGGAGCGCTTTCCTTCGGCCCAGGAATGGGTCATGGAAGCTCATTCTCGAGCTCGAAAAGTATTTGGCCTGCCCGCTCAACCTCCCCGAGACGATGATGGACTCAGCTGTTCCTTGTGTATCAATCAGTGTCAGGTCGGTGAAGGGAAGGTCGGATATTGCGGAGTCCGCCGGAACAAACAAGGCCGTTGGGAGATGAATCAGGCCAAGATCGGCTTCTTTTCGGCTTATCTTGATCCTTTGCCGACAAATTGTGTAGCTGATTGGGTTTGCCCTGGGGGAAGCTCAGCGGGTTATCCTCAATTTTCTTATACCCCAGGGGCGGAGTGGGGCTACTCCAATTTGGCCGTTTTTTTCCATAGCTGTACTTTTGACTGTCTTTACTGTCAAAATTGGCACTTTCGGGAAAGCTTGGATTTCTCTGAAGCCCAGACCACTGATTCTTTAGTCAGGATGATTGATGAGCGGACATCTTGTGTCTGTTATTTTGGGGGTGACCCGGCTTCCCAGTTGCCTTTTGCTATTAAGGCTTCCCGGGAGGCGCTCAAAGAGAATAGACAGAAAATATTAAGAATCTGCTGGGAGACAAATGGTTCTTTCAACCCTCGCCTGGCTGAGACATTGGCCAAATTGGCCTTAGACAGTGGTGGTTGCTTAAAAATTGATCTAAAGGCTTGGTATGAAGAGATAAATCTGGCTTTATGTGGAGTCAGTAATAAATGGACTTTAAACAACTTTAGACTTTTGGCGGAATTTATTCCTTTGAGGCCAAACCCTCCTTTGTTAATTGCTTCGACTCTTCTTGTTCCTGGCTATATAGATGAAGAGGAAGTCGGCCGGATAGCTCAATTTATTGCTGAGATAAATCCTGAAATTCCTTATAGTCTGCTGGCTTTTCATCCCCAATTTATGTTGAAAGATCTGCCCCCAACCCCCCGGGTCCTGGCAGAGAAGTGTTATAAGGCAGCCAGAAGAGCTGGCCTTCGTCAAATTCATCTTGGGAATATTCATCTTCTTCAGTAAGGGCTTTGAAATGGCCTGGGCATTAACTTGTTTCCCCTACCAAGGTGGTAATTATGTTTTGAGAGGAGAAGCTTATAAGTTGCCTGGAAGAGGGGGTGCCCCTCTGAACACAATCTATATTAGTTAGATCAATCGGTAAAGAACAGGTAGCTTCAGTGGCCCAGCCTTGTTTCCTTTCTCGAGAGGTGGTCAGATGAAGCATAGCCAATTACCCCGAAGATTACGTGAACCTTGTTTCAAAATTGGGGCCAGAATGGCGACTGGCTCTCTGAGGTAATCACCAATTAACTTACAACGCTCAGGAGCTGGGCGCCTCTTTCCATTCAAGAAAAGAAATATACCAGCCCTTTTTATCCAAGTGAGAAGCCCGTCTCAAACTTTCTCTGGTCATCATTCTGGCCAGACCTTGTTATTTTCACCATTCATAGGGGCCAGCTATAATGAATTACTTTGTTATTCCCATCATCTTATCGCGAAGGCTCTTAAATTCAGTCCCTTCATTCCAGTTGGGAAAAGTCTCTTCCTGACTAAGTCGATAGGCAATTTTGAAGATAAGACGTAAGTCCTGGATGGCCCCGGACAAGTCCCAATTTGGGTCGAATTCATCGGAGGGTTTATGATAATTCTCAGCCAGATATTTATCCCGCTGAGCCAAGGTCCATTTTCTCCCATGAACTACATGATCAACCCCTGGACTAAGGTAAAGAGCTGGAACCCCTTGTTTAGCAAAACTAAAGTGATCGGACCGGAAGTATGAACCTCTTTCGGGAGTGGGATCTGGATTTACCTGGCGTTTTTCCTTGGCTGCTTCTTCTTCAACGTATTTGTCTAGTTCAGACAGGCCGTAGCCGATAACAGTAATATCTTTCATCGGACCCCAGATATTAAGAGCATCCATATTAATAACAGCGACGGTTTTTTCTAGAGGAAAAACTGGATGGGTGGCATAATATTGGGAGCCCAGAAGACCTTGTTCTTCTCCGGTGACAGCCAGGAAGAGGAAGGAGCGTTTCGGTTTTGGTTTTAATTGGGTGAAGGCTCTGGCTAATTCGATTAGCCCGGCAGTGCCGGTAGCATTGTCCAGAGCTCCGTTAAAGATATTATCACCTTTGATGGTGGGATCTATTCCAAAGTGGTCCCAATGGCTGGTGAAAATTATAACCTCATCGGCTCTCTCTCCGCCTTCATAGAGAGCTACAACATTTTTTGAAACCACTCGCGAAACATTATTTTTGAGGTTTAGAGAAGCTTTCAGGTTAAGAGGGAATCCTTTAAAGCCTCTTTTCGTAGCTTTTTTCTTTAGTTCTTGGTAATCAAGACCGGCAGCAGCCAGAATTTTCTGGGCCGCTTCGAGAGTCAGCCAACCTTCAATCGCACAGCGAGACATATTATTATCTTCAGTCTCTAGCGTATAATTTGTTCCTCCCCAGGAATTACGAACCACTCCCCAGGGATAGGCGGCGGGTGCCGTTTCATGGATGATTAATGCTCCGGCGGCTCCTTGACGGGCAGCTTCCTCGAATTTATAAGTCCACCGTCCATAGTAGGTCATGGCCTTGCCTTTAAAAAGATCCGGATTCTTGGTTTCAAAGCCAGGGTCATTGATCAGGATAACCACAATTTTGTCTTTGACATTTAACCCCTGATAGTCGTTCCAATTATATTCAGGCGCGATAATTCCGTAGCCGACAAAAATCATCTCGGCCTGAGTGAAACCAACCTTATCTACTCCCCGGAGAGTCCAGGCCATAAAATCATCACCATAGTTAAACTCCAGGGTTGAATTACCCTTGAAAATTCTCAATTTGGCTGAGGGGTCGACTTTCATTTTTAGCATGGGGACTTCCTGAAAAAAGGTGTCTCCATTACCTGGTTTCAGTCCTAGATTTTCAAATTCCTGTCGAAGGAAAGTCACTGTTTTTTCTTCACCAGGAGTGGCTGGGGCTCGTCCTTCAAATTCGTCAGAAGAAAGGATTTGGACATTATGAGAGAAATCTTCGAGAGAGATACTTTGAAGGGCTGCGTCTAAACCGGAAGAGGAAGATTGACAGGAAGAAAGAATTACACTGAGAATTAAAGCTAGACTTAATCCCCAAATAGCTTTGTTTGCCATCTAAAAACTCCTTCTTCTTGAGAAATTAAATTTTAATTAAGAAGGTAGGAATTTTCTTTTACTTGAGAAGAAAAGTCAAGAAGAGGAAAAGAGCAAAAGGCAGCTTTATTACTGTGATTATCCATTAACACAAAAATTGGTGGCTATTACGGCCATCAGGCTGCTTCTAAAGGCTGACCAAGTCTGGTGGCTAGAATATCAGGTGAAGGAGCGGAGTTTAAAGCTGAGTGGTGATAGCTTGAGTTTTTTTAAAGCTTTGGATTCAATTTGACGGATTCTTTCCCGAGTAACTTTTAATTCTCGGCCGATTTCTTCCAGCGTATGTTCTTTTCCGTCTTTTAAGCCAAACCGCATTTGGATCACTTTCGATTCCCGTTCAGTAAGATCTTTTAGAGCCTCTTTTAGCTGGGCTTTAAGACTGGAGTGAATCACTTCATCAGGTGGAGAAGGAATTGTCTCTGATTTAATGAAGTCAGAGAGATAGCTATCTTCATCATTCCCAATAGGAGTATCAAGAGATATTGTCTCCTGAGTCAGCCTTTTAAGTTCGCGGACTTTATTCACAGGAAGCTTTAATTTTCGAGCCAATTCATCATTTGTGGGTTCTCGACCTATCTTTTGAATAAATTCTTGGCTGATTTTTAAGAGTTTCTGCATTTTCTCTGTTACGTGAACGGGAATGCGGATAGTTCGTGATTGATCTGCTAAGGCTCGGGTTACTGATTGACGGATCCACCAGGTGGCGTAAGTGGAGAATTTATGCCCTTTGCGGTAGTCAAATTTTTCGGCTGCCCGAATAAGACCCATGTTTCCTTCCTGGATTAAATCAAGAAGGCTGAGCCCTCTATTCTGGTATTTCTTAGCTATAGAAACGACCAGTCTTAAGTTAGCTGAAACCAGCTCATCTTTAGCCTGACGATATATTTTTTGACCTTTGCGGATATCACTGAGAATTTTCTTTAAGTCATCAGAGCTGGTAGAAGATGATTCTTCAAGCGCTTTTTCTATTTTTTCAATTATTTCCTCAGTGGCTTTTTCTTTCCATTCTTCTTTTAGTTCCAGTTGATTGAAGAGATGGTGGAGCTGGATAAGGAGTCGGCCTTTTTGAAAATTTGAGAGGGAGCTGGACTGTTTATCTTGGAGACGTTGGGTCAAGGATCTTATTTTGGCTAGAGTGGTCAATATTTCTTTTTGTTTCCGGTAAAGAGCCGATTCCGAAGATATCTTCTCTTCCTTTAAGTCGAAAATTTGGTGTATTGATTCAGGATAATGGAGGACCTGACTTTCCAGCTCGTCAATGACTTCTAGGGTAAATTTACACTTGGAAAGAGCTTTGAATATTTCCTTGCGGCCTCTTTCCATCTGGCGAGCTAGCGCTTGTTCCCCTTCCCGGGAAAGAAGCATAATTTGTCCCATATCTTTGAGATAGAGTTTAACCGGATCAGAAGTTTGTTCTAAACCGTCCACCTGAAAAGTGTCTTCTGGTTCATCAAGATTGAGGAGAAGATCTATAGGCGGCTCTTTATCCTCCTGAGGGGGGATTATTTTATTAGATTTTAACGGGATAGATTCGTCCTCTTCCTCACTTTCGATGGTCTTCCAGAAGTTCAAATCCAGTTCTTTCATTATCGGCGGCGATGATAGTTGTCTTTTTCCGCTTCTCATTTTTGTTACTCCCCTTTAAAGTGCTTATTTATAACTAATAATAGGTTAAAAAAGTTGCAATTTTCTCTTTATGGATTATGATTATTAAGGATTTGACAGAAATTTATTTAAAAAAAGTCTCCTTTTCTTATTTGGCAAATTCATTATAACACAAAATGAAAGAATTTCAAATAAAAATTTTACTTTTTTCAATTTATTTTTATCAGTCGCAAATGCTTGATATTGCAGGTGTTAGTAACGCAGAGAAGAGACAAGGTGGCTGAGTTGCACTGTTTCCTGGACTTATTCGGTTCACCTTTTTTTTAGCTGTCTGAACATAGAATGGACAAGATTCGATATTGTGTTTTTGGCCTTGACCTGGCTGGAAAACCCTATCGACCGTCCGGTGGATGTGTCTGGCAAGGGAGCCACATAAGAACTTTTCTTCTTTATACTGATGATGAGATTATGCGGTATATTGAATTTTATCGACCAGAGGTAGTGGCTATTGATGCCCCCTTAAGTTTACCACCTGGGCGACAGGAGAATGGCGATCGACCTGAAACTCATTTTCGGGAATGTGATTTGGCTTTGCGAAGGAGAAAAATCCCCCTTTTTCCCTTGACTTTCGGCCCGATGCGTGAGTTAACCAGGCGGGGAGTTACTTTGAAGAAGAAGTTAGAACAACTAGGTTTTCAAGTTATTGAAGTCTATCCTGGAGGGGCTCAGGATATTCTTGGTTTACCCCGGGCTAAAAAAAATCGGCCAGCCCTTCTCGCAGGCTTGGTCAAATTGGGATTAGCCGGTCTTTCTCCCCATTGTTCAATTCATGAGTTGGATGCGGCCACCGGGGCCCTGGTGGGGATGTATTTTTTAAAAGGTGAGGCCGACATCTATGGGGACGCTACAAGCGGGGTTATTATTATGCCACCAGCGAGGGAGAGATAAAATCAATCTTTGAAGTCTTCAAGACTGTGGTATTTATTGAAGAAAGAGGTGGTTGTTTTGGCGACCACACCACTGAGAAGAGCCAAAGCAATAAGATTAGGCAGCGCCATGAAGGCATTAGCGATATCGCCAATAAAAAAGACTAGCTGAATGGAGATCAGAGAGCCGATGAAGACCAGAACGACATAGATAATCCGGTAGGGATAGGTTATTTTAATTCCAAAGAGATATTTCATACACTGTTCGCCGTAATAATACCAACCCAGAAGAGTGGAATACCCGAAAAGGAAGGAAGAAAGAGCCACCACCAGTCCCCCGGCAATGGGGATAGTTTTGGAGAAGGAAGCAGCGGTCATGGCCGTTCCGTCCAGACCACTTTGCCACATTCCTGTNGAGAGATTTATCAAGGCCGTGATGCTACAAACAACAATGGTATCAATAAAGACTTCTCCAATGCCAATTAAGCCCTGATGGACCGGGGAAGGNGTTTGAGCGGCCGCGTGAGCAATGGGTGCACTTCCCAGACCGGCCTCATTGGTCAATAGGCCTCGGCGGAAGCCCATGGAAAGAGCTTGTTTAACAGTGGCGCCCATAAAGCCACCTAAAGCAGCTGAGGGCGTAAAGGCGTGTTTAAAAATAAGAAGAAATGCTTGCGGGATTTCAGAGATGTGAGCAAAAATAACAATGAAGCCAAAGACGAAATAGAGGATAACCATAGTCGGAACCAATCTTTCGGCCACNGCTCCGATTCTTTTGATGCCGCCAATAATCACNAGGGCAACCATGGCTGTCACTATCATTCCGGTTATCATCTTGGGTACCCCAAACTCGCTGTTGAAGGCTAGAGCCATCTGGTTGGCCTGCATCATATTACCAGTGCCAAAGAGAGCCGCGAAGGCTCCGCAAATAGCAAAGGCGGGAGCCAGGATACGAGCTAATTTCTTGTATTTCAAACCGTTTTTAATNTAGTACATAGGACCGCCAGCAATTGTGCCATCAGGATATTTTTCTCGAAATTTCACTCCCAGGAGAGCTTCGGAATACTTGGTAGCCATGCCGACAAACCCGCAAATCCACATCCAGAAAATAGCCCCAGGTCCGCCCGTGAAGAGAGCAGTAGCCACTCCTCCGATGTTCCCATTTCCTACTGTGGCTGCCAGAGCTGTGGAAAGAGCCGCAAAAGGGGAGACATCTCCCTCTCTTTTTTTGCCTGTCTGTTTTCCCAGGAATCCAGAAAAAATAAGTTTCATTCCATCTTTCAGTCGAAAAAATTGGATGAAGCGAGTTTTAATCGTCATCCAGGCTCCGACAGCAAAGAGGACGAAAAGCATATATGACCAGATATGATCGGCAATTGTCGTCACCCAATGAGTTAACTCGAGATAGAATTGTTCCATGGATTTACTCCCTTACGGATAGATTAGACGGAGANAGGGAAGAGTGGAGGAAATTCTGATTATTATAGTTGGCTGTTTTTATTTTTACCATGTTTTTCAGATTAAGATTTATTTTTATAACATAAAAGCAACCTGCCTCTCAACTTGTTTTCATCGCCTTTATCCGTTCAAGCCGTTGGTCAAGATTCATCTTCCGGCCTCTTTTGTCTACCACAAATATCCCACCATCAATGAGACGGGTGGTCCAATTGATTGCGCGGGAGAATTCTTGCCTTTTTTCCCAGAGATAAGGCACTGGAAAGTAACCTTGTTGAAAANCTTGAAAAAGTCCTTGGGGACTATAAAGCTGAGGAATAGCCCTTTCTATTTCCTGGAGGAAGCGAAGTGCTTCCTGGAAAAATTCATCGGTTTTTTCTTGAAGAGCTGGACTGAGAATTATCTCTCGCAGGCCTTCTTTTTCTCTGAATTCTGGATAATATTGAAGAGCTGCTCTGGTGATTTGGATGCTTTCGTTAATCACATCAGGTGTAGCCAGGAATTGAGCCTCAGAATAGCTGACTACATGAATGATTTCAGGGCTGGCTGGATTTTCCGGTTCCATATCTTGCATGAGAGCGGTCACTGCGGCCAGCTGAGCCCGGGCCTTATTGAGATCAGGAGAAAAGTAATCGAGCCCGGCTCGAGGTTGATAAATAACTCTGAAGTCTGGTCCAGCTAGAGTCTTAACAAGACGCAGAAGAGTTCGACCTTTAATTAAATCTCTTATTCCCCAGGTAGAGCGGGGAGTATTGAGCATGTTCTGGAGGACCAGGTATCTTATTCCCAGAAGTTTGGCTGTTTTAGCCGCCAGATATGCTGAGGCGACGTAGGTTAAATCGTCACTTCCCCGGAAAGCGAAATGATGAGGTGTATTGGGTTCAAATGGTTTGTTAACTGAGGCAATGTAGCTGATAGTTTCCCAGTGTTGATTCAGTCCTTCTTGTAAAGAGAGGGGTCCGCGGCCATCAAGTTGGTTGAACCACCAGAGGGAAAGAGCATGCCAGGCCATATTCAAATTTTCTTCCAGGATTCGGGCTACTTGGGGAATGCGATTGGTGGCTGAGTAAGCGCGGACGAGCATAGGTTGGGCATCTTCCCAAATGGCTCTTAACTCAAACTCATTGTTATAGGGGACTCCGCCTCCGTTGGGGAGATTGTCCCAGGACTGGCCAAAATGAGATTGACTCAACTGGGAGGAACCCACGGAAACAATATCCAAGAATCTGGCTCGGGAGAGTTTCTTCAACCAGTCAGCAAAAAGAGAAAGAGCTTTTTCTCTGTCAGGATGGTAAGGGCCGACATGGGCCCGGAATAGAGGCAATCTTCCAGCAAGGTAAGCCGCCTCTAATCGTTTTACTAGATGGTCCTTTTTACTCCCAAAGTCTGGATAATGAAGATATTGATAGGGTTTTATCCCCAGATGTTTTTCTTCCTGAATGAGCTTTTTGCCGAAATTAAGGCGGATTTCATCATACAGGGATCCCTCTTTAATCGAGCGAGGGATAAGATGTTCAGGGATGCCCAAGCGAGTTAGGGTTTCGCGGGGGGACTCATCCCCCTGAAAGGTGATAACTTGCTGGCCAAATTTGTGCTTAATTAACTCACAGGTAGGTGGAAGTCCGGCGAAGAAGAGTTGTTTGATTTGTTGGCCTCTGGCGGGAGATAGAAGGGGGTCTTGATTGAGTCGGAAAACCAATCGCTGGAAGAGCTCCAATCCTTGTTGAGGATCCAGGCGATAACTAAACCCTAAGTGGGTGATCTTATTTTTTAGGACCCAGTCTTTGATAAGAGCAAAAGACGATTCTCGCTCCAGATAATCAACCGCCCTGGCTTCTTCCATAGAAGCAACCAAAGCGGTGTATCCACATTGCTGGAGAAGCTGACTGACATGATTTAGTCCGAGAGTATGGGCGTCGTGAGCACTTTTTAAAAACCCAAAGACCATGACTGCTCCTCCCAAAAAATTAGGAAATATATAATGGCATAGGGAAGTAAGAGGGTCAAATGGTTAAGAGCGATGAGATGTTTTTCAATTAATTATTTTTATAAATTAAAGTAAGACCAATGAGAATATTACAAGTGAATAAAAAATGTCTTGAGAATGACCAAAAGACCACTGACTCCCGAAACGAGAAGAATAGCCAAGCGGATGAACCCTCGATCCAGAGCAGCGGCTGTTTTTTTGGAAAGGAGAAAACCCAGGAGAACTCCGGGCAGGAGTTGGAGAGTAAGGATAATTTCAGTCACTCCTAACCGGCCAATAAAGAGCAAAGTAAGAAGCGAGAGAATTGTTCCAAAAATAAAAATTACCGATAGAGTAGCTCGAATTCGGGGACCTTGCTCGTTCTGAAAAATAATAGCCAGAGGAGCACCGCCGATGGAGGAAGTAGTCCCCATGACTCCTGAAGCTGTTCCAGCGAGTAAAATATTTTTAGAAGCTGGTGGAATTTTAAGTTTAATTGAAGTCAAAACAACGGCGATGATGACCATTGTCCCGAAGAGGAAATTTAAATAATTGGCCGGAATGATTTTAAGTATACTTCCCCCAATGACTGCTCCTGCCAACCGGCCGCAGACGGCCCAGCCTACTGTTTTGAACTCAGCATGGTGTAGTTCTCGGTGAAAAATAAGTAGATTAAGCACCAACGCCGCCATAAGAAGGGGAGCGGGGATGAAACGGGGATTGATTAAAGTTAAAAGGGGCACGCTGATTAGCCCCAAACCAAAACCCACAGATCCCTGAAGCAGGGCTCCCAGGGTCGTTATAAAATTAATTGAAAGAAGATGAATTAAAGAATCTGTCATTTTTTAAACTTGGTGATGAGTAGAGAAAACTTGTTTTTAATTAAAGAGGATGATAGAAATGTTAAGGAGGTTTTGTCAAGTAGATTTATTGAGTTAATCGGACTTAATTTAAGGAGGAGAAAAGGGGAGAAAATGAACAGAAGGGATTTATTATTAGGACGATGGTTAGTTTTTGTGGNCTTGGTTTTGGTAATTGTCTCTTGCCGCTCTTCGGAAGAAACTTTTTCCTGGAAGCCGGCTCGAGGACCGTTATTCACCCATTGGGGAGAAAAAGTCTCTCCCCAGAATGTCTGGAATGTTTATCCCCGCCCTCAACTACAGAGAAGAGATTGGTTAAATCTTAATGGGCTCTGGGATTATGTGGTTTTACCAGTCAATGAGGGTCCCCCTGAGGAGTATCAAGGAAAGATCTTGGTTCCTTTCCCCATCGAATCTTCTCTCTCTGGGGTTGGTCAAAAAGTGTCCGAAAAAGAAAAGGTTTGGTATCGTCGATTATTTTCTTTGCCTCCTGCTTGGAGAGAAAAGAAGGTCTATCTTCATTTTGAAGCCTCGGATTGGGAGACAACCGTCTGGGTAAATGGTCAAGAAGTAGGAACACACCGCGGTGGTTATGACCCTTTTAGCTTTGATATTTCGGCTGCCCTCAAAGGCAAGGGGAAGCAAGAGCTGGTGGTGGCTGTTTGGGATCCGACGGATAAAGGTTTTCAACCCCGGGGAAAACAGGTGCAGAATCCTCATGGTATCTGGTATACGGCTGTAACAGGTCTATGGGGTACAGTTTGGCTTGAGCCGCTGAATGAGACTCATATTGATCATTTACAGATTATTCCGGATATAGACAAAGAATGTGTTCAGCTGAAAATTAATATAACTTCACCTCGGCCCGAACTCAAGATTAAAGCTTCAGTCCAGAAAGGAGATGAACTTGTTACGGAAAAATTTGTTTCTTTAGGGGAAGAATTAATCATACCAGTGACGAATCCCCATCTCTGGAGTCCTGAAGACCCCTTTCTTTACCAATTGCGGATAAGAATAGAAGAAGACGGGCAACTTCTAGATGAAATCCAGAGTTATTTTGGGATGAGAAAAATTTCATTGGACCGGGATACTCAGGGACGCACAAGAATTTTTCTGAATAATCGTCCTTATTTTCAACTAGGTACCCTCGACCAGGGTTTCTGGCCTGATGGAATATATACGGCCCCCACAGAGAAAGCCTGGGTTTATGATCTGGAAGTCTTAAAGAAGTTGGGTTTCAACATGGTTCGTAAACATGTCAAAGTTGAACCACGGCGGTATTATTACTGGTGTGACCGCCTGGGTATTCTGGTTTGGCAGGATATGCCCAGTGGTGATCAATTTATTAAACATAATGAACCTGATATTAAGAGGNCAAAGGAGTCAGCGGAGCAGTTTAAGTTGGAACTCAAATGCCTGATTAATAACCTCTTCAATCATCCATCAGTAGTGGTCTGGGTTCTCTTTAATGAGGGATGGGGGCAGTTTGAGACCGAAACTTTGACTGAATGGGTCAAGTCACTTGACCCCACTCGTCTGGTTGATAGTGCCAGTGGCTGGGNGGATAGAGGAGGGGGAGACATTAAGGATATTCATGCTTATCCCGGACCAGCGATGCCCTCTCTGGAAAGCAAACGGGCTGTTGTTCTCGGGGAATTCGGTGGATTAGGTTTGCCTGTTCCTTATCATATCTGGCAAAAGGAGAAAAGTTGGGGCTATAGAACTTTCTCTAGTTACGCTGAATTGACCCAGGGGTACGTGGATTTGATAAAAAAATTAAAGTTTTATGTTCACCAGGGATTGTCCGCCGCTGTTTATACTCAAACCAGTGATGTGGAGACTGAGGTGAATGGTCTTTTGACCTATGATCGGAATCAAGTCAAAGTCTATATGGATAAGGTAGCTGCAGCCAACCGGGAGGTGAGAAGGCTAAAAGATTGATAGTCTTCTTAATAAAATATCCCTTGGTGGTTATAAATTAACAAATATTCTCTTCTGGGAGGAAGCACAATTTTATTTTTTAAATTACCGGGGGATGGTGATTGAGCTGACTTTCTTTTTTAGCGTAATTTTGGTTAAAATATCAACTCAGTAATTCCCAAAATCATAAAAAGGAGTAGAAGATGGTTACAGTGAGAAAATTCAAAGCTCTCCGCCCCAAAAAAGGATTGGAGAAGAAGGTGGCTTCTCCTCCTTATGATGTCCTTAGTAGTGAAGAAGCCCGGGAAATGGCCANGGGAAATCCTTATTCTTTTCTTCATGTAATTAAACCAGAAATAGATTTACCTGCGGGAACCGATCTTTACGCCCCGGAAGTTTATCAAAAAGCCAGAGAAAATATAGAGAAATTCATCAGAGAGGGAATCCTTATTCAGGAAGAAAAACCCCGGCTTTATATTTACCGCCAGGTTATGCAGGGAAGAGAGCAATATGGCATTGTTGGTTGTGTTTCGGCTGAAGAATACGAAAAAGATTTAATAAAAAAGCATGAGTTAACCAGGAAAGCTAAAGAAGAGGACCGGGTAAAACACATTGAGGCGACTAATGCCCATGCCGGGCCGGTCTTTTTGACTTACAAAGCCGACGAAAGTATCGATAAGCTCGTTGCTCAGGAAGCGGCCAAAGAACCTTTATACGATTTTGTGGCTGATGATGGAGTGCGCCACACGGTGTGGGTGGTAGATGATGAAGTGGCCGATAAAATTATTGGTGAGTTTAAGAAGATTGATTG
Organism: Candidatus Aminicenantes bacterium JdFR-80; assembly: GCA_002010725.1. Lineage (GTDB taxonomy): Bacteria > Acidobacteriota > Aminicenantia > Aminicenantales > Aminicenantaceae > JdFR-80. The sequence goes on from MTOP01000036.1 coordinate 50,032, forward strand.
TTTGTATGTAGCTGATGGACATCATCGTTCTGCCTCAGGCACAATAGTGGCCCAAAGAAGGAAAGCTGCCAATCCCAGTCATACCGGAGAGGAAGAATATAATTATTTTTTGGCGGTGCTTTTCCCCCATAACCAATTGAAAATTATGGATTATAATCGAGTCGTGAAAGACCTTAACGGGCATTCCTCGGATGAATTATTTCAGTTTCTAGAAGATGTCTTTACTCTGGAGAAGATGGGCGAGACGCCCTATAAGCCGCAGAAAAAAGGGGAAGTGGGCATGTATTATGAGGGCCAGTGGTATAAATTGACTTTCAGACCAGAGAAAATAGATAAAGATGATCCAGTCAACAGTCTCGATACCGCTCTTCTCCAGAATCTAGTCCTGCGACCTTTCTTTGGAATTGATGACCCCCGGACCAGTGAACGGATTGACTTTGTTGGGGGTATAAGGGGTTTAGAAGAATTAAAGAAGCTAGTTGATAGCGGGAAATATAAAGTGGCTTTTGCTCTTTATCCCACTTCGATTGAAGAGTTAATGCGGATTGCTGATGCAGGTCAGGTAATGCCGCCTAAGTCAACCTGGTTTGAACCTAAATTGCGTTCGGGATTGCTTGTTCATCGGATTGATTAATCTGGAAATAGCGTAATAATCGTCTCTTTTTTCTGGCCAGGGAAGTGATGTGTCTTCGGCTGTCCAAAGAAACTTTTACCAATTGGATTCAGAATGAAATGGGTCCCCCAGCTCTTTTTATCCTAGTAGCCTAACTGTCTCAATCTTCCTGTGGTTACTTTTCTGGTTGAGTCTTAATACTCTCATTACCTCCAGGTAGAAGAAGAGCCCTGAGCCCTGTTTTCCTTTTCTCCAGGTGCTCATAATTGCACTGGACTCAAGAATTAAATCATATAAGAGTTAGCAGTAGCCAGATTCCCAGGAAAAGAAGAAGCCCTCCGAGAAGAATTTTTAATTTATTCAGGTGGGAGTCTTTCCATTTAACAATTCGTTGCCATGAAAAGCCTCCTCCCAGGACCAATGTAAGAAGAAGAAAAGGCAGAATAAAGGCAAAATTATAGAGGATAAGCCCGCTTATAGCTTTTCCTTTCCAGGCTGGTTGAGAGAGGAGAGCCAGAATTGCGAGGTAAGGTCCTGAGGAGCAAGGGAAGAGGAAGAATACCGCTAGAGCACCGATCACTATTGCTCCTGGAATGTTAAGAAAACGGAGGACAAGTTTTCTCCATCCCGGAGGAAGAGAGTCTTTCTTTTTTTGACTTATGCCTGTCCAAAGATAATATAGCCCTCCACCAATGGCTAAGAGAGAGATGAGGAAAGTTAAAGGCTGGCGGATATTAATTCCTTGCAATGAATGGAGCAACCCCAGGCCGACTAATAAAGAGCCGCTGAAATAGGTAAGAGAAAAAAGTAAACCCACAGCTAGCAGGCGCCTTTTCTGGAAGCCGGTTAAAGTAATTAATGTGCCTAAAAAAAGGAGAAATACTCCCAAACTACAGGGATTAAAGGCACTGAGGAATCCAGTGCCAAATATAAGGGGATAAGAAATTGACAACGCTCCAGATGGTTCTCCCGAAGGAGGTGGAACTTTTAAGGAAAGAGGCTCTTTTTGCTGGATTATTTTTCTGATGGTTGTCTCAATTAGTCGCTCGGTCTGACGACTTGCTCCCTGGAAGGCATAGGGACCAATGTACACGACCGGCACACCCCGGCGAATAATCTCTTCTGCTTGGCAGGCCCGGGCCATCTTCATCATTAATTGAAGGTTATTTGATTCATGAATTTCCAATCTTTTTATCTTAACTGGATAATGCGGTTCAATTCGTGTGGTCAAAAATTTGCTAATTTTTTGGCTGAAGGGACAACCGGCTTCGAAAAAAAAGTAGATTTCAAGAACAATTTCTTTTCCTGGAGATTGACTGGAAGAAGGTGAATTTAGAAGGAAAAGAGATAGAAGCACCAGGCTTAAAATTCGAGATGTCCTTCTAAAAATATGCTGGAGCTGCCTAGCGACCGATGACTCCTTTTTGGCCATACTGATTTTTCCACTCCTTTAAGCCCCCGACCAGACTTATATATTGACGGTAGCCCTTAGTCCTTAGTTGTTGAACGATTTTGTCCGATAGTCGGCCGTCCTCGTCATAAAGATAGACGACCATATCATTGGTCACTCGGGAGGCCCAACGGGCAGCCCAGGCAAGTATCTGGTCAGCCGGGATGTTGATGGCTCCGATGATATGTTCTTTTTGATAGTCTCGTGGAGGCCGGATATCAATGAGCACGAAGAAGTTATAGAGAACTTCACCGAGAGGAGCCTGGTAGGATTCAAGAGGAAGAATTTTACCCTTGATTTTGATTTTTAGAGGTTTAACCGAGCCTTCATAGAAGATCTGTATTTCTTTTTCTATAGAAGCTCCACCGTAACCTAGACTGGCGAAAACATAATTGAGCTCTATAGATTCACCAGGGGTAAGNTTTTTTTTGGAAAGAGGTTCGCGTTGGACACAAGCGGCGAAAGTCCGAATTTCCTTTAAGTGGATCTCTTTTGAACCGGTATTGGTGAGCTTGAATTTGACTGGAACGTTGATCCCCTCTCTGATGGTTCCGAAATTGAAGACTTCTTTATCTGCTTTAAGTTGAGCTAGACTCAAAGAAGTTAAGAGGAGAAGGCCAATCATTAAAGTTATGATGGGCCTGGCGAAAGTTGAGTTTTTTATAAAGGCAGGAGGAGAGCTTATTGATTTAAATCCTGATAATGTTCTCATGGTAATTCCTTTGAATACAGATGGCTTATTCTTTTGTTCTTTTTTAGACCAAACCTTCCAATCAACCCTGATATTCGGTAATTTCTTCTCCAGTTAATTGTTTATTTTTCTTATTTATTTACGGACTTAAAAATTACATTCCAGGTTAGATGAGCAGCTCCTTCCGGGAGATTACTGGAGAATTTTACTTCGAGAAGACCGTTTTCTTCTTCCCGATGAAAAAGAACTTCAGTGTTTGCTTCGACTTTAGTTACTTGGAGATTAGAGGGTTTCCAGATAAACAGCGAATAAGTGTCTCCCGAGACAACTGAAGAGGTTCCGTTAAGAGTGAGACTATCGGGGTTCCAGTTAAGTTTATTGAGGCTGATGGTGGAAGTAATGTGACGAGAGGTACTTAACAGTTGAGGATATGGTTTTACTTCTTTAATAATAAGAACCAGAGTTCCGTGAGGGGGTATCAGGGCGGTGAAGGTATTGCTGGTAGTGCCTTCGTATTTCTCCTCCCAGAAATTAAAAAGATGATATTCCTTTTCTGGGTCAAGACCTAATTCTTCAAGAGAAAAGGATTGCTCAGCTGCTTCATCCTTCCAGTTAAAGAGGGCCAGAACATCGTAGTCTCCGGCCACACCATTTACCTTTAGGTCGATAGCTCTGGGAAATTCTTTTACCTGGGGACAGCACCAGACAACGCCATTCCTTTTGTTTTTAAGAATCCGAAAAGGATAGAGGTCCACCGGTTTAATAGGGGTGGTAGGCATTGTTTTGCGGTAAAGTTCAAGTTTTCGAGTCGGCAATTTGTCCATAAAATCAGATGCCATGTAAGTTTGGCCGGTTAAGGCAATCGAGGAAACAATTGTTTGGCCTTCTTCATAGGTCAGAGGGTTGCGGACCATTACCACATCCGGATCACAGAACCAGACAATGTTATTCAGATAGTTGGCCCCAAAAAGAGAATGGAAAAATGTTTGCATGGACATACCTCTCTCTTTCTGAGGATACCAGATAGCTTTGTCATCGCCACCGGTGCGGGAGCCGTCAAAGAGACCGAAGCAGAGACCGACTTCATGCATAGCGCAGCCATTGATGAAAACATCATCTCCCAGGGTTTTTCGCACAGCTTGTTGAACTTCAACATATATTTCCCGACTGCCTTTTGATGAATCAAAAGCCTGCTCTCGATTCTGGTCATAGTAATCCATCCATGTCCCCCAGCCAGCATCCTTTAGGTAAACCAATCCCCACTCGTTTTTAAGTATGGAAAGCATTGGTTTAAGATGTTTCTCGATGACTTCGGGATTGGAGTAATCAAGGCGGACCACTGTCTTATCGGCTGTACAGCAGGCTCCTGATAAATTGCCTTCTTTGTCACGGAGGTAAAAGTTCTCCGGGTATTTTTCTGCACACTCCGGTTTAGCGTAGTTGGAACCATAGACATTGACCCACAGTCCTGGTTTTAATCCCTTACTTCTGATGTATTCAAACAGCCATTTTCCTCCTCGAGGAAAAGCTTCTTTGTTCCACTCCAGATAATTAGCTTCTTCTCCTCTGGTGTAGCAGGCATCTAACTGGACGATTTCCAATCCATATGGCTTAAGAAGTCTAGCCAGTGCATCAGTCTCTCTAATCATATCCTCCTCAGTAGTGCCCATATAATAGCAATACCAGGAACACCAGCCCACCGGGGCGGTAGAGAACCTTTTGGGGCGGGGCTGATAATATTTTAAGCCAAGGACGTTTAAATAATAATCAGGCACGAGGGAGACGGTTGCTTCTGGATCGAGCTTAATTTTTACATCCATTTGCCGGATATTTTCTTCGTTTCTGGTTAAAATGGCCTGAGAAGAAAATTTAATCATTGTGTCTGTAGGAATATCGAAAAGAGAGTGAATGTTCCTGGCTGAAATGAATCCTAGGGAGGTAAAGACTATGCCGTTGTCCTCTTCTTCTGTCCGGGCTGGAATTCGCTCTTCGTCGGCCGGGGCAGTTCCCAGGAGGTAGCTTCCAGCCAGGGAGGTATGTACCTGGAGTTTATTATTGGTCACGAGAAAAGTCCAGGTTGATTCCTGAGGAGAGTTAGTGGTAATGGTTAATTTAGAAGCAGTCAGATTAATTTTCCAATCGCTTAGTCTCTGGTTGTCAGGGGAAAAGAGAAGCATGTCTTTTAAAAGTAAACCGATCAACTCATGTTCGATTTTAAGTGTCTCCTTCTCGGAATCAACTGAGATTTTCCAGCCTTCGTGCTCAAACGGTTTTTGAGTACAGCTGCTTACGAACATTAAAGTTATCATGAGGGTTAAAATCAAAGTAAAGCCTGAAAATTGTTTGATTTTCATCACTATNCTCCTTTCCCTAATAAATATAAGGGATATTAATTTTAATTTATCCATAAATAGGGTTAAGCAACAAAAAACAGTTTTTCTATTAACACAGCAGTAATAAATTGTCAAAATAAAGAAATTAGAAAAGAAGACTTTATTTGATCAACAATTGGCCATAGAATTTTTCAGATGGAAGTATTTTTTTCTTATTAATCCTTCTACTATTTATCTCGGCAGCCAGTTTGTCCATCGGAGCCGAGATAAAGGAAGGACATGGGAAATCATTAGCCCTGTTTTAACCACCAATAATCCTGAAAAACGGCGCCAGGCTGAAAGCGGGGGGTTAACCCTTGATGTCGCCAATGCCGGGAAATCATTGCATGATCACCTGTATTGCTCTCAGTCCAGTTCAGGAAGGGGTAATCTGGGTCGGTACGGATGACGGCCATGTCCAGTTAACCCGGGATGGGGAAAAAACCTGGGAATTGGTCTCCGGGAAACTGATCTGATTATCGCCACCCCTGGACGTTCGCTTTTCATTTTTAATGATATATCACCCCTGAGGGAATTANCAGAGGCCGTTTTGCAGAAGAAATTGCATCTTTTTAAAGTTCCCGATGCTTATCAATTTATTCAGGGGCGCTTAACTTCCTATTTAAGTCCGGGAGACACCGCTTTCACAGGTGAAAACAAACGATTTGGGGTCTGCTTTANTTATTGTCTAGTTCCTACAGAAAAAAAAGGCAAAAGAAAAGGAAGAACAGCCAGAATCTCGGCGCCAAGCGGTTCAGGAAAAGATGAGACAAGTCGGAATGATGGGCCGAATGGCGGCCGGCAGGCGAAGTATGAAGCGGACTTCTTCTTGAGTCAAGATTATTATCGAGGACAAACAGGGACGGGTCGTGGCGCAGCTTAACGGTCCGGAAAAGAAAGGGATCAACCGGGTTTACTGGGATTTCCAGGAACAGTTGTCAGCTCAAGACGAGCAGTCCTCCCGGGGACGTTTTTTCCGCAGGGGAGTAACTGTTTTACCAGGGGAGTACACTGTCAGGATAAAACATGACGATCAAGAGGTTAGTCAAACCTTTCAGGTCAAGACTGACCCGTGGTTAAAGATAAACCCGAAAGTTCTCCAGGAAAATTATAAGAAGAAACTCCAGGAATATGGTTTTTGCCTGATAAAAACTTCTCGACCGATTAAGATGAATAATTAAGGCGAAAATAGCCGGCTATATTTTCATCTGAATGGGCGATAAGATGAACCTCTCTCTTCTGTTGGCGACAGCATCGGAGTGAGAGAACTGAAGTTAGGGGNTTCTTCCTGCTCTTCACGATAGAGATCCCTAGCTTATTCAGCCGAGTTGAGAGCTCATCTTATCAACTCTTTGGGCACCATGTGGACTCAGGTTTTATTTTCATCCCCCAGAGTTGGTTGAAGAGACATAACGCCCTGGTTGGGGGAATACTCCCTAGCTGTCTTTGGGCCTTTCCCTCTATAAGGCGTGAGGATGAAATTAGAAGAAATAAGAGGAGTGCCTAAGTTTGAAGCAGAGCTGAGTTTATAAAGATTCCAGAAAAGGTTGTATCTTTTTCAGATAGATGTAATCCCAGGTATAGTTCCGGATAACCCGATTGTACATCAGGTGAGGGTTTAAGTTATTCAGATAATCTGCAAGTCTCTGGGCAATTTGTTGGGGGGAATCGGAGAGGGAAAAGTAGAACACATTGTTATGGGCAATGCTCCGGAAAGGAGGAATATCGGAGCAGGCGATAGGTAGTTTTATCATACCGGCTTCCAACAGGGGCAGGCCGAATCCCTCCTGTTTGCTGGGGAGAAAAAGGCAGTCGGAAATGAGATAGAGGTCTCTCATGGTCACCCGATCAGGAGTTAATTTTTGACCGGATTTAAAGATATGTTCAGCAATAAAAATAATATCTTCGGCTACCCCCAATTTTTCACTCAAATCTTTAAGTTTTCGGTAATAATAGGAGGCTTTTTTTTCATGAGGGTCATAGACTCCGGTAAGGAGCAATTTGGCGTTGATGCCTAGGTCGTGGAAAGCTTTTATTACTTGAATTGATAACTCAATATTTTTTCTGGGGTGCAAGCGGGAAGGTTGGACGAGGAGAAGGTCGGATTCAAACAATCGTTCTTCCCTGATAAGGCGAACGGTGCTCACATCAAGCCTAAAAAAGCGATAGGGATCAATTCCGTTAGGAATGACGGTAAATTGGGGGTCTATTTGATAGAGGGATTTGAATTCTCTTGCTCGGGCTTCTGAGATAACCACATAGGTAATTCGAGGATTAAGGGTTCTGAGGATTTCCCAATCTGGGGCGTCTAATCTGTGAGGATAATTACTGTAGAAGAAAGGCGAGTCATGGTTCCAGGAGATGACTTTAATGGGTGAGGAAGAAGCCAGCTGGTGAATAGCTCGNGTCAAAGGAAGGTTATAGTGCATTGTCAGGACATTGTGGGCGATTAGAATGTCATATTGGTGGAGGGATACACGGAGATAATCGATGATTTTTTCTTCATATTGCTTTAGTGAAACACGGTTTTTTCCAGGGTTAAGCTGGAGCTGAGAGATTTGGGGATGACGGGAGTCGAGTAAAGGATTTATTTCTACTTCAAAGATTTCAGTGAACTGTCTTCCTTTCCCAGCCAGAATTTTTACATGATGTCGGTATCGGTGAAAAAGAGAGGCTTGCTGGTGAATGATTTCTTCAACTCCTCCAACTACCGGCGGGCAGGAGTAATGAAGCAAAGCAATGTATGCCATATTAGCCTATCCTGTTTTATTGGTGAAAAACACTGATTAGAGAAAATAGTTTTTTTCTTAGAGTATCATAAGAGAAAAATTTCTTCCCTAGATCAAAGTTTTTTTCGGTCATTTTTAGGCGGTAGAGCGGGTCAGTGAGGACTCGCTTTATCTGAGCAATGACTTTCTTGGTGGCAAAGCCTTCAAAGGCAATCACCTCAAAACCCTTGGGTTCAATATCGGTCACGTAGATAGAGTATCGATTAACCACAATAGGTTTTTTATGGTAAATTGCTTCCAGGAAGGCATTGCCAAATCCTTCATAGCGGCTGGGGTAAGTGATCAGGTCAGCGCAGAGGTAAGCATCGGCGATGGTGTAGGGTTTTTGGCTATGGTTTTTCCTGGAGCCAATAAGATGGTCGATTTTAATTATCTCCACTCCACTTTGTTGAGCATATTCCATAATATGTCGGTAATAGTCATCCCCTTCGTCGCCACTGGGATGAGTGATGATCAAGACCGGGCGGGAAAGTTCTAAATTGTGAACTATCTCGATAGCGCGTTCAATCCTTTTGCGGGGGACGATTCTGGTTGGTTGGAGAATTAATAAGTCATCGGGATGGAGCCCAATATCTTCCTTGAGTCGGGCACACACTTCGGTGGAATGAGGAGGAGTCTTTTCGAAGTCATAAACATTAGGAATAATTGTATTGGAGATGCCGGCTTGATAGCTCAGTTGTCTGGAAGCCAGGGTATTAATCACCACATGCTGGATGGAAGGGAGGTCCGGGGGGAAGGCCTGATCAATATAGTCAGGGCAGCTGTTGATGAGGAAACGATCCCGCTCCCAGAAAAAGTCATGGTGATGGGCGATTGTCGGAATTTGAGTTTCGGCAATGAATTCAGTCAAGGCTATACCCAGGGGAATATTTAAGGGAATCGAGAGGGCGTTTTCAGGAATGATGATATCGATCCCGAATTTTTTCTTGAATTTATAGAGAGCCGACTTCAGCTTGTTTTTGATTTGGAATATTTTGTCAGTAGTCTCCCAGGTGCGGTGAAAAACTCCAAAGATTTTCTGATTTAAGGAAACAATATCTGGGTGTTCAAAATGGGCCAATTCGCAAATATAGGAGACTTCTTCTGGTCTGTCCACTTCTCCTGCAAAGTAAAAGCAGTTGAAACCTTCCTGGGTCAGAACTTCAGCCCATTTCTCAATTTCCAGAGAAACGCCGTCAATCCCGGCAATTCGGGTGGAAATAAATCCTATATTTTTAAGATGAAAGTTTCTGATGGTAAGATTTAGCATGTCAACCATTAAAAATTTTCCTCCGTGGGCAATTAAATTTCTTCATGATGGGATAAGGTGCGGAGTTTTTCAATTTCAGTGACTATTTTCCCATCTTTAAAGATAGTTACGGTCCCGGTTGATTCACTCAGAGTAACAGCCACGGCCTCAGTCACTGCGGTTATGCCAGCAGCCGCATGATGCCTGGCCCCTAGCCCCTGAGGCAGCTCAAATTCCTGTTGAGCCCCTACTTTAAGGTGAGCTCCCATTGTTTCAATTACTCCGTCACCTCTGATAAGAAAAGCGCCGTCTAACATGGCATATTCTTTGATAGTTTCTTCCAGGGCCGGGTCCAGAATGTTTCTTTTGTTTTCCGGATAGCCCCGAAAGGGGTTAAGGATAAGTTGTTTGGAGAGAGATTTGACCTTTTCAGTGTCTCCGATGACGAAAAGTGCTCCTACAGGTTTTCCTTCTCTCCCTTCGCTTCCAAGTTCAGTTGCTATTTCGATGACTCGATTGAGGACTTCGGGTTTGATGTGGGGGGCTATCTTATCGTTTTCAGTGGGGGCTAGGAAAAGCTCATGCTCCAGGCCGATTTGCATGACCACCAGAGTGTCCAGATGGCCGCTTTCAGCAGGGCCGGTAAGAAAAACGATTGTATCTCCTTTTTTCAGTTTTCCTTGAGAGAGAGCAATCAAGGTAGCCATTTTAACCTGAGCCATCCGGTTGAGAGGTACTTCAGGCACACGGATAAAAAGATAACCTTTTCGCTTGAGAGAAGCTTCTTCAGCCAGGGTGCGGGTGATGAAGTAAATCTGGATTGAGTCGTCGGTGGGAATAGTCAGTTCTTTTTCTCCCAGGGCATCAGCGTAGACGAAGAGGGCATTGGCCTGGCATTCCTCGGCAATTTTCAATGAATGCTTTATAAGACTAAGGGAGACTTTTTCCGGACTGCAGGAAAAATGGAGGTTTTCCCGAGATGACCGGGNTGACTCCCCGCGGGGAGGAGATTTCGAGCTCTTTTTTTTCATTTTATCTTTGGTTGTGGAGATTTCCATAGGGGGATATTTATTTTGGCATATTTCAGGCTATTTGAAAATAGCCTTTTTCCAGTCAATTTAAGGGGACAGGTCTTTACATTTGACATTAATGATGATTATCTCCATTTTCAGACCGTCTCCTTGACTGGCTTTCCTTTGTTTTCTCCATCCAAAACTGNGTCTTTAAGTACCANCTTCCAGGAGTAAAGCCTTCTTTTTATACTTTAACCAGAATTTTGAGTATCTGATGATAAGAATTTTGGTNCTTTTTGGAAAGGATAAATAAAAAATCTTCTCCTGAAATTAAGATCTAATGTCAAATGTGAAGACCTGATCCCGATATATGATTACAAACGCATTCAGGATAAAGAAGGAATTGCCTGTTGGTGAAGGACTTAAATTGACAACTTAATAAAAATATACTAAAAAATAGCTGTTGTTGGGCGATTAACTCAGTGGTAGAGTGCTACCTTCACACGGTAGAAGTCGCAGGTTCGAATCCTGCATCGCCCA
>MTOP01000049.1 GCA_002010725.1 Candidatus Aminicenantes bacterium JdFR-80
TCCTTCTCCTTCTCTTCACCCTTTTTCTTTTTACCCTCAAGAGCCAGGGGCTCTTCATCACTTTCTTTAGCCAGAGGCGAAGGAATATCCTGTCGCAACACCACCAGGTAAATGGCTTTGGTCATCCGCATATCCGCATTGGACATGGCAAACCAGTGTTTCACTGGCCCGGCATCAGTGGAGGCAAAAAAGTAGAGATACTGTCCACTCGGGTCAAAAACCGGTTCACTGACCTCACTCAGGCCATCGGTAATGGGGAAAGATTTGTCCTGTTCCAAAGAATAAACATATACTTTCTGAATATAGGCTTTGGTATTCAGGGTATAGGCAATCCACCGGGAGTCAGGCGACCAGACACCTTTAATGGTCTTGAGACCGGCAGGTCCGTAAAGATACTCCGAAGCAATTTTCTTGACCTGGCCGGTGGCCAGCTCTATCCAGTACAAACTCCAGGAATTATCCGTAAAAGTAAGCTTCTGACTATCCGGCGACCACACTGGAGAATCATAAAACCCGGCTCCGGGCAAAGCAAATGATTGAACCGGTCCCTGCCCGTTCTGGGGAATTATATAAAGCTTATATTCTCCGGAAGCATCGGAGAAATAAGCAATCTTGGTTCCATCAGGCGACCAGACCGGATAACGATCATGAGCTCCTGGTGAATTGGTCAGATTACGAAAATCACCCTTTTTAGCCGGCACGGTAATAATCTCTCCTCGAAAGCCGAGAACAGCCCGGGCGCCGGAGGGAGAAAGATCTCCACTGCGAATATATTTCTCGCCCTGAACATATCGAGGTCGCAACTCCAGCAAATCAGCCGCCACGCCAATGGTTAAACGCTCTGTTTTACCGGTGGCTAAATCAAAAAGATAAAGATGCCCCGCTCGTTCAAAGACTATCCGGCCTGCCCCGGCGGAAGCATTTAACACCGGAAAATCATCAAAATGAGTTAATTGAGTAATCTTTTTGGTGGCTGTGTCATAAACAAAGAGATTAAACTCACCTGCCCGGTCGGAGCGGAAATATATTTTATCTCCGATCCACATCGGGTCGNTATCATTACAACGTCCTTCAGGTTGGGGAATTTTTTCTACCGACAAATCGCTCAATCGAATAATCCAGATGGTGGAAACAGTCCCTCCCCGATAATGTTTCCATTGGTGAAAAGCTTCCCGTAAGGGAACATAAGCTATCCTCTTCCCATCCGGGGAAAAACTCGCTTTAAAAACATAAGGCAGAGGCAACTCTTCTGGCATTCCTCCTGAAATAGAAATGGAGAAAAGTTTGTTATGGGCGTAGGTAAAAGAATTCCTGGTGGAAATAAAAATTACATTCTGGCTATCGGGCGTAAATCCTCGAACAATATCAGCTCCAGGATGCCAGGTTAGCCGGCGGGGAATACCGCCTTCAGCCGGGACAAGATAAACATCAACATTACCGTCATACTCTCCACTGAAAGCCACCCATTGTCCATCAGGAGAGAAAACAGGATATGATTCAATGCCAGGATGAGAGGTCAAACGGCGAACATTCTGTCCTGACCAATCGGATATCCAAAGATCATTGGCATAAACAAAGGCGATTTTTCCCTGAGTAATAGCCGGTTGAGAAAGCATCTTCGTATCATGCACATCAATTGCCAACAGAGGAACAATCAACATCATCATTAAACCCAACCAGCAAGAGAACCGTTGGCTTCGATATTTCATTACTTTACCTCCTTTGGGCTTCTTGGCTAAGGAGGGCCAAGAATTATTTTTTTAATTTATCTTCCTGGTTATATTTCTCCAAGATTTCTTTTATTGCCCGGTCATCAATCGGTTTGGATAACACTCCCAGAGGTTCGACGGATTGCATCCGCGATTTAGTTTCATTATTAATATAACCGGTTAAAAAAATAATGGCGGCTCTGAATTTTTGTTTCAGCTGGTTGGCAATAGTAATTCCATCAGCCTCCCCCTTAAGCCCGACATCCATAAGAATCACATCAGGAAAGGTGGCTTCAGCTATTCTTAACGCTTCTTCTCCCGAATAAGCTGTTCCACAAACTTCATGACCCAATTCTTCCAGGACACTGGCAATATCCATAGCCACAATACTCTCATCCTCAACTATTAAAACTTTAAGCTTCACTCTCCCCTCTCTTAAGCCAGAAAAAATTTATTTATAGTTTCGTTTCGGCCGGCGGATTTAATACAAATAATTTACCCTCCCTGATAAAATCTATGGTTGACCATTCCCAGTTGGGAGAGCAATTTTATCTCTCCCCTCCTTTTTTCATTATCCAGAGGAGCCTTTCTGGAATGATAACCAACCTGCCCAAATTAAGGTCAGTCTTTAAAATTAAACTTCGGCGATAGCTTCTATTTCAATCTTAACATCTTTGGGTAAGCGAGCCACCTGGACCGCAGCTCTGGCCGGATATGGCGGCCGGAAAAATTCCGCATAAACAGCATTCATGCGGGCAAAATCGTTCATATCCTGAAGAAATACCGTGCATTTGACCACTTTATCCAGCGAACTTCCAGCTGCTTCCAGAACCGCTTTCAAATTGGTAAGTACCTGCCGAGTCTGCTGTTCTATATCACCGTCGATTAACCTCCCGGTGTGAGGATCGATAGCAATCTGTCCTGAAGCGAAAACAAACCCATTGGTGACAATCGCCTGCGAATAAGGGCCGATAGCTTCCGGAGCATTTTTGGTTTTAACTTCCTTCTTCATCTTGGTCCACTCCTTTTTTTTATTCAAACCAAAAACATTTCCCACCAAGGTCACCATGGAAAGAAAAGTCAGAAAAAATCGTCTGGTCATTTCCTCTTTCCTTGAAATTTAATTTAACAAAATAAATCTGATGAGTAAAGAAAATTAAACTTCCGCTCTTCCCTATTGCCCGGGGAAAAATTTTTTTCTAAAATAATAAGCAATGCCTATCTACGAATATATTTGTCAGGGGTGTGGTCATAAATTCGAATTATTAGTCCAGCCTGGCCAAAAAAATGGTCTGGTGTGCCCCCAATGCCAGAGTTCTGAACTAAAAAAAATTTTCTCCTCTTTCGGTATAGGCGGAGGCAGCAATCGTCTCCAAACATCCTCCAGCGCCTGCCAGAGTTGTACCAGCAAATCCTGCAGTACCTGTAAACCCTGATTAATTCCACCTCAGTATTAATTTCCCCTTTCTGGGTCAGGCAAATTTCTTTCTTCTCCATCACCCTGCTGCTTGACTTAAAGCGGTTAATAATCGTTTAATAAATAACCCATGAAAGAAGATACCCGCCTGGGCATTGACACGGGGGGGACTTTTACTGACTTTGTCCTCTATCGCCAGGGAGAGCTCACCACCTATAAACTCCCCTCAACTCCNCACAACCCCGCTGAAGCCATCTTGACGGGGATAAAAGCTCTGGGACTTGACCCGGCCCATCTTATCCTTATTCACGGCACCACTGTGGGCACTAATGCTCTTCTGGAAAGAAAGGGAGGCCGGATTGCCCTGATCACCACCCATGGTTTTGAAGATATCATCTTTATCGGCCGCCAGACCCGGAAAAAACTCTACAGCCTAGTGCCTGAAGAAAGAAAACCACTGCTTCCCTCCAGTTTTTGCTTCGGAGTGAGAGAAAGAGTGTTGGCGGGAGGGCGGGTGGAAAAATCGCTGGCCAAAAAAGAAATACCTCCTTTAATCAAGCGGCTCAAAGAAAATAAAATTGAGGCCGTGGCGATTTGCTTTCTTCATGCCTATATCAACCCGGTCCATGAACAACTGGTAGCCCGGGCCCTCAGGAAAGCAGGTTTTCTAGTCTCCGTCTCCCATGAACTCCTGCCTGAATATCGAGAATACGAACGAATGGCTCTGACCACTCTCAACGCTTACCTCATGCCGGTCATGGAGCGCTACCTGGCTCACTTGGAGAAAAACCTGGCAGGAGCTAAGATCTGGATAATGCAGTCCAATGAAGGATTTATTTCNCCCCAGACAGTCAGGCGGGAACCCATCCGGACGGCTCTCTCCGGTCCAGCCGCTGGCGTGGTGGCGGCAGACCAACTCGGACGAATGTTGGGAGTTTCCCAAATCATNACCTTTGATATGGGTGGGACCTCCACCGATGTTTCGTTGATTGATGGGCGCATCTCCAGAACCGCTGAAACTGTCATCGGTGATTTTCCAGTTCGTATCCCGATGATTGATATTCATACCATTGGTTCTGGTGGCGGCTCCATCGCCTATCTCGATCAAGGGCAGGCTTTGCGGGTTGGTCCTCAAAGTGCCGGTGCCAATCCCGGTCCAGCCTGTTATGGCCGTTCCCTCCTGCCGACTGTAACCGATGCCAATCTCATCTGCGGACGACTGGACCCAGAATATTTCCTGGGGGGGCGTCTTAAAATTTATCCGGAAAAAAGCCTGGAAAGTGTGGCCGAGATTGCCCGCCGCATAAATAAATCCATCCATGAAACTGCCGAAGGAATTATTCAAGTAGCTAATGCCAATATGGAAAAAGCCATTCGAGTTATTTCCATCGAAAGAGGNTATGATCTGAGAAAATTCACCCTTCTCTCTTTTGGCGGTGCCGGCGGTATGCATGCGGCCGAAATAGCTGCCGATCTGAATATTTCCCGGGTAATCATTCCTAATCATGCCGGAGTTTTCTCGGCTCTCGGTCTTTTACTAGCGGATGCGGTCAAAGACTTTTCGCTGTCTTTTCTGACGAGACTGGAGGACATTCACCCCGATCGACTGGCTGCCCAATTTCAGCAATTAAAAGAGAGAGCCATCCAAGAAATGCAACGGGAAGGCTTTGGCCCAACTGAAATTAAAGTGTTTCCCTCCTTNGATATGAGGTACTATGGCCAATCCTATGAGATTGAATTACCCTATTCTTCCTCCATTGACCTCGCCCAGGCTTTTCACCAGGAACACCAGCGCCTTTATTCCTATCATCATCCGGACCAGCCGGTGGAAATTGTCAATCTCAAAATTAAGGTAGTCGGCACTTTTCCCCGCATTAAACTGAGCCCCTGTTCCTCCGGGGATAAACAACTCGAGCCGGCCTTCGTCCGTCAGCAACGTCTTTATTATCGAGGTGAATTCCAGGAAGCTCCTGTCTATCGCCAGGCCAAATTAAATCCCGGAGCAGTTATTAGTGGACCGGCCCTGATTTCAGCCCGGGAATCAACTACTTTTGTTCCCCCAGGATATCAAGCCTCTGTCGATAAATACCTTAATCTCATCCTCGAACGGAATGGATCATGTTAGTTATTGACCCTATTGAGCTGGAATTATTCAAAAATAAATTCATCTCTATCTCTGAAGAAATGGGGGCTGTTCTCGGTCGAACCGCCCTTTCCCCCAATATCAAAGAACGCCAAGATTATTCCTGTGCTCTTTTCACCCGCCAAGGCGAAACCTTTGCCCAGGGATCTCATATTCCTGTCCATCTCGGAGCCATGCCCTTGTCAGTTCAAGCAGCTCTGGAATCCGTTGAGCTGACTGAAGGAGATCTGGTCATCCTCAATGACCCATATCGGGGCGGAACCCATTTGCCCGATGTAACCTGTATCTCGCCTGTTTTTTATCAGGGTCAATTGGTTTTCCTAGTGGCCAACCGGGCCCATCACGCTGATATCGGCGGCATGACCCCCGGTTCTATGCCCCTGGCCACGGAAATTTACCAGGAAGGCATCATCCTGCCGCCGGTTAAACTTGTCCGACAGGGCAAGCTGGATGAAGCCCTCCTGGCTCTTATCCTGGCCAATGTTCGCACCCCTGAAGAAAGACGAGGGGATCTACTGGCCCAGATAGCGGCTAATGAAAAAGGAATCCAGCGCTTGCAGGAAATTTTGGCTGAATATGGCTTCGAGAAAATAAATTTCTACGCCACCGCCCTCCAGGATTATACAGAAAAGTTTCTTCGCCAGACAATTTCTCAAATTCCGGACGGCACTTATTCTTTTTCAGATTTTATGGACGATGATGGAATCAACCCCCAACCAGTTAAAATAGGAGTAACCTTAACCATCCATCATGACCAGGCAGTAATCGATTTCAGNACCTCTTCCTCCCAGGTGGCAGGAAATATCAACGCCAACCTGGCCGTGACCATCTCGGCGGTGCTCTATGTCTTTCGTTCCCTGATAGAAGAAGATATCCCTTTTAATACCGGCTTATTACGGCCGTTGAAAATCATCGCTCCGGAAGGTTCAGTGCTCAACGCCACTTTTCCTTCAGCCACCGCCGGAGGAAATGTCGAAACTTCGCAACGCATTGTCGATGTTTTACTTGGAGCCTTGGCTCAGGCTATTCCCGAGAGAATCCCGGCGGCCAGCTCCGGAACCATGAACAATATTGCCTTTGGCGGCCATGATCCCTCTCTCGGGCAAAGATACGCCTACTATGAAACCATAGGAGGAGGNATGGGGGCCAGCCAGGGGCGGGCGGGACTAAGCGGTGTCCACACCCATATGACCAATTCGCTGAATACGCCTATAGAAGCATTGGAAAATTATCTTCCCCTGAAAATCAAGGAATATCGCTTACGCCGGGGTTCAGGTGGCCAGGGACGCTGGCCAGGAGGTGAGGGGATTATTCGTGAATATGAATTCACCACCCCTGTGCAGTTGACCATCATTTCTGAACGGAGGAAATTTCGTCCTTATGGACTTCAGGGAGGACAACCGGGTCAGCCGGGGAAAAATATCTTAATCCGCCCCAAAAGCCGGATTATTCTNGGCTCCAAGGTTAATCTTAAAATCAATCCCGGAGATAAATTGAGGGTGGAAACACCGGGAGGGGGAGGCTATGGCCAACCTGAAGAAAAAAAATAAGAAGGGGCTGTTCGGTCCCGGTTTTTTGGTCACGGCCGCCTTTATCGGACCAGGGACAGTCACCACCTGTTCTCTGGCTGGCGCCCGTTTTGGCTACTCCCTCCTTTACACTCTTCTCTTCGCCATTCTGGCCACCATACTTCTTAAAGAAATGACCGGTCGTTTGAGCCTCGGCTCAGGGCGAGACCTGGCCCAGGCTCTGCGGGAGTTTCCCCAGAACAACTTGACCCGCTGGTTTTTCATTATTCTGACTCTCTCCTCGATCACCCTGGGCTGTGCGGCTTATGAAGCCGGCAATATCGTTGGTGGTGCCTTGGGCTTAAAGATGATCACTCCCCTTCCTCAGAAACTCTGGGTGATCATTATTGCCCTNGCTGCCTTTTTTATNCTCAGCCGNAAAAAATATCAGTTGATTGAAACCATTCTTATCTCGCTGGTTTTTGTGATGAGCCTTTCTTTTGTGCTGACGCTAATTCTCATCAGACCGGATTTCAGCCGGATCTTTCAGGGTTATCTTCCTTCTGTCCCCGGAGGTTCACTACCTCTTATTCTAGCTCTCATTGGAACAACTATTGTGCCCTATAATCTTTTTCTCCACTCAGCAGCGGTCCGTAAAAAATGGTCTTCTCCGTCTGATTTAGGCCGGGTTAAAAGGGATTTAATCGTCTCCATCAGTCTGGGAGGGCTTATTTCTTCGGCTATTGTGATTACTTCGGCCGTGGCTTTTTATGACCAAGGGTTGCCTCTGGAAAGTGGGGCTCAAATGGCCTGGCAACTTAAACCTTTGTTCGGCTCTTTTGCTCAAATTCTCTTCGGCCTGGGCTTTTTTGCGGCCGGAATGACCTCCGCCATCACGGCTCCTTACGCCGCGGCTTTTGCCTCCACCGGTGTTCTTGGCCTTGATCCCGCCAGAAAACCCGGTGCTTTTCGGGCGGTTTGGATGCTCGTGCTGGGAGTTGGTCTGATTACTTCTCTTTTTAACCTTAAACCCATCGGAGTAATTGTCTTTGCCCAGATGGCCAACGGCCTTATCCTCCCGGTGGCCACCATCACCCTACTGGTGGTTTTGAATAAGGCCCCCTATATGGGCAGTTTAAAAAATACTCTTCTCCAAAATATAATCGGGGGGCTAATCGCACTCCTGGTGACTATGCTGGGATTATGGAATATCATCCGGCTTTTTCTTTAAAATTAACGGTACTTACCTCTCTTCAACTGCTCTCATCCTGCAAAGCCCATTCCACCGCCCGCCGGGCGTGGATGGCAATAGTATCAAATAAAGGTAAAGGACTATGCTCTGGTTTGATGAGGAGAGGAATCTCCGTACATCCTAGAATTATTCCCTGAGCACCGGCTGTCTTCAAATCATTGATGATCCGAATGAAATTTAAGCGGGATTTTTCTTTAATCTCTCCCATTACCAATTCACGAAAAATCACTTGATGAATAAGGTCGCGCTGGTCCGGTGTGGGAATTAAAACATTTATTTTGTATTTCTCGATCAACCTCTGGCGATAAAAATCCTCCTCCATGGTGAACCGGGTGCCCAAAAGTCCAACCCTGGTGAAACCGGCTTTTATTATTGCTTCCGCGGTGGCATCAACAATGTGGAGAAGAGGAACCGAAAGGGCGGCTTCCACCATGGGGGCCAGCTTATGCATGGTGTTAGTGGCAATCAGGATAAAATCAGCGCCGGCCTGCTCCAGTTTGCGGGCTGTTTCGCTGAGAAGATGACCCATTTCANTCCATCTGCCTTGATGCTGAAGAGCTTCAATTTCGGCAAAATTAAAAGAATAAAGTAAAATCCTGGCTGAATGAAAACCGCCTAGCCGGGACTTCACTTCTTCATTAATTACGCGGTAGTATTCCAGGGTCGATTCCCAGCTCATACCTCCTAAAATGCCGATGGTTTTCATCACTTCCTCCATTTACTTATAATCATTAATTCAGCATTCTACCACAGGAGAAAAATGACACCAAACTTTCTTTAGCCAGCCTTGTTAGACTCTTTCTATAAAAAAGACTGATTGTCAACAATAATGAGATAACCAATACATTTTAACAGGTATTTTGCTATCTTTAAGAAACATCTTAAATTGAACTAGAGGAGCTCGGCTTAATGAAAATCGAACCTTTTGCTCTCGAAAGCAGTCTTTCGAGAGCAAAGCCTACGAAAGACATTTTCAGTGCTTTCCGGGAAATTGATCAGGCGACTGGTAGGCTGGTCACCAGTTCAGCCAATGTCTTGACGGCTTTTCAACGGGCCATTAAGGCAGACGAGAATTATTACCCCTCTATTCCCCACCCCAAAATTATAAACCTGATGGCCGGTTTCATCGCCTGGCAGGTAAAGTCAAAAAACCCTACCTGCAGGTTATCCATCGGGCCGGCTATTTTGCTGACTAAGTGAGTTTATCCCAGAAAAAATTCCCGAATAGTAGCCACGACATATTCCTGGTGCGATTCCGGTATCTCTGGATAAATCGGCAGAGCCAGGACTTCAGCGCTGGCGCGCTCCGCCTGAGGAAAATCTCCCTTCTGATAACCAAGATAACGAAAGCAAGGTTGAAGATGAAGTGGGATCGGGTAATAGATCGCTGTCTGAATTCCCTTCTCCAGTAGAAATTCCCTGAGTTCATCCCGCTGTTTCACCCGAATTACATATTGATTATAGGTATGATAATTCTCTACCCCACTAGGTTTATGAACGGCTGGGGGAATAGTGACAAATTCTCCCTCGATGAGTCCCATTTCCCGAAAAAGGCGCCCATAATTCTCTGCTTTTTGCTGCCGAATCCTGATCCACTCCGGTAAATATTTAAGTTTTATCCTTAAGACGGCGGCTTGAATCTCATCCAAGCGAAAATTCCCTCCCAGCAGAGTATGAAGATATCGCTGTTGAGCCCCCTGATTGCGCAGGAAGACAATCTTTTCCCGGAGATTTAGATTACTGGTAAGAACCATTCCTCCATCGCCGGCCCCCCCCAGATTTTTCGAGGGAAAAAAGGATAAAATACCAGTATCTCCGCCTGAACCCGCCCGGTGAAGCCGGCCTTTCCAGGAGTACTCAGCTCCAATAGATTGAGCTGCATCCTCAATAACTCTCAATTCATATTTCTCCGCCAGCTCAAGTAGAGGCCCCATCTCAACCATCTGGCCGAAGAGATGCACAGGGATAACTGCCTTTAATTTTTCTCTAGACGCTTCTCGGGAGACAATCTCTTCCAGTTGATCCAGATTAAGGTTAAAACTAAGAGGATCAATATCAACAAAAACAATCTTCAATCCTAGGCGGGCNGGAGCCCCAGCCGTGGCAATGAAGGTGAAGGGGCTGGTCACTACGGCCTCTCCTGGTTTTAACTCAAGCGCCATCATTGAAACCAGGAGAGCATCTGTCCCGGAGGAAACACCAATGGCAAATTGCGCCTGACAGTAATTGGCCATTTCTTCCTCAAATTGTCTCCCCTCTTCTCCTAAAATAAATTGCTGGGAGGCAAATATCTCTTTCAGCTTTTCTTCCACTTCCTCTCTTATCGATTGATACTGAGCTTTTAAGTCAAGAAAGGGCACTTGCATCTGCTTTTCCTTTCAAATTCTAAATTGCCGATAAAACCGCTTGGGGGCAAGTTTAATCTTATTTATTTTATCACCTTTTTCAATTTTTTCTTCTCAATTATTAACTTCCCCTGATAGGTGATATAATTCAGAAGAATCATGACTCGCTCTTGGTCGCTTAATTCTTTTTTAAATATTCCCCTCAATCCTTTAAACGGTCCTTCCATAACTTCAATCTCGTCTTCCACCTGAGGTTCTTCACCGTATTTATTCAATTCAATAAGGCCATTTATTTCCCTGGCTTTAATCTCGTGAATCACTTCCTCTGAGATGGGAATCGGTCCTTCTGAATTNCCGACAACTTTTTTCACTCCACGGGTGTAGCGAACCAAACGATACTGGGAGGGAAAATCAAAACAAACAAATTCATACCCGGGAAAAAATGGCTTAATCTGTCCTTCGTGACGATATTTAGGATTATAAACAGGAATGGAAGCCTCGGTAAAAATTTTTTCCACCTGAAATTCTTTTTTTGGTTTGGTGTTAACCACAAACCAGCTTTTCATCATCCCCCCATTTCAGAAGTAATCTCAGGCTTTAATTAAATTCAAATGACGATAAAAATCAGGTCGCCGGTCGGGCAGAAAAAATCTCCGGGCGGTAGCTTCCTTCACTCGGGCCAAATCACAATCAGCCAGAAGGATAAAATCTTCTCCTTCTGGTGCCCGCGCAATCNCCCTTCCTTCGGGATCAACCACAAAAGACCCGCCGGCAAAATTCAGGTGTTCTTCT
Source organism: Candidatus Aminicenantes bacterium JdFR-80 (assembly GCA_002010725.1). GTDB lineage: Bacteria > Acidobacteriota > Aminicenantia > Aminicenantales > Aminicenantaceae > JdFR-80. The sequence goes on from MTOP01000049.1 coordinate 11,167, forward strand.
TGGCCAACCCGGTTAACCAAGGCAGCAAAATAGCCGTTCTGAAAAGCAGCTACCTGGACCTCGGCTTCGAAAATCCCCGGAGTCCATTCTCCCACTGCCCCTGCCTGAGGAATAATTACCAGCTCAACCTCCTGAAGAGCCAGGGCCCGCATATATTCAGGATAATGACGGTCATAACAGATAGCTACTCCCAACCGTCCAACCGCAGTCGGGTAGACAAATTGGGGATTATCTCCGGGATGATAATAACCCTTCTCCCAGAAACCCAGTCCATCCATAATATGTACCATTCTAATGACCCCCAGAATCCGCCCATCAGCGTCAATAACCGGAGAAGCATCATAAGTACGCTGGCCATCTCTTTCAAACAAATTGATGACTGTCACTACTCCATATTCTCTGGCCAAAGCAGTAAAAATTTCTGTGGTTGGACCGGGAATCGGTTCAGCTTCCTTNAAATAAGCAGAACTGTCTTTATATTGAGGCCAGAAATAAGAGAGCCCCAACTCAGCAAAGGCGATTACCTGGGCCCCTTCTTCAGCAGCCCGCCGGAAAGCTTCCTCGCCTCGTCGGAGATTATCGGCTTTATCCCGAGTAGCTCGTTGTTGGATGAGGGCTATTTTCATCTTTTATCACCTCAGCAACACTCTTTGTGAAAGAGAATATAACTTTTTCTGGTCTAATTGTAAACAGAGGAGGCCACGCTGAAGATATTAGAGTAAGCTATTATATGAGAAAGAATATTTTTTTAATTGCTTGACCATGAANACTTGGTCAGAAAACGAAGTTGCTTATAGAGGACAATCGTGGCTTAAGGCTTTATCCAGAAAGCTCTTNAGCTCATATTCNGCAAATGGCTTGTTTAAATAGCCGAAATTTTTGATCCTATTCATCCTTTGCAGGGACTGGAAATCACTATAGGCAGAAATATAAATAATAGGAATTTTCCAGCGCTGATAAATAATTTCAGCTGCCTTTATCCCATCTATTTTACCCTTTAATTTGATATCCATTAAAATAACATCCGGAGAATATTTTCGGGCTGCCTCGATTGACTCTTCTCCAGAAGAAACAATCTTAACCACTAAACACCCCAGTTGTTCCAGAGTACACTGCAAATCCAGAGCTACTATGGTTTCATCTTCAACAATAAGCACCCGCGGAGGGTTGACAAATTGGCGCTTGATATCTGAAAAATTCATCTTGAACAGACCTATCCTTTTTTGTTCCACTTATTTTTGTCGAGGGAAAAAAGGAAAAATTGAATTTTTTCGTTGTCCGTCTGTAAATGCCCTCCCGAAAAACTTCCCCCAAAGAGTGGTCTCGTTTTTGGTTATATGGCCCTTTTGACCCCCCTCGGATGGAATTGGTAGCGGGGGCTGGATTTGAACCAGCGACCTCCGGGTTATGAGCCCGACGAGCTACCAGACTGCTCTACCCCGCGCTACCGATTTATAATTATAACAAAAACAGGGCCGATGTCAATTACGTTTTGTCATTATCATCTATATAAAATAAACCGTTGACAACTTAACCAACTCAGGGACAGTTCTTCACTTTTGACACTATTGATTATCCAGCAGCATGAAGAACAAAAAGCTTTTTGNTATGCCAAACGAAACAAATGCCCTTCTGGATAAAAAACGAAAGTCAAAGGTGAACACTTGATCCCAGTTCGTCCTCCCATTTTGATCCGCTAAATTTGAAAAGCGGAATACTTGCTCTCTTTCTCTTTTATAATTTATCAAGAAAATATTAACTTATCTCAAAAAAATATCTTGACATTCCTTCGGAGCAAAAAATATAATGGGAAACTCAAAAAATGGGTTTATTCCTCTTTATTTTACTCGGTGCAATTGCCATTATTTTCTCNTCTGGTTTAATTTTCTTCCGGAATCAAGTTTACAACGCCCTCTGTCTCATTGTCACTCTATCAGCCCTGGGAGGAATATTTGCTTTGCTGGAGGCTCCATTTATTGCTGTCGTTCAGATTATTATCTACGCCGGAGCGATAATGGTCCTTTTCATCTTTGTGATTATGACCATCAATCTTAAAAAGGGATTGCCTCCCGAAAAAAAGAAATGGCCTTCCCGCCTGGCTGTTGTTATTGGTCTTATCCTCTTCTTAGAACTGATCTGGGCCATCCTCAAAGCGAAAGGTGTTCTTACTCCCTTGCCTGCCCAACCAGGCACCCCTGAAAATCTAGGCGAGCTTTTATTTTCAACCTTTATCTACCCTTTTGAAATTACGTCTGTCCTGATTGTGGCTGCTCTGGTTGGAGCTGTTGTCTTGGGCAAAAAGAGGAAGCAGGAATGATTCCTTTAAATTTAGTATTTATCTTAAGCTTGATTCTTTTCGCTATTGGACTAGTGGCTTTTTTCCTAAAACGGGATTTAATAACCATGTTTATGGCGGTTGAGCTGATGCTCAACGCCGCCAATTTGACTTTTATTGGTTTTGCTCAGGCATTTGCTTCCTTGGAAGGACAAATTGTTGTCTTCTTCGTCATTACTGTGGCTGCCGCTGAAGCAGCTATTGGACTGGCTATCGTCATGCTCGTCTTTCGCCAGAAAAAAACAATCAAAGCCGAAGATTTAAATTTAATGAAAGGTTAAAATGGCCGAGTATTTCTGGGTTATTCCATTTTTCCCCGCTTTAAGTGTTCTTCTTTTCATTCTCTTTGGCCGCCTGATGCCCAAAAAATATGTTTCCTTCCAGGCTTGTTTCTCCGTTTTCCTCTCCTTTGTTTTTTCCCTTATTGCTTTTCTCAATCTTCTTCACCTGCCAGCAACCAGCCTACCCCTGGTCAAAAAACTTTTTACCTGGATCCTCTCAGGAAATTTTAAGGTTGACCTGGCCTTTCAACTTGATCCGCTTTCCTCAATCATGACCTTGGTCGTCACCGGTGTCGGTTTCCTGATTCATGTCTATTCCGTGGGCTACATGGCAGAGGACAGAAGTTATACTCGNTATTTCACCTACCTCAATCTCTTCACCTTTGCCATGCTGATTCTGGTTATGGCTTCCAATATTGTCCTCATGTTCGTCGGCTGGGAAGGAGTCGGTCTTTGTTCTTACCTCTTAATCGGCTTCTGGTTTGAAAAACACTCAGCGGCCAATGCAGGGAAAAAAGCCTTTATTGTTAACCGGATTGGAGACGCCGCCTTCCTCCTGGGAATTTTCCTGGTTTTCTTTCATCTCGGTTCTGGAGAATTCAGGCTTATTAATCAAGCCTTCAGTCATCATCAGTTATCTCTACCTTTAGCCACCTTAATTGCTATCCTCTTTTTTGTTGGGGCTACAGGGAAATCAGCTCAAATCCCCCTTTANNTCTGGTTGCCTGACGCCATGGAAGGCCCGACTCCCGTTTCAGCTCTCATTCACGCGGCCACCATGGTCACCGCCGGGGTTTATATGGTCTCCCGGCTGAATCCACTTTATTCTTTCACTCCCACAGCCGCTCAAATTGTAGCTGTTATCGGAGCTATTACCGCTGTCTTTGCCGCCACCATTGCTTTGACTCAAAACGACATCAAACGAGTTCTGGCTTACTCGACCATTTCTCAAATTGGCTATATGTTTATGGGTTGCGGAGTGGGAGCTTATGCCGCTGGCATGTTCCATCTGGTTACGCATGCCTTTTTTAAAAGCCTGCTCTTCTTAGCTGCNGGCAGTGTTATGCATGCTCTCTCCGGCGAGTTGAATATGCAGAAAATGGGAGGTTTAAAAAAATACCTTCCTCTGACCTATCCGACTTTCCTTGTCGGAGCGATCGCTATTTCCGGGATTCCTTTTTTCTCGGGATTTTTTTCCAAAGATGCCATTCTCACCAGCGCCTTCGCCCAGGGAAATTATTTCGTCTGGACGCTGGGCATCTTCGGAGCCGTCCTGACTGCCTTCTACATGTTTCGGTTAATTTTCCTGACCTTCCACGGTGAGGAACGAATGGCGGATGAAGTCAAGAAGCATATCCATGAATCTCCTCCGGTAATGACCATCCCTCTAATGATCCTCGCTTTTCTTTCTCTTGTTGGCGGCTATATCGGTCTGCCCGTAGTTCTGGGAAAAGACATTAATTGGTTCTTCCGCTTTCTATCACCGGTTATGGCTCATCATGAAGAGGCCCATTTAAGTCTGAGTACAGAATGGCTGCTTATTCTGGCTTCAACGGTCGTGGCTATAACCGGAATCTTTATTGCCTATATTTTCTATATCAAGAAACCAACGCTCCCCCATAATCTGGCAGCTCGCTTTCCGGGTCCCTACCGTCTGCTGGTTAATAAATATTACATCGATGAGGCTTACAATGCCGTCTTTGTCCAGCCGACTATCAAAGGCTCGGAATTGGTTTATCGCCATTTTGATCTCAAAGTTATCGACGGAGCGGTCAATGGTACCGCCACCACCGCCGGATTTTTTGGAAAAATCTTGAGCTATTTACAAACTGGTTTAATCAAGGATTATGCCCTGGCTATTATCCTGGGCGCCGTAATTTTGCTGGGATATTTACTATTCTAAAATGAGTGGACAAATTTTAAGTATCTTAACTTTCCTCCCTCTAGCTGGTGCCTTATTAATTATTTTCTTGCCCCGAGAAAGAAAACAATTACTTTTCCTGACGGCTCTGGTGATTACTCTTCTCAACTTTCTCCTTTCGCTCACCCTTTACTTTCGCTTCGACGACACTTCCGGCCTTCCCCAATTCGTCGAGAAAACCGCCTGGCTGGGTAAAGGAATCTATTATCATCTAGGTGTCGATGGAATAAGTCTTTTCCTGGTCATTCTAACCACCTTCTTGATGCCGATTGCCGTTCTTTCCTCCTGGAACTATATCCAACAACGTCATAAAGAATATCTTTTCTTCCTCCTGCTTTTAGAAACGGGCATAATCGGAGTCTTCGTTTCTCTTAATCTCTTCCTCTTTTACGTTTTCTGGGAGGCCATGCTCATCCCCATGTACTTTCTGATCGGCGTCTGGGGAGGCCCCCGCCGAATTTACGCCACGATTAAATTTGTCATCTTTACCATGTTCGGCAGTCTCTTAATGCTCGTTGCCATATTTGTTCTTTATTCGCTCCACTTAAAGGCGACAGGCACTGCTTCCTTCGAACTGTTTGATATGTATAAAATTGTTCTGAATCCTCAACTCCAAATGTGGCTTTTCCTGGCCTTTGCTCTGGCTTTCGCCATTAAAGTACCCATGTTTCCCTTCCATACCTGGTTACCCGACGCCCATGTGGAAGCTCCCACAGCTGGTTCAGTCATTTTAGCGGCCGTCTTACTCAAAATGGGAACTTATGGTTTTCTCCGCTTTGCCCTACCTCTTTTTCCTCATGCTGTGATTAAATTCATTCCCCTGCTCTCCGTATTGGCGATCATCGGTATTATTTACGGAGGCCTGATGGCCCTTATCCAGAAGGATGTCAAATCACTAGTGGCCTATTCCAGCGTCAGTCATATGGGTTTAATCATGCTGGCCGTCTTTGCTTTGAACCAGACCTCCATTGAGGGAGCTATCTACCANATGCTCAATCATGGTTTAAGTACAGGAGCTCTCTTCCTTTGCGTGGGCATTCTTTATGAACGAGCCCATACACGGCTCATTAAAGATTACGGAGGGGTCAGCCGGCAGATGCCGGTTTTCTCTGCTTTCTTCCTGGTTTGTTTATTATCTTCAGTTGGTCTACCCGGTTTGAACGGGTTTATCGGAGAAATCCTTTGCCTCTATGGTGTTTTTCAGTCTAATTCGCTATATGCGGTTCTCGCCGTAAGTACAGTCATTCTGGCTGCTGCCTATCTCCTCTGGATGTTCCAGCGGGTCATGCAGGGTCCGATAACCAAAGAAAAAATCAGAACTTTCCCAGACCTAAATCTCCGGGAAATCATCTACCTTACGCCCATTGTCATTATGATGGTCTGGATGGGAATTTATCCCCGTCCATTTCTCTCCAAGATGAAACCTTCAGTGGAACTTCTTCTTAACCAGATTAAGAAACACGAAGGTTACTTTCGGCAAGAAGCCGTTCTCTCTCCTGCTTCTCCCAAAATAACTATTAAATTACCTCCGGCCAAAGAGGNCAGCGAAGAAAACGAGGAGGCAAATCTGCCATGACCATTCTCAGGCCTCTTCTCCCGCTGTTGATAATCGTCGGAGCAGCTTTGGTTACTATCCTTCTCGANGCTTTTCTCCGACGGTCAAACAAGAATTATCTGGGTTATTTGAGCCTGATCGCCTTGATTATTTGTGGAATCTTCAACTCACGACTCTGGAATCAAAATCTTTCAACTCTTCATGGATATTTAATCTTTGACAACTTGGCTGTGGCTTTCCAATTTATTTTTCTGATTGTCACCGCTCTAGTTATTCTTATTTCGCTGAAATATATTGAATTTCAAGAAATGAACTTCGGCGAATATTACGGCCTTCTCCTCTTTGCCCTTTCTGGCATGTTGATCATGGTCTCTTCTTATGATCTAATCGTCATTTTTCTAGGTCTGGAAGTCCTCTCGACNGCCAGTTATGCCCTGGCTGGATTAAAAATCAGGGACCAAAAATCATCCGAAGCTGCGGCCAAATATTTTCTCCTGGGAAGTTTTGCCTCAGCTCTTCTGGTTCTGGGTTTAGCCTTTCTTTTCGGCTTTGCCCGGACAACTCAAATTCCGGTAATTATCCAGCAGTTTAAAGGAGAATCAACTTCTCTTATCCTTGGTTTGATGGGTCTGGGACTGCTCCTGGTTGGCTTTGGTTTCAAAATTGCCCTGGTTCCCTTTCACATGTGGACTCCGGATGTTTACGAAGGCTCACCCACACCGGTAACGGCTTTCTTCTCCATCGGTCCTAAAGCCGTTGGATTCGCCGTCCTTATTCGCCTGTTTCATCTTTTCTGGCCGACGGTCATCAACCGCACCACTGTCTTCTGGAGTCTCTGGGTGCTGGCGGTAGCCACCATGGTTGTGGCCAACCTAGTTGCTCTCCGGCAGAGCAATATCAAACGACTCCTGGCTTATTCCAGTATTGCCCATGCCGGCTATCTTCTCGTGGCTATCCTAGCCCAGGATTACAGCAGTCTTCTTTTTTACCTGGCTGTCTATTTATTTATGAATATTGGGGCTTTTGCCGCCGTGATTGCCCTCAGCCGGGAAAAGCATGAATATCTTCACCTTGAAGATTTCAAAGGTATTGGTTTCCAGTACCCCTGGATCGGGGCCATGATGACCATCTTTCTGGTATCACTGGCAGGCTTTCCCCCGACAGGCGGCTTCCTGGCCAAATTCTATGTTTTCTCTTCGGCTGTCCAGCAGGGATTAACCTCGCTGGTTATTATCGCTGTGATGGCCAGCCTTATTTCCGTTTACTATTATCTCCGAGTGGTTGTCTATATGTATATGCGAGAACCCACCTCCTCAGTCATCATCCGTACTGATAATCCGGCTCTCTACCTGGTTCTTTTTCTGTGCCTTTATGGAGTTCTCCAGCTAGGCCTTTTTCCCGGCAATATCCTTATCTGGATAAAACAGGCGGTGGCCTCTCTGCCCACTGTTTTGAGTGTCCTTCCTTAAACTGAAAACCCTCCCCTCTTTTCTTGGTTTTACCCTAGTTTCATCTTTAATTCTTTAAAATCTCCCTCTTAACAGTATCTCTCCCAGGGCCAGAAGAGGGAGTAGGAGAAAATTAAGACCAGCTTCGCTCCCAGATAATAAGAGCTGGATTCAAGGTAAAATTTAACCCGATGAGCTTAAACCTAGGGGAAAGATACAGCCAAAGAAAGAAAAAGTCGGCTGGAGCAGGACGTAAGCCGAATTCTGTTCCTGCCCGCAGGCAGGGGTGGTTATTTATCTAGCCCCTTGATTGCTCAAGGGGTCAAGCGGCCTACCCGCCCCCTGAGACGAGCTATCTCATCGGGGGCCAATTTGGCCTTGCTCCGGATGGGGTTTGCCTTGCCTCTGGTGTCACCACCAGAGCGGTGAGCTCTTACCTCACCCTTTCACCCTTGCTCCGTGGGAGGGTTAGCACCACACCCACAGGGCGGTCTACTCTCTGTGGCACTTTCCTCCGATTGCTCGGAGTCGCTGTTAGCGACCATCCTGCTCTGTGGAGTTCGGACTTTCCTCCCCACCGGCGGCTTGCAGCCCCGGTGGAGCAACCACCTCGCCTACTCCAGCCTTGATTTTAATATTATACTGTTCCAGCTTTTTATAAAGGTTACTCCGGGGTGTCTCAATGGCTCGAGCTGTCTGACTGATATTCCACTCATTCTCTTCCAGTTTGGCCAGAATAAACATTTTCTCAGCCAGCTCACGGAATTCTTTCAGCGATTTAACTTTGCTTATTTCCGGGAGAAAGACACCCTCATCCTGCCGGATATGCTCCGGTAAATCCTTCTTTTCTATTATATCGCTTTCGGTCATAATGAGCAACCGCTCAACCATATTCTTCAGCTCCCGCACATTTCCCTTCCAGGAATATCTCATCATCACCTCTATGGCTTCAGGAGAGAATTTTTTGGGTTTAAAGTTATTTTCCTCAGCGTAGAGACGAACAAAGTAATCAATTAGTAAAGGAATATCTTCTTTGTGTTCCCGCAAAGGAGGAGCCTGGAGAGGCACCACATTGAGTCGAAAATATAGATCCTCTCGAAACCGGCCTTCCCTTATTTCCCGGGACAGATCTTTATTTGTGGCTGCAATAACCCGGACATCCACCTTTTGAATTTTAGTTGAACCCACCTTTTGAACTTCTCCCTCCTCCAGAACTCGTAATACTTTAGCTTGAGTCTTCAGGCTCATGTCGCCGACCTCATCCAGGAAAATTGTCCCCCCATCTGCCAATTCAAATTTACCTGGTTTTTTCTCTGTAGCACCGGTGAAAGCCCCCTTGACATGGCCAAAAAGTTCGCTCTCGATTAATTCTTCGGGAATGGCAGCACAATTAACCTGGATAAAAGGGCCTTCCGCTCGATGGCTATGTTGATGAATTGCCCGGGCAATGAGCTCCTTGCCGGTCCCGCTTTCACCTTGGATAAGAACCGTCGAATTTGTCGGAGCAATCCTTTTGATCTGTTCCCATAAATTTTTCATCACTGGATGATGGCCAATCAACTCATATCGTTTAGCTGCTTTTTGGCGTAAATCATAATATTCTCTCTTTAACCGCTTATGGGCCAGCGCATTGCGGATGGCCAAAAGAATTCGATCCCGGTGAAGTGGTTTTTCTAAAAAATCGTAAGCACCGAGCTTAGTCGCTTCCACTGCTGATTGAATAGTCCCATGACCTGAAATCATGATCACTTCCGGCCGGTATGGCCTTTCTTTCAGCTCAGCCAGCACTTCCAGCCCATCCTTCCCCGGCAGGCGGATATCCAGCAGGATCAAATCCAGTCCGACAATTTCATCACTCCTCTCCAGAGCCTCTTCCCCTGATCCCGCCTCAAAGACTTCATAATTTTCATATTCCAGAACCATGCGCAGTGTTTTCCTTATATTCTCTTCATCATCGACAATAAGAATTTTGGCCTGTGGTAACTTTTTCATGGTCTCCTTCTGTTAATAAATTAACTAGGATGATTTTAACATAACTTCGCTCAAGGGTTAAAGGTAATCCACNTGCTTATTGATTTTCCATTCTGGAAAACTACCCTATTTTGTCTGAGCACAGCCCAGAGATAATGACTGCCACCACAATGATGATTGGTCACAAGCAAAATCACTTCCCCGGGTAGCCCCGTTAGAAAATAACAACTTGTCGGTCTCCCTTTTTTCCGGTAATATTAAAAAAGAAACTCAAGGATGGTTCAAAATCGTCAGCAGCGATTCCTCCGGAAAAAATTTTTTCCGGTTTTTAATTTTTAATCTAATGACGAGAAACTGAGTAATCTCCAATGTGGAAACCAGTGGCTCTTATTCTCCTGGTTATAATCATCGGCACCATTGGTTACCATCTTATCGAAAACCTGGGTTTTCTTGATTCTCTCTACATGACCATTATCACCATCACCACCGTCGGCTTCCGGGAAGTTAAAGAGTCGATGACCACCGCCGGTCAGATATTTACCATTTTTATCATCCTGGGAGGAGTTGGAACCGCTATTTTCGCCTTGACGAAAATCGGAGAAGCCCTCTATGAGGGTGGCTTCCATCAATATCTACGGAGAAAAAAAATGCAAAAGGACATCCAGAATTTGAAAGATCATTATATAATCTGTGGTCACGGACGAATGGGAAAAATTGTCAGAGAAAGATTAGAGGAAGAGAATCTTCCCTTTGTCGTGATCGAGAAAGACGAAGCATCAATTAAAGACCTGATGGAAAAAAACAATAGCCTTTTTATAATCGGCGATGCTACTCAGGAAGAAGTACTGCTCAAGGCAAAAGTAAAAAAAGCCAAGGCTTTGGCCGCTCTCCTGCCGACCGACGCCGATAATCTCTACCTCAGCTTTACGGCCAAACTCCTCAATCCCTCCCTTTTTATCCTCTCTAAAGCTCTGGATGAAGAAGGCGAGAAAAAAATTCTCCAGATCGGTGCCAATCGGGTGGTCAATCCCTACAAACTAAGCGGTTTAAAAATTGCTCAGGGACTGATCCGCCCCACTCTGGTCGACTTTATGGACCTTATTATCCGCCGGAAGGAGCTCTCCCTTTACATGGACGAATTTGTGGTCAGTAAAAGAGCCACAATTAAAGAAAAAACAATAGTCGAATGTGATTTAAGAAAAAAAGCCAATGTTATCGTTGTGGCTATCAAAAAACCCGGCCAGGATATTGTTTTCAATCCAGATCCCAACACAAAAATAGAAGCAGGCGATACTCTCCTGGTCATGGGTGACACCCAATCGATTGACCTTTTTCAAAAAAACTATCTTAACTCATTAACCTGATGATTAAAACTTCAGCCAAAAAACTTTTTCTTTTTTTATTAACCGCATCAAGTCTTTTCTTTCTTCTCCCCCAAACCAGTCTGAAGGCAGCCGCGGCTGATACTCAGTCATCTCAATTTACGCTCGAGAATGGTCTCCAGGTAGCCCTTCTTCGCCAGAGCCACCTTCCTCTGATTCACTTGGTTCTGGGACTTAACGTGGGGTCTAAAAATGAAACGGCTGAAACATCCGGACTAACTCATCTTCTGGAACATTATCTTCTCTTCCGCAATACTACCCAAATCAACCACCAGGACATCAGTCTGGCCATTCGGGAAAAAGGCGGTTACTACAACGCCCATACTGGTCGCGACTTAATGCTGATTGAAATAACCATCCCCTCCACAAACTACTTATTTGCCCTTGAATGCTTAAAAACGCTTGCCTTCAAGCTGGATTTCAATTCCACTTCCCTCGAAGAGGAAAAACAAGTCATCCTGGAAGAAATCCGGTATATTCAGGATGACCCTCTCCGCTACGGCCTTTCACTCACCTTCCAGCTCCTCTTTGCCAATCATCCCTACAGTCAACCCATTTATGGAACCCCGGCCACTCTTTCCCGAATTACGGTGGATGAAATTAAAGCATTTTACCAGCGTTATTTTTGTCCCCGCAATGCCGCCCTCGCTGTGGTCGGCCAGATAGATTTAAACTGGAGTAAGGAAAAAATCTCGGAAATATTCTCTCCTTTAACTAATCCCCCAGACCTTCCTCCACCCCTACCACCGGTGCCTTCTCTTAAAGAAAAGGCCTCAATCAACCAAACCATGGATATTAATCAGGCCTACCTCTTCCTCGGTTTTCCGGCTCCTGATTTCAATCACCCCGACCAATATGCAGTTGATGTCCTGACTGAAATTCTCGGCCGGGGCCTAAACCCCATGCTTAACCTGGTGTTGCGAGGAAAAAGAGAGCTGGCCTATACGGTAAACATGAGTTATACCTCCCTCTACTATGGGGGAGCAATGATCATNACCCTGACGCTCGACCCCAAAAACATAAAAAGGGCTGAGCGAGAAACTATCCGCTTTCTGAAATCACTCCGGCGGCAGAATTTTTCCCGAGATGACTACTACGGCGAAGCTCAACTCTATGTCTTCGACTTTCTCCAACAGGCCAAAAATCAAATCAGCTTTCGGACTTATCAGGCTCGGGAAAACGGCCTCACCCTGGCCCAGGCCTTGGTTCGCTATTATCTTCTTAATCAACAGGCGGAAAGAGGCCACTATCTGAATCTTATCCATAAAATCTCGTCTTCAGATATCCGAGAAGCAGCTGGCAAGTATTTAAGTAAGGGAAAATATGTCGTGGTGAGGTTCATTCCTCTTAAAAAAGAAAAATAAAATGTGTAAAGTAAAATTACCTCTGACTCTCTTTCTCGGACTAAGCCTTAATCTCTTCCTTGGGGCTAGTAATTTCCAGCAAACCAAGAGTATCTTTCCTCCTCTCCAGCGGGAGATTTTAAAAAATGGACTGCCGATTATTTACCAACATGATTCTTCTTCACCTCTAACTGTCCTCCTCTTGATTATTAAAGGCGGACGTCGCGTTGAACCTGAAGGAAAATCAGGGTTGGGTTACTTAACCACCCGCCTGGCGCTGGAAATTCCCGACCAAAGTAAAGTCCGTCAGCTAATGACCCAGGCTTCCCAGCTTACCTTTTCCACTTTCCCCGACTATAACCTGATTCGTCTAGCCAGTCTTTCACCTCATTTTGTCGACACTCTAAAACTCATGAGTAGTATTATGGTCAAACCCCTCTTCTCTGGGATCCGGATTAAACGAATCAAGAAAAATATGCTCCGGTCAAAAAAAAGGATCCAGGATAAAGCACAGAACCTAGCCCGTCAAAAGGCCCAGGTTCTTCTTTTTGGTTCTTCTGGCTATGGGGCCTCCAGCTATGGCTCAGAAAAAAGTCTAGATAATATCAACAAGAAGGATATCGAAAATTACTACAAAACTTACTTCACGGCGGCCAATATGCTGGCGGTGGTCATTTCCGATAAAGACTTGGCCTCCTTAATCCCACAACTGGAGGAACATATGGGGAAATTCCCGGCTGGAACACCGGCTAGTTATTCCACCTTGACTTTCCCCACCCTGGAAAAGGAAGAAAAAAAAGTAGACCGGGAAAGCAAAGAATTTCTTCTTTATCTGGCTTATCGCCTGCCTCCCCTCAATCAGAAGACATGTGCCCTCAGCCTTCTCCTCAATCATCTCCTGGGAAAAGGAGTCTCTTCGCGACTATGGAAATTAAGAGAATATGAAAAACTGGCCTACAATATTCAGTCTGAAGTTCATCTCTACCAGGAAGGAGGGCTCCTGGAAGTGGTTCTGGAAACTTCTCCTGAGAAAAGAGAAGCCGCCTGGAAAGCCTTAGAGAGAGAAATGAATCTTCTAATTACTCACCCGGTGGATGAAAGTGAATGGAGCATGACCAAAGCCTATACCAAGGCCTCGCTTCTCCGGCAGTGTCAGGAAAAAAACACCCGGGCGACCTATCTGGCCACTTTTGAAACCACCGGTCTCGGAGCCGAGTTTCTCGAAGATATATTTGATTATATTGATCAACTTACCTTAAATGATTTTGACCAATATATTCAGGAAATTTTATCTCCCACCAATCGGATTGTAATCAAAATCGGGCCCCAATCCTCCACCAACTGACTTTAAAGCTTTCTCTCATTAATTCTTCCTGGCTAAAAAGAGTGAACTCTTATTTTGGCCCGGAAAGGAAAAAAATCACTCGTGGTTAATCCATCATGGCCAACTGACTACCTGAAAAACATAAAAATAAAATCTCACCTAAAGTGATGAACCCTTCCTCGACAGATAATAATTAAACCTAGCTGGCAGAGCCGGAGTCTCTTTCCGCCAGGCCAAAGAGCCTTCAGCTCTGGTCTTAAACATAGGAAGTCTCTTTAAATAGGCGAAAGCCAGTCATCACTTTGGTCTGAGAAAAGAAAAGATGGTCAGACTGTTTTCATCCTGGCAATTATTTGGTCGCGGTAACGGCTTCGACTTCTTCAATTTTTTTGGGGATGGACTTTCCCAGAACACGATGGCCGCTCTCGGTTACCAGAACATCATCCTCAATCCGGATTCCACCGAAATCCAAATATTCTTTAACCCGATCATAATCAATAAAATCCTGATGCTTTCTCTCCTTTTCCCACTGTTCAATCAAAGCGGGGATGAAATATATACCCGGTTCCACGGTCAACACATAATTGGGCTCCAGTTTCTTGGCCATGCGCAAATAAGCCAGGCCAAATTGATCGCTGCGCTTAACTGTCTCATCATAACCGACAAAATCTTCACCCAATCCTTCCATATCATGGACATCGAGGCCAATCATATGACCTAAACCATGGGGAAAGAAAAGAGCATGAGCGCCTGCCTGGACGGCTTCCTCGGGAGAGCCTTTCATCAATCCCAGACTTTTTAGTCCTTCGGCAATAATCCTGGCCGCCCGAAAATGAACATCCCGGAAATAAATCCCGGGTCGCATGGCCGCTATGGCTTCTTCCTGAGCTTGGAGAACAATCGAATAAATCTCCTTCTGCCGCTCAGTAAACTTGCCCCCCACTGGAACCGTCCGGGTGATATCAGCTGCATAATGCGCTGGTGACTCAGCCCCAGCATCCATAACCAGCAGTCTATTTTCGATCAGTTGATTACCATGATAATGATTGTGGAGAATCTGACCATTAATCGTCAAAATAATAGGAAAAGCCGGTAGGCAACCCGCCTCAGCGCAAATCCCCTCCATTTGACCGGCCAGCTCTCGTTCATATCTTCCCGGCCGGGCCAGGGCCATGGCTGCCTGGTACATCCGATAAGTAATTTCATGAGCCTTCTCCATCTCAGCTATCTCTTCTGGTCCTTTAACTGAGCGCAGGGCCACCACGGCCCTAATCAATTCCGCCGAGACATATTGCTTGACAAAGCTGGGTTGAATTCCTAGCAATTCACTAATCTTTTGGGTCGTTTCAGCCCGGTAGGGAGGTAAAAAATGTATCTTGCGGCCGGCTTTTATCGCCTTCCCGATAAAAGTTGGTAACTCAGCCAACGGGCGGGTGGTGTTTACTCCAACGCTCTGGCCACGCTCTTTAAGTGAGGGCAGGTCACCCATCCAGATAATATCTTCCACGCTAACTTCATGGCCAAAAATAATATCCTGGCCTTCATCAACATCTACCAGGCCTACCAAAGACGGGGTATCCAGGCCAAAAAAATAAAGAAATGAGCTATCCTGTCGAAAAGGATAGGGATTGGCCGGATAATTCATCGGACTCTCTTCATTGCCCAGAAAAATAGCTACTCCTCCAGGGAGCAATTCTTTTAATTTTTGACGTCTTTGCTGATAAATCTCGGGATTGAACATGATAACTCCTTTCTTTATATCTTAAATCTTAATATAAATTCTCAATTAACTCAGCTAAAAAGATTGATGTTCTGTCCGTTTAATGATCTCATCCTGAAGTTTTTTCGGCAAGTCAACAAAATAATCGCTGTAACCGGCGACCCGGACGATTAAGTCCCGGTACTTTTCCGGATGCTGCTGAGCTTCCCGGAGCATTTTAGCGGTGACGACATTAAACTGAATATGATGCCCGTTCATCCGGAAATAAGTTCTGATCAATTTGGCCAGTTTATCCAACCCTTCTTCACCCGCCAGCAGAGAGGGTGTAAATTTCTGATTGAGAAGAGTGCCGCCGGTGCGGAGATGATCAATCTTAGCGGCCGACTTAATCACAGCGGTCGGTCCCTTGCGGTCAGCTCCCTGGACCGGTGATATTCCTTCAGAGAGCGGCTCTCCTGCCCGACGACCATCAGGAGTGGCCTGACAGACTTGACCAAAATAAATATGGACTGTGGTCGGCAAAAGATTTATCCGGTGGACCCCCCCCCTGGTGTTGGGCCGACCATCAACTGCTTTAAAATACGATTCAAAAAGACGCTGGGTAATTGAATCAGCATAATCATCATCATTACCGTATTTAGGGGTTTTATTCAGAAACCGCTGTCGCAACTCTTCATATCCCTCATAGTTACGACGGAGGGCGGTGAGAAGTTGCTCCAGGCCCACTATTTTCTTATCAAACACATTGTATTTGATGGAACTCAATGAATCGGTCATCGTCCCTATACCCACCCCTTGGATATAAGAGGTATTGTAGCGAGCGCCGCCATCGTGGTAATCCTTGCCTTGGGCTAGACAATCATCGATAAAAAGAGAAAGAAAAGGTGCCGGCAGGTAAGTGGCATACAGCCGTTCAATGATATTATTACCCTTAATCTTGATATCGATGAAATAATTTAATTGACGCTCAAAAGCGGCATAAAGTTCATCAAATGTCCGCCACCTCCGGGGATCACCGGTTGACAAGCCAATTTTTCGTCCCGTCCGAGGATCAAGGCCGTTATTCAGAGTAATTTCCAGCACTTTGGTAAAGTTAAAATAGCCGGTCAGAATATACGCTTCCTTACCAAAGGCACCAGCCTCAACACAGCCACTGGCACCACCCAGACGGGCATCTTCAATCTTTTTGCCCTGGCGGACCAGTTCCTGGATGATAGCTTCGGTATTAAAAATAGAGGGCTGACCAAAACCGGTCTGGATAATTTTCAGGGCTCTCTTCAAAAAAGCATCTGGAGTTTTCTGACTGATCTGAACCATGGAACTGGGCTGTAAGAGCTTCATCTCCTCAATCACATCCAGAATGAGGAAGGAAAGTTCATTCACCGCGTCCGAGCCATCGACCTTCACTCCACCGGTATTAATCAAAGCAAAATCAGTGTAGGTCCCGCTTTCTTCCGCCGTGATGCCGACTTTGGGTGGAGCCGGTTGATTATTAAATTTAATCCAAAATGCCTGGAGGAGCTCCTTGGCCTTTTCTTCAGTTAAATCTCCACGCGCCAGCCCCTGACGATAAAAAGGATAGAGATGTTGGTCCAACCGCCCGGGATTAAAAGAGTCCCAAGTATTAAACTCAATAATTACCCCCAGATGGACAAACCAGTAATACTGGAGAGCCTCCCAGAAATTACGGGGAGGATGGGCTGGCACATGGTCGCAGATGGCCGCTATTTGTAATAATTCTTTCCGGCGGCGGGGATTGTTTTCTTTAGCGGCCATTTCCCGGGCTTTTTGGGCATGACGCTGGGCGTAAGTAATCAAAGCATCAGCGCAAATAGACATGGCCTTTAATTCTTCCCGTTTAGAATAAGCCTCTGGATCATGGAAGAAATCCAGACGGGCCAGACTGGCTTCAATCTCTTTTTTAAAATCCAGCAGACCCAGCCGATAAATCTTATCCCCGAGAACAGTATGGCCAGGAGCTCGCTGTTCCATGAACTCGGTAAAAACACCGGCCTCATAAGCGGCAATCCATTCAGGGTCCATTTCTCGAAAAATAATATCTCTTATCGCCCGACCTCGCCAAAAAGGAATTATTTCTTCCTGATAAAGACGAAAGGTGGCTTCATCAACACGATAGGGAAGCTTTTCTCGAGTATTAAGCAACTTCAGGTCTTCCACTGAATGACAGGTCACCTCGGGATAAGTAGGAGTGGCCTTGGGTGCCGGGCCACGTTCTCCGACAATCAGCTCTAAATCATCAATGAAGATTTCTTTATGCTCAAGAATATATTTAAAAGCCAGAGCCCGCTGGACAGGGATTGAATATTGATAAACTGAGGGTTGTCGATAAAACTCAGTCAGGAGCCGGGCTCTCTCCGGCGTGATAAAAGGACGAAACTCTAAACTTTTTTCTCGTAATTTTTTAATGCGCCCATTCATCCNTAACCTCCGACCCTGACTTCAAAACCCTCCTTTTCCAATCTGGCTTTGATCACCTGGATTCTCTCCTCAGAAGGCGACTTGAATTCATTTTTTAGACTAAATTTTCCCAGGCGAGCTATTTTGCTGGTCCAGCTCTGGTGGTAAACTAAGAGATGAATCTTATGCAAGCCCGGTTGTTTCTGTAAAAAACCAGCCATGACTCCAATATTCTCGTCATCATCATTAACGCCACTAATTAANGGCACCCGAACCACAACCTCTATCTGCTCTCGGGCCAGCTTGGCCAAATTATCCAGAATAATCTTGTTAGATACCCCCGTCCAATGAAGATGCTTTTTCTCATCCATAATCTTCAAGTCATACAGTAAGTAATCAATAAGAGGCAACTCCTTCTCTATTATCGCCAAATCGACAAACCCAGAAGTATCAACGGCTGTGGTCCAGCCCTGCTCTCGAGAAGCAGCCAGTAATTCATGCAGAAAAGCCGGTTGGAAGAAAGGCTCTCCTCCCGAGAAAGTCACCCCTCCCCCGGATTCCTGAAAAAACATTTTATCTTTAGCTATTTCCGTTATCACTTCTTCCACACTCATTTCTCGTCCAACCACCTCAATCGCTTCGTAAACACATACTTCAGCACATTCGCCACACCCATCACAAGATGAGCGATCGATCTTTAGGGTCTGGGAAGACTTCTGAAGTGCACCTTGAGGACAAACGCCCACACACAGACGACATTCAGAAGGACATCTCTCAGCTCGGTAAAAAAGCTCCCGAGCCGGATCAATTCCCTCGGGGTTATGGCACCAAATGCAATGAAGAGGACATCCTTTGAAAAAAACTGTGGTTCTTATTCCTGGACCGTCATGAATAGCATAACGCTTAATATCAAAAATCACTCCCTTCATCAAAACTACCGTTCAAAACTCCTTTCCGCGTATAGAGAGGCCTGTTTATAATATTTTTTGATGAACTTTTCCTGGACAGCGAACGACCAGTGAACATCACGCACAAAATTTACCGCCTCGTCCTTCCTTCCCTGGGCGATTAAGTCTACCAGCCGCTCATGTTCCTTGATGGAAGTTTCTTCCCACTCTTTAACAAAACCTTCCTGACGGGGAAAATCATAAAGTCTTTTCTTTAGATTGGTCACAATGCGTATCAGCATATCATTGCCACATTTAGACAGAAAGACATTATGGAACTTTAAATTCTTTTGGTAATACAGGTTAAAATTATCCTGAGCAATAGCTTCAGCCATTTCTTTATTCAGACGAGACATCTTCTCAATATCTCTTGTTTTCAACTTGGGAAATGAAGACAGCAGAGCCTGACTTTCCAGAGACCCAATAATCTCATAGTAATTCTTGATATCCTTCAAANTTAAAGGATTAACCACGACACCCCGGCGAGGAATTATAGTGACAAAGTTTTCCATTTCCAGTTGAAGAAGGGCATCCCGTAAGGGAGTCTTGCTTATCCCTAGTTTACGGCTGGTCTCTTCCATGTTAATGTAAGAGCCCGGCCGCAATTCTCCCTTCTCCATCTGCTCCCTTAAATACTCATAAACCTGGTCCTTAAGTGACTTTAGATTCAAGATTGATTTTTCTCTCATTGCAAACCACCCTTTCTGTTGTTTAATGTATCAAACACCATAGAGTGGTTCAAGAACTTTTTGTAATTTTTTTTAATAANATTTCACCACGCCTGCCTTCTGATATATATTATATCAGATATTAATAAATAACAACTATTTGTTAGGCCTTTTAAAAAAAAATCAAAATTAGATATTAGCTAACCAGAAAGGAGAGAAGTCCTGCCGAAGACAATTATGGCTATTTTTTTCGTAGGGGTTACCCGGATAACTGTCACTATCTTTATCTAGCAGGAAGATCAGGTTGTCTCTTTCCAATTAAGAAGAAATTCCCCAGCTTATGAAAATTCACTACCTTAGCTCTTCAGAAAGCAGATCNTTATTCTCGTCTTAAAATAAGATTAAGTCAGGTTATTTTAAGTGTTATTAAAACTTTCTATACCTCACTTAGCCACAGGAGTTCTGCCCACTCCTCATCAACCCTTTTCTGGATTTCTGTCACCATCCAGGCGTTTTCTTCTTTGAAGAGATGGCGAAATCGACCCTGTGGTTTTAACCATTCTGTCACCGGCAGCTTCTCTTTGGGCTTGTAGGTCACCCGGTATTTTCCCTGCTCAACTTCATANAGGGGCCAGGCACAGGTATCAACGGCTAGTTGGGCTAATTTAACNCCCTGCGATTCAGGATATTTCCACTCAGTCGGACAGGGACAAAGGACATTGAGAAAAGCCGGTCCCTCGGTGGCAAAGGCTTTCTGCGCCTTCTGAAATAGATCTTTCCAGCGATGGATGCTTCCTTGAGCGACATAAGGAATGCCGTGGGCCGCCATGATCCGCGTCAGGTCTTTGCGCCATTGGATCTTTCCCGGGAGGGCTTTCCCGGCTGGAGAAGTTGTCGCCGCCGCTCCCAGAGGAGTGGCCGATGATCTTTGTCCACCAGTATTAGCATAAGCATTATTATCATAACAAAGATAGACAATGTCATGTCCTCTTTCCATCGCTCCCGACAATGACTGCAACCCGATGTCATAAGTTCCGCCATCTCCTCCAATGGCTAAAAATTTTATCTTCCGATCTGCCGGAATCTTCCCCCTTCTTTTTAGAGCCTTATACATGGCTTCCACCCCGGCAATTGTCGCCGCCGCATTCTCAAAAGCACTGTGAATCCAGTTCACCTTCCAGGCAGTCCGGGGAAAAATAGTTGTACAGACTTCCAGACATCCGGTAGCATTAGCAATCACCAGGGGATCGGTGGTGGCTCTCAATACAAGTTTTAAAATAATGGGGATTCCACAGCCTAAACACATCCCATGTCCGGCCGCCAATCTATCTTCCTGTTGAGCTAAATCCTTTAAACGAGCCATCGGTTACCTCCTTTGCCTCTCTTTACTCTCTGAGATTCAAATAGCCATACGGTTCATCAACTTGATTGGTCTCAGCGATACGAACCAGTTTCCGACCAACTTCCTGAAAATGCTCGACTTTGATGTCCCGTCCACCCAGGCCATAAACATAATTCACCACCCGGGGTCGTTGTTCATAATCAAAAAGAGCTGCCCGGATTTCAGTCCCCACTGGCGNCCCTTCAGCTCCTGGACTGACACAGCGATCAAGGACGGCCACCGCTTTCTTGTCCTTCAGCACTTCGGCAATTTCCCGGAAAGGAAAGGGACGGAAAATCCTTAATTTAAGCAGCCCGATCGGGATGCCTTCATCTCGGAGAAGATCAACCGCCTCCTTCCCTGTTCCCGCGGCTGAACTGAGAACGACAATGGCCACTTCGGCATCACCAAGGCGGTATTCTTCAAAAAATCCATAAGAGCGACCAAATTTTTGCCCGAATTCCTGACCTACTTCCAGAATCACCCGGGGAGCCTTCTCCAGACCTTCCAGTTGACTCCGTTTATGTTCAAAATAATAATCGGTAAAATCCAGCGAACCAATGGTTATCTGGTGATTAATGTCAAGTAATGAATAATGCGGCTGGTATTCGCCAAGAAATTCTTTAACCGCCTCATCATCTTCCACCAGCACCGGCTCCATCGAATGACTGATGATAAAGCCATCCAGGCCGACCATTACCGGAGTAGCCACCTCAGGATGTTCAGCAATCCGGAAGGCCTGAATAAAGTTGTCATAAGCCTCTTGACAGTTTTCCGAATAAATTTGAATCCAGCCTGAATCGCGGGCCCCCATCATATCTGAATGGTCCCCATGGATATTAATTGGTGCACTGAGGGCTCGGTTGGCAATTGCCGCAACAATGGGCAAGCGCAGGGCCGCGGCGATATAAAGCATTTCCCACATCAAGGCCAGCCCCTGGGAAGCAGTCGCAGTCATGACCCGTCCCCCGGCCGCCGCCGCGCCGATACAGACACTCATGGCGCTGTGCTCACTTTCCGGACAGACGAATTCTCCGCTCAATANCCCGTCAGCCACAAACTGGGCAATGGTTTCGACAATTTTAGTTGAAGGAGTAATGGGATAAGCAGCCATCACATCGGGATCCACCTGACGGACGGCTTCAGCAATAGCCTCGTTGCCGCTTAATATTTTTTTTGTCTTCATCCTTCCCCTCCTTCCTCAAGCTCTACTTCTTCTTTCACCATCACTATGGCCTTTTCTTTGGCCGGACATTCCTCTGCACATAATCCACATCCTGTACAATAATCATAATTAATCCCAACAACTTCACTCTCCTCTACCAGGATGGCCAGATGAGGACAATAAAGCCAGCAGAAAAAACACTGAATACAATTCTCCGGGATGAATTCCGGGCGTTTACCCGAACGCCATGTACCGGTTAAATTGGNCACTGAATTCCCCGGATGAATATTAAGGCCGCCAATTGGTAGTTCCCGCCAAGTTTCTTTCTTCATCCTTCCTTTACCTCCTCAAAAGCCCGATCAATAGTTCGCATGTTCATTTCGACTACTTCCGGTCTTAATTTTTTACTTAATGATAGCCTGATTTTCTCCCGGAATAGTTCTAAATCCATCAGCTTAGTGATTTTTATCAAGGCAGCAACCATGGGAACATTGGGAATAGGTCGTCCCAATTCCGCTTCCGCTATAGCATAAGCATCTAGCCCAAAAACCCGACCATTGGTTATTTTTAGTTTCTTTCTAATCGCCTGAAGGTCAAAGATGGTGTTGAATAAATACAGGGCTTCTGGCTTGGCTCCACTGGTCAGATCGACCATCCCGATTAACGACGGATCTGTGACGATGATAATATCCGGTTCATAGACCTGGCTGTGAATCCTGATCGGACGACGACTGATGCGATTAAAAGCCAGGATGGGAGCACCTCGTTTCTCCGCACCAAATTCAGGAAATGCCTGAACAAAGATTCCCTCTACCGAAGCCAGAACATCAGCCAAAGTAGCCGCGGCTGTCACCACTCCCTGTCCGGCCCGACCGTGCCATCTTACTTCAATCGTTTCCTTCATCGCACCTCCTTGATTCAAAAAATAGAATTGGTCTTTCTTCGAATCTATAAATTTCGGTTTCTTCTAATGGTTAAGGACAAGCCTCTGATTCCCCTCTGACTCATAAGGTTAAATAGTAAGACAAATTGCTTATCTTTTCAATGAAAATAAACGTTTACCCTTCCCTTTCTTTCGGATGAAAACAAAACTCAATTTTCAGGAAAAGTGCTCGTCTTCAATCAGGACCAGGTTCAGCTATCAGCTTACATCTGAGATAATTTTTTATAAAATTCATATCTCTCTCGAGCTTCCCTGGCTGCCTGAGCAAAGAGTTGACGAGCAATCTCGGGATGCTGTTGGACCAGCGAACGATATCTTATTTCATTTTTAATAAATTCTTGGTAATCAAGTTTAGGCTCACGGGAATCAAGAATAAGGGGATTTTTACCTTCTTTAGCCAGTAGAGGATTATAGCGATAAAGCAGCCAGTAACCGGCCTCCACCGCTAATTTTTCTTCCTGCTGGGATTTGGCCATATCAATGCCATGATTGATACAAGGTGAATAGGCAATGATCAGGGATGGTCCATCATAAGCCTCAGCCTCAATAAACGCCTTCAAGCACTGGTTAGGATTGGCTCCCATGGCGACGCTGGCCACATAGACGTACCCATAGCTCATGGCCATCATTCCCAGGTCCTTCTTCTTGGTCCGCTTACCTGCGGCCGCGAATTTAGCCACCGATCCGGTGGGGGTGGCTTTGGAAGCCTGGCCGCCGGTATTGGAGTAGACTTCTGTATCCAGAACGAGCAAATTCACATTGCGGTTAGAGGCAATAACGTGATCCAAGCCTCCATAGCCAATGTCATAAGCCCAGCCGTCACCCCCAACACACCAGATGCTTTTATCTACGAGATAATCCTGTAAATCCTGAATCTGCCGGAGGAGGGGCTGATACTCAGCCTTTTCCTGGCTCAACCTCTCAGCTAAAACTTCCCGGGCCAGGCGGGCGGCTTTCTTGGCCTCGTCATCTGTTCTTGACCAAAAAGTCAGACATTTCTGAAACGCCTCTTTCAAAGCCGGAGAGATATCCAGTTTCAATGCTTCCTCCAGCGAAGTCTTTAATTTCCGCCGATTGGCATCAACCGCCAACCGCATCCCAAAACCATATTCGGCATTGTCTTCAAAAAGAGAATTAGCCCAGGCCGGCCCCTGACCCGCTTCATCCTTACAATAAGGAATGGTGGGGAAGGTTCCGCCATAAATAGAAGAACAACCGGTGGCGTTGGCGATAATCATCCGATCTCCGAATAATTGGGTGGCTAATTTAATATAGGGCGTCTCGCCGCAGCCGCCACAAGCGCCACTGAATTCAAAATAAGGCCGGAGGAATTGACTTCCTTTAACCGTGGCCGGATTAACTCCATCGAGAACATTATAGGGTAAGGTTTCAAAAAATGCCTCGTTTTCCCTTTCCCCGGCTTCTCTCGCTTCTTCCAGAGGAATCATCCGTAGAGCCTTCTCCTTGGCCAAACATGACTCAACACAACTGCCGCAACCCACACAATCTTCAATGAACACCTGAAGTCGATACTGAAGGTTGCGATCATTTCGAGTCCGCGATTTAACGGTGATAAAGGTCTCCGGAGCATCTTTTAGGGCAGCGGGATCAATCTGCTTGGGGCGAATAGCTGCATGAGGACAAACCAGAGAACACTGATTACACTGAATACACTTTTCCGGCAGCCATTGGGGGACAAAAGGAGCAACACCCCGTTTCTCCAGCCTGGTGGTTCCGGTGGGAATCTGACCGTCGTAAGGCATTTTGGAAACAGGNATTTTATCTCCTTTAAAACGCATAATCGGTTCAATGATATTGATAGTAAAATCGTCCGCTTCTTCGGGAATCAATCGAGGTGGAGAAGCCGATTTAGTAATCTTCTCCGGGATGGGAACTTCCTCCAGAGCCTCTATGGCTCGATCCACAGCAGCCCAATTCTTCTGGACTATATCTTCCCCCTTGGCAAGAAAAGTCTTCTTAATGGCCTCTTTGATTAATTGAATGGCCTCATCCTCAGGTAAGACTCCGGAAACTTTAAAAAAGGCCGCCTGCATGACTGTATTGATTCTCGCCCCCAAACCAACTTCCTGGGCAATCTTCAGGGCATCAATGTTATAAACCTTGATCTTCTTCTCAATAATGGTTTTCTGCATGTCTTCAGTTAAATGATCAAATACCTCATCAGCCTTCCAAGTGGAATTCAACAAGAAGACTCCTCCTTCGGTAATTCCCTCGAGGATATCGTAACGACCAATATAAGAAGATTTATGGAGGGCCACAAAATCAACATGATTTAGTAGATACTGCGATTGAATCTTTTCCTTGCCAAAACGCAGATGGGAAATAGTGACTCCACCGGATTTCTTCGAGTCGTACTGAAAATAACCCTGAACATAATAATCAGTATGATCACCGATTATCTTAATTGAATTTTTACTGGCTCCCACTGTGCCATCAGAACCATATCCCCAGAATTTACAACGAATCACCCCCTTTGGTTCAGCATCAATCTCTGGCCCCAAAGACAGAGAGGTCCGGCTGACATCATCTTCAATACCCACGGTGAAACCATGGGTACAGGCACCATCAAGATGGTCGTAAACCGCTTTAACCATGGTCGGGGTAAATTCTTTGGAAGAAAGACCATAACGTCCGCCAATAATTTTAATGGGTGTCTCGGCCAGAGCCGCCACGACATCCAGATAAAGAGGCTCGCCGATAGAACCGGGTTCTTTGGTCCGGTCAAGTACAGCNATTTTCTTCACCGTCGAAGGTAACACCTTCCGGAAAGCCTCGACGGAAAAAGGTCGGAATAAACGAACTTTTATTGCTCCCACTTTTTCGCCCCGGGCAAGCAAATAATTTACGGTCTCTTCGATCGTCTCGACAGCGCTGCCCATAGCGACAATCACCTTATCCGCGTCAGGGGCGCCTACATAATCAAACAAGTGATAATGACGACCGATTTTCTCCGCTAATTTATCCATATATTCCTGCACAATAGCCGGGGTCTGAGCATAAAAAGGATTGACTGTTTCCCGGCCCTGGAAATAAACGTCTGGATTTTCTGCTCCCACCTTAGCCTTGGGCTTATCGGGCCGGAGAGCCCTTTCTTTGAACTCCTTGACATATTGCCACTCAGCCAGTTCAGCCATTACCGAGTAAGGCACTACATCAACTTTCTGAATTTCATGAGAAGTGCGAAAACCGTCAAAAAAGTTCAGAAACGGTACTTTCGCTCTGAGAGTTGCCAGGTGGGAGACAATGGCCAAATCAAGAGTTTCCTGAACAGAACCAGCCGCCATTAAAGCAAAGCCAGTGTTCCGGGCTGACATTACATCAGAATGGTCNCCAAAAATCGAAAGGGATTGACAGGCCAACGAGCGGGCCGAAACATGGAAAACCGTCGGTAACATCTCACCGGCTATCTTGTGCATGTTGGGCAGCATTAACATTAATCCCTGAGAAGCCGTAAAAGTGGTAGTCAGGGCACCGGCGGATAAACTGCCATGAACTGCTCCGGCAGCTCCAGCTTCAGATTGCATCTCGATTACTTCAACCACCTGACCAAAAATATTCTTTCTCCCCTGGGAGGCCCATTCATCAGCCAATTCACCCATGGGCGAGGAAGGTGTAATAGGATAAATAGCCGCTACCTCACTAAAAGCATAAGCTACATGGGTAGCTGCCGTGTTACCATCGATAGTCTGGTAATTCTTTTTAATCATTTTTTTGACTCCTTTGTGGCCGGGTTGAAGGGTTATTATCCGGTCGGAAAATTAAACTCTTTATTGTACACCTTTAAAATATTTTTGCAATCCTCTAGGAGAATTCAGAAGATAAAATTTCGTTGAAATATACAGACCATTAGANCGGTCTAAGGGAAGCTAGTCTTTTATTTCCAGACGGCCCTCAATGGCTTTGCGGAGCGTCACCTGATCAGCATAATCAATATCCGTGCCTACGGGTAAACCCATGGCCAGACGGGTTATTTTTACCTTCAACGGTTTCAATTTTCTGGCCAGATAAACAGCCGTGGCTTCTCCTTCTGAGGTGGTATTGGTGGCAATAATCACTTCTTCAAAATGGCCGTGCTTCACCCTCTGAATAAGACTNTCAATTTTTAACTCATCCGGACCTACTCCTTTTAATGGAGAAAGAGCNCCTCTGAGGACATGGTATCGTCCCTGATAAATACCACTTTTCTCGATGGAAGCAATATTATAAGGCTCCTCCACCACACACAAGAGACGATCATCTCGCTCCTCATCCTGACAATAAGCACAGGGATCGATCGGACTCAGATTATGACAGATGGAACACTCCCGGATGCCCTGCTTAACTTCCTTGATGGCCGCTGCCAATCGATCCAGGTCTTCCTGAGGCCGATTGAATAAATAATAGGCAATCCTCTGAGCTGTCTTAGCCCCAATCGTAGGAATCCTTTTTAACTCTTCGATTAAGCGTTCAATCGGATGTTCCCGTTCGTCCATTAGAATAACCCTGGTAAATTAAAACCTGGTCCCAGCGCACCGAGTTTTTCGGCAATAACCTCATTGACCTTGGTTACCGCATCTGAATAAGCGGCAATTATCAAATCCTGGAGCATTTCCACTTCCTGGGGATTGACCACTTCCGGATCGATTTTAAGGGAAATCATGTTTTTGGTGCCATCCAGTTCCACGGTCACCATGCCGCCGCCGCTGGACCCTTCCACTCTTAATTCAGCCAGCTCTTTCTGGAGCTTGGCCTGCATCTCCTGAGCAGCTTTGAGCATTTTCTGAATATTGGGTAAACCTCTCATGGCTATTCTCCTTGATTATTTATTCTTTATGCCTGGATTTTCTTGGTTTCGACCACTTAAGGGTTGAATGGCTAAAACCTGAGCTTTAAAAATTTCTAGAAACTCCTTGACCTGTGGCTCTTTTAGAGCTTCCGTCAGGAGTTTATCTTTTAAGCGGGGTGGAGCTGAAGAACCCGAAGAGCTCTTTCTTTCCGGTGAAGCTGAGGCGGCCCGGGAAACCGGGGATGGCGAGGACTGGTGGCGGGAAGAAGTCACCCTCTCTCCAGAAGAGAAAGAATGAGTCATCTTGCCCGAGGACGAAGATTCTTCATTAACTTTCCTTCCGGAAGCTAATCCGGCTGGGAGGGAAGAAGGCTTTTCCTTGGAAGTGAACCGGGCCTCCAGCTGACCCTTCGAATTCTCCGCCAACTGACGAAAGTGACCAGGCATATTCCCAGATGGTTGTTTTTTACTTTCCCCGCCTATCTCAATTTTTGGTTTTTCAACTGAAGTTACTTCCTCCATCTCTTTTACCCCAGGAATCGTTTCCAGAAGCTTATCCAGAGTAACTAAACGACCAAAATGACATAATTTTATGAGAATGGTTTCCAGATAAATCCGGGGTTGAAAAGAATGTTTCAAAGAGACTTCTTCTTTCAGGAGGGCGTTCAGATAGCGCAGCAGTTCTTCTTCTGACACCTTTTGNGCTTCCTGAAGATATTGCTGGTATTCCTCCTCATTAACCGGAATAATATCTCTAAAATTAGGCATTGTTTTAGCCAGCAGTATTTTTCGGAAATGATGGATCAACTGATGATAAAAAGTCACCAGTTCATACCCGGACTCAACCAGTTTGTCCACCAAGGAAAAAACTTCACCAGCCTGCCCGGCAAAAATCACTCGCGAAACTTCGAAAAGAAGACTTTGAGAGACTGTTCCCAGAAGAACTTTTAGATCATCATCACTTATCTTCTCCCCGGAAAAAGCGGCCGCTTTATCCAGTATACTCTCTGCATCCCGCAAGCTACCCTCGGCTGCTTCCGCGATCAAGTACAGACCTTCCCGGGAAATAGAAAGGCCTTCTTCACGAGCGATATATTCCAGATGCTTGACGATGTCTTTATGAGAAATCCGCTTAAACTCGAAATGCTGACAACGGGAAATGATGGTCTTGGGAACTTTATGCGCCTCGGTGGTGGCGAAAATAAAAACTGTCTTGGCCGGCGGCTCTTCTAGAATCTTCAATAAAGTGGCAAAGGCTTCTGGAGTCAACATGTGAACTTCATCAATGATCACCACTTTGTACCGACTATGAAGTGGACGGTATTTCAGGCCCTCTCGAATTTCACGGGCTTCATCCACTTTGCGACTGGCCGCTCCATCTATTTCCAGGACATCAATAGCCTGGTCATTAGCTATAGCTTGACAGAATTCACATTCATTACAGGGAGTAGGGGTGGGTCCATGGACACAGTTTAAAGCCTTGGCCAGGATACGAGCCACCGTCGTCTTGCCTACACCGCGCATGCCGGAGAATAAATAGGCCTGGCCGATTTTACCTTTACGCAGAGCATTAACCAAAGTCTGGACAACATGATTCTGGCCGACAACCTCCTCAAAAGTCTTGGGACGGTACTTCCGAGCAAAGATTTCATATTCTCTTTTTTCCATCATTTTTTAAATCATAATCACTTAAATAGTCAGGATAATATTAACATATCCACTCCAGAAACTAAAATGGTTTTACCTCAACCTCCCTCTTTTCCAACGGCCTTCAAACCACCCAGCGGCTGGTGTCTTTTTGTCTGGCTTTCTCTTCATTGAGAAAAAGTTGAGGAAAACCTGTAACTCTGATATATGATTAACCATTGTGGAACGCCGCGCACTGGTCGAAATTCATTCGGCTGTTTTTCTCTTTGGCCTGGCCGGCCTTTTCGGAAAACTGCTCTCTTTTTCACCCCTCTTGATTGTTCTCGGCCGGGTATTCTTTGCCGGAATAACCCTGGGTCTGATTATTTTCTTCTCATCTCTTAATTGGCGAGTCAAAACAAAAAATGACTTATTCCTCCTCCTTTCTCTCGGACCTCTTTTAGCTATTCATTGGGGGGCTTTTTTTCAATCCATCCAGGTTTCTTCAGTANCTATCGGACTTTTGAGCTATTCCACCTTTCCTGTTTTTACCGTTTTCTTTGAACCGTGGTTGTTCCGAGAAAAAATAAAACGGAGAAATATTGCTCTGGCCCTCCTCTGCCTCTTTGGGGTTTATCTCATCATCCCCCAATTTGATTGGCATCAAGCAGACTTCCAGGGAGTTCTCTGGGGGATTTTTTCGGGCTTCACTTTTGCTCTCCTCACTATCTTCAATCGTCGTCTTTCTCAAAAATATTCCAGTCTCTTGATAGCCTTTTACCAGGACACTGTAGCTACCGTGGCCCTCCTCCCCTGCCTCCTTTGGATAAGTTTCCCTCTTAGTCTCCGCACCCTTGGCCTTCTCTTTTTTCTNGGAACTGCCTGTACTGCCCTGGCCCACACTCTCTTCATTAAAGGCATGCAGCTTATCCGGGCTCAGAAAGCAGCCATTATCAGTTCACTCGAACCGGTTTATGGAATAATCCTGGCCTTCGCCTTACTCGGAGAAACCCCCTCATTAAGAACAATAATCGGCGGCTTGATTATTCTGGCCGCCACTATCACTGTCTCTGCCCTAAAAGAAGAGCCATCTATCAGCCACCCAGGGGGATTTGCCTGAAACCTTTTTCAGAAATTCGGTCTCCATTCTGGCCCTGATAAGATGGCTTCCTCCCTGGTATTGGTCGCCTAACGGCGAATCTTTTTCTTTTTGACTTTGCTCCGGATAACCTTTTTCTTCTCCTCGGCTTGCCGCTCCTTCAACTTCTTCTTTTCCTTTTTATGTTCTCGAGAAACTTCCTGAATCTTCTGACGGTAGGATTCTTCTATTTTTTTCTTTTCCTGAGCACTTTGGACCCTGGCTTTTTTAACTTCCAGTTCTCTTTTCAAGGCTTCCACCTCAAAACGATGGGATCTTTCCAGAAGTTTTAATTCTTGCTCATGAACGCGCTGTAATTCCCGGGGGTTTGTCACCGCTTTTTGTTCACCCGAGGAAATAATTTCGGATTGATTAATTTTTTCTTTTATCTTGGTTTTTTCTATTACTTTTTTCGGGCGGGCAGTGGGTGAGGACTTTATCTTGGGCTGAAAAATTTCAACTCGATTCAGTCTGACCCGCGTAGCTCCAGGCGAAGCCTGAGGCGTTAATTCATATTTTCTGATGGTTCTCCGGGTAGCCTGTTCAATCCATCTCTTCTCCAGTCCAAGATTATAAATTTTCTGATGGCGAACTTCCAGGCGGGCCTTCAGGCTGGTTTTCCGCACCAGGGTTAAACTTCTCTCTACTGGCAGGAGATAACGATATAAGCGGGAATCTAGGAAATAATTTACTTCAACGAAAATCCAGTACTCGGTGGGCACGGGTACTCTCAGGGAAGTCAAACCAATCACCATATCCATCCTGACTGAAGGGGGTAAGGGCGCCCAACCCACATAATACCGACTGTACCTCCAGACTACCCAGGCTGGAGCCCAGACATCTCCCGGTACCCAGAACCAGCCTATCTCTCTCGACCAGCCCCATCGTCCATAATGGAAAGGAACCCAGCCCCAATCAAAGCGAGAAATCCAAGTCCAACCATAATCCGTCCAGACCCAATAACCATAAGAATAAGGCCGCCAGCGGAAGAGACGCACTTCCGGTACCCAAACGTAACCATAGGGTGGTTGATAAACCCAGAAACCATAGTCAGACAGGTAATCATAGATAAAATCAAGGCCATATTCAGAATAAATCCCCGGGGACGAAGAAGGTCCTCGTTCGGGTGGGGGAAGATAAACGACACAACCAGAAATAATGGCACAGAGAATAAAACTAATGATCAGTATTTTTTTCATTTTCTCCCTCCTCGTGCTTTTTCTTATTTAACCCCAAAATCACCTTTTAAGCAACTCAGGAAAAAGAACTGAGAAAAGGACACTTCAATGGATAGAAAGACTTTTGATTAAATTCATCGCTTCCGCGGATAGGGATTCTCCCCAATATTCCCGGAAGGGATCAATCAAGTTGTTTAAAAACTTTCTTTATCTTTTTAAAAGCCCAGTTTAAATCTTTTTCTTTGATCACCAGGGGGGGAGCAAAGCGAATAACATGCTCATGAGTCTCTTTACAAAGAAGACCNTCTTCCTTCAAAGCTTCGCAAAAACGTCGGGCTCCGNCTGCTTCAGGATAGAGCTCAATACCAATTAATAATCCTTTTCCCCTGACTTCTTTTATATGTCGACTCTTGATAGTTCGAAGCTTTTTCAGAAAGTACTCTCCCAGCTGGGCCGCATTTTCCACTAAATTTTCATCCTGAATAACCCGTAAGGACTCTCGAGCGACTGCACAGGCCAACGGATTGCCGCCAAATGTCGAGCCATGAGAACCAGGAGTAAACAATCCTAAAACTTCCCGATCCGCCAGCACGGCTGAAACAGCATAACACCCACCCCCGAGGGACTTGCCAATCACCACAACATCCGGTCGAACATTTTCATACTCACAGGCCAGTAAACGACCCACCCGGCCTAAACCTGTTTGAATCTCGTCGGCAATAAACAGTATATTATGTTTCTCGCAGATTTCTTTAGCTTGCCGAAGATAACCTGCCGGGGGAATAATGATGCCGGCTTCAGCCTGGACGGGTTCCACCAGAAAGGCGGCAGTATTGGGAGTAATCGCCTGCTCTAAAGCTTCCACGTCCCCGTAAGGAATAGAGATAAAGCCAGGGGTGAAAGGACCAAAATCCCGACGATAGAGCGGCTCAGTGGAAAAGCTAATTATGGTAATCGTTCGACCATGAAAATTATTGGCACAGGTGATTATCTCAGCTTGATCCTCAGGGATACCTTTTTTCTGATAAGCCCACATCCGGGCCGCTTTAAGGGCTGTCTCTACTGCTTCCGCCCCTGAATTCATAGGCAAGACCATCTGATAGCCGGTTAAGTCACATAACTCTTTCGCCAGCAGCGGCCATTGATCATTGCGAAAAGCCCGCGAGGTAAGAGTCACCTTCTTAGCCTGCTCAACCAAGGCTTTAACAATGCGAGGATGACAATGCCCTTGATTGACGGCTGAATAAGCACTCAGGAAATCAAGATACTTATTCCCCTCAACATCCCAGACCCATATTCCCTTAGCCTTGGTAATCACTACATCCAGAGGATGATAATTATGGGCCCCGTAAATATCTTCCATATCAACAAAAAACTTGGTGTTCATAGTTGTGGTCATGTTTGGCTCCTTTAATTAATTTGCTGATCCAGGTGGCGGAGAGGGTGGGATTCGAACCCACGGTACGACTTCTCGCCGTACACACGCTTTCCAAGCGTGCTCCTTAAGCCACTCGGACACCTCTCCACTTGCTCATCAAGGAGATAGCTTAAATTACCAAAATTACTCCTGGAGGTCAATTAACCTTAATCCACCGGCGATAAACAATCTTTCTCCCAGCGGCTTTTCATCCTTTAAAAACGGGTAAAAATATTAATCATATCTTTGATCATAGCCGCCGCTGCTCCCCGGGGATCTGATTTACCTCCAATAACAGTCACCAGGGACATTGTATCGGTGGTAAAACAAATTCCTTTTTCTGCTCCCTGGACAAAAAATAAAGGATGATTTTTAGAAAGAGGGACTAACTTGACGCTAAGGCTAATTTTTCTCTGGTCGCGGGAGATTAATCCCAGTAATTTAAGAGCTCTTCCCCGGCCGGCAATCTGTCTGACCTCCTCGCCCGATATTCCGGACATCCCCTCTCTCTCAATATCCTCCAGTTTTACTTCAACTCCATAGATTGTCCGGGCTAATAATAAAATTTTAACAGCTGTATCCCAGCCTTCCACATCGCGAGTAGGGTCTGGTTCAGCTATTCCTTTATTCTTCGCTTCCTCCAAAGCCTCCTCATAACTCAACCCTTCTCCCATTCGAGTCAGCAGGTAATTAGTTGTGCCATTTAAAATTCCTTCAATTTTAATTATCTCCGTTCCGGCCAAAGAAGTTAAAGCGACATCAACGGTGGGTAAAGCAGCGGCTGTACAGGCACTGTATTTTAAACTAAGCCCTCTGGTTTTAGCGGCAGTCACCAATTCACGAAAATGACTGACCAGGGGTCCCTTATCGGCACTGACTACATGCCAGCCAGAGGCCAGCGCCTTCCGGATATAACTGAGGCCTGGTTCGCCTGTTTCCAGCAAAGAGGCAGTGGCCAGCACCACCACACCAGGGGAATACTTCTTTAAAGGGGCATCGAGAAAATTAAAGCCTGCCTGCCAATACTCCGCGGATTCCAGCTGTTCATCGGGAAAAAAGAAGACCTCCTGAGCCTCCTTTCGCCTCCATAAAGCACCGCCGGAAGAACGAAAAATTCCCTGGAGGAAAAAATCCACCTGGTATTTTCCCCTAAAGATCGACCTCTTCTCAATTAAAAGATGCAAAAAAGCCTGGCCAACCTTACCTTTCCCTATAAGAATAACCGGAACCTCTTTCATCTTGAAATAAAGCTCCTTTCCTTGGATGGGAGGCTGATGTTGTTCCTCGTGAGATCAATGGCGGAGAGGGTGGGATTCGAACCCACGATCCCGCTTTCGCAGGATAGCGGTTTTCGAGACCGCCGCCTTAAACCGCTCGGCCACCTCTCCTACTTGCTTTCTTCCTGTCTCCCGCTGAAATCAGCCGCGTCGTTCACGGAAAAAATCCTGTAAAATCTTACCGCACTCTTGCTGCAGGAGACCGCTGGTTATCTCAAAACGGTGATTCAACTTGTCCAAAGGAAAATTCATAATAGAACAAACAGCTCCTCCCTTGGGATCGTCTGCTCCATAAACCAGGCGACTTATCCGGGCCTGGACCATGGCTCCCAAACACATGGGGCAGGGCTCCAGAGTGACATACAGAGTGGCTCCGGGAAGACGATAGTTCTTTATGCGTCGTCCTGCTTGCCGTAAAGCCACAATTTCCGCATGAGCTGTCGGATCATAAAGGGTTAGAGATTGATTATAGCCCCGCCCAATAATTTCTTCCTGCTCGTCAATAATTATCGCCCCGACAGGCACTTCTCCATTTTGCCGCGCTTTTTTGGCTTCGGCCAGAGCTATCTTCATAAAAGCAACATCCTTTTCTTGACGCGAACGATAACTCATCATCTGGATTTTAGCTTTTCCCGTTATTCTTGACAAGGTTTAGCCCAATAATGAGCTCATCTCTCAGTTTTTNCAATCACAGGTTGCCAAAAGGGCGCTGAACCAGATTATAATATTCTTCAGCAGGAGAAAATCATGACTAAAGCTATCTGTCTTTTCTGTGAAAAAGACCTTACCTATGACATCTTTTTCCCTTTTTGTCCCCAATGTCATAATCCAGTTTTTCTTTCCTCGACCTCTTTATCACCCAAACCCCCGCCCTCCTCCCCCCTTTCTCTGGAGCAGCTTTTCCCTTCCCCTGCCCCTGATGTCTCTCTCGGTGAAGGAAACACTCCTCTCCTTCGCCTTTCTTCCCTGGAAAACCAACTTGGTCTCCCCTCTCTCTGGGCAAAAAATGAAGGCCTCAACCCAACGGGAACATTCAAAGATCGGGGAAGTGCTTTGGCTTTACAGCAAGCTAAAAGATTGGGAATNAAAAAAATAGGAACTGTCTCCGTGGGTAACATGGCTGCCTCCACCGCCGCCTATGGGGCTCGAGCCGGCCTTGATACTTTTATCCTTGTCCGGGGCGATGTAGAAGCAGAAAAACTGAATTTTATTCAGACTTATAACCCTTATCTTATTCAAGTTGCCGGTGATTATGGAGAACTCTTTGAAAAAAGCTATGAACTGGGAAGAGTCTATGGGATATATTTTATCAATTCCGTTGACCCTCTCCGGATGGCAGGTTACAAAACAACAGCTCGAGAAATTCTCCTCCAATTTGCTCCCGAGGTTCCAGAAGTAATCGTCATTCCTGTCAGTTCAGGCGGCCACTTCCTGGGAATTTTCCAGGCCTTCCTGGAATTAAAATCTCTGAACTTCCTCCACCATCTACCTTTTTTCATTGGAGTCCAATCTGAACGCTGCGCTCCTCTGGCTCAAGCTTACGCCCGGAAAGAAAACCGCTTTTCCAGAATTTATAACCTGCCGCCTGTACCCTACGCTATTTCCAATCCTAATCCCCCGGGAGGCAATCTTGTTCTCAAATTAATTTATCAGCATCAAGGCTGCCTTATAGCCGTCAACGATGAAGAAATAAAAAAAGCCCAACGACTCCTCGCCCTCGAGGAAGGGCTTTTTGTTCTTCCCTCTTCCGCCGCCACCCTGGCTGGCCTCCTCCGCTACTTAGAAGAGAACCCTTCCTTATGCCAAAAAAATATTTGTCTTATCTTAACCGGAAGTGGCGGGCGGGGCAAAAAACTCTTTTCTCCGGAAAGAACTAGACTTTATTCCACAACGATTAAAGAAATAGATAGATTATTAATGAAAATGCTAGAGAAAAACTAATAAATCCGCTATCACCTAGAATAATTTCAAGAATTACTTTTTTTCTCTTTTTGTCCCTAGCTCTACCCCTTGGCGAACAGTCCACCTTGTGGTTTATCGACTTTTTGAGGATTTAAAGTTTAATAAAGGCAATCAACCCTCATTGATTACTGACAGGGAATAACGTATGATAAAGATAAATTCAAGATTAATCCAAATTTAAAGACAAAGGAGGCTCCTATGGCCAACGAAATCCCTCAGATTGAGCTGCGACTCCCTCGGATTAACCCCAGGATTATCCGCTATCTTATCCTGGGGGTAATTATTATCATTCTTCTTTTTGGCTCAATCTTCCAGGTTAGGCCCGAAGAGACGGGCGTAATTCTTCGGTTCGGTAAGTTTGTCCGCACCACTGACCCAGGACTCCATTTTAAACTGCCGCTGGGGATCGAAAAAGTGATCAAGGTTCCAGTGCAAAGACAACTCAAGATGGAGTTCGGCTTTAGAACCAGAAAAGCAGGTATTCGCACCGAATATGTTGTCCCTCCGGATGCATTGAAAGAAGCGATCATGCTGACCGGCGATCTCAATGTCGCTGTAGTNGAATGGATTGTCCAGTATAAAATCAAGAACCCCTACAATTATCTATTTAAACTCCGGGATGTAGATAGTACTTTCCGCTATATGAACGAAGCTGTGGTCCGGAAAGTCGTCGGTGACCATTCAGTGGACGAAGTCATTACTGTCGGTCGGGCTAAAATCGCTCTCCAGGCCAAAGAAGAACTACAAAAACTCTGTGATGATTATGAAATTGGTCTGGAAGTCAGTCAGTTAATGCTCCAGGACGTCAACCCGCCTGATCCGGTTAAACCCTCTTTCAACGAAGTCAATGAAGCCCTCCAGGAAAAAGAACGCAAAATCAATGAAGCCTGGTCGGAATACAATAAAGAAATACCCAAAGCCCGCGGTGAAGCCGAACAGATGATCCGCAAAGCTGAAGGTTACGCCATGGAACGTATNAACCGGGCTCGCGGCGAAGCCGAGCGGTTTAAATCCATCTATCGCGAATATGTCCGAGCCCCGCTGGTGACCAGAAGGCGACTTTATCTAGAAGCAATTGAAGAGGTATTCCCCAAAGTGAAACGAAAAATTATCATTGATGAACTTCAGAAAAACCTGATGCCTCTCTTCAACTTCTCCCAGGAGGTGAAAAAATGAAGTCAACCACACGCAACATCCTGCTAGCCCTGGGCCTCTTCTTAATCCTGATTACCCTGATTGATGCCCTTTTCATCGTTTCGGAGACCAACCAGGTGATTATTACCCAATTTGGCGAACCTATGGGAGAAGCCATTACTAACCCCGGGCTCCATATTAAAATCCCCTTCATCCAAAAAGCCAATTATTTCGAAAAAAGATGGCTTGAATGGGATGGAGACGCCAATCAAATTCCCACCAAGGATAAAAAATACATCTGGGTGGACACTTACGCCCGCTGGCGGGTAAAAGACCCACTGACTTTCTTCCAGCGCCTCCGCGACGAACGAGGGGCCCAATCCCGTCTCGATGATATCATCGACGGCGAAACCAGGAATGCTATCGCCAACTTTGATTTAATTGAAATCGTGCGCTCCACCAATCGTAAATTTGAACTTACTGAAGATCTGGTCAAACTNGATATTGCCAGCAGTGTTCCCGAGATTAAGATCGGCCGNGAAAAAATTGCCCACTTGATTCTGGAAAAGGCATCCAAAATTACCCTTGAGTTTGGCGTCGAACTCAAAGATGTCCGAATCAAACGAGTTAATTATGTCGAAGAAGTCCAGCGCAAAGTCTTTGACCGAATGATCGCCGAAAGGAAAAGAATTGCATCTCTTTATCGCTCCGAAGGAGACGGTAAAAGCGCTGAAATTCGCGGCCAAAAAGAGAGGGAACTGAAAAAAATTACTTCTGAAGCCTATCGCCAGTC
This sequence comes from Candidatus Aminicenantes bacterium JdFR-80, assembly GCA_002010725.1. Taxonomy (GTDB): domain Bacteria; phylum Acidobacteriota; class Aminicenantia; order Aminicenantales; family Aminicenantaceae; genus JdFR-80. The sequence goes on from MTOP01000049.1 coordinate 49,280, forward strand.
TCAGGAAATCATGGGTAAAGCTGATGCCGAAGCAACTCACATCTATGCCCGGGCTTATAATCTGGACCCTGAGTTTTACCAGTTCATGAAAACACTGGAAGTTTACCGGCAAACGTTTGATGAGGAAACCTGGCTGATTCTCTCCACTGATTCTGAATTTTATAAATATCTGAAAAGAAGCACCAAAACTAAGTAAGAAAAGACTGAAATCCCTGGCGGTGAGGGAAAAGAGCTGCTGTGCCACCGGTATGAACGAAGACTATCCGGTCGTGGGGTTTAAAATACCCCCGGTCGATCAGATCCAGCAGAGCCCACATCGCTTTACCGGTGTAGACTGGATCCAGAAATATCCCTTCCCTCTGGGCGACCAGACNAACTGTTCGGGCAATTTCCGGAGTTAAAATTCCATAACCTTCACCCAGATAATCATCTAGGAGAATAATGTCTTCCTCGGTAATAGTTATCTCCAAATCCAGAGCCTTGACCGTTTCTTGGGCTACGAGGGAAACCTCAGGAAGAAATTTTTCCCGGGTATCTGAGACACAAATACCCAGTACCTTTGTCTCNGGCGACAAAACCTTGGCCGCTACGACCAGGCCGGCCTGTGTTCCGCCTGAACCAGAAGCATGGACAATCCATGTGGGTTTAACTCGCTCTTCAGCTAGTTGCTCGAAAATTTCCATCCCGGCTTTGACATAGGCAATCCCCCCCAGAGGAAGCTCCATAGAGAAACCAGGTATAGAGCCCCCAATCGGCGCTACATAGGGTTTGTGCCCCCACTCTAAGACCTTCAACCTGACTTCTTCTATGATCTCGGCCACCTCTTCTTCGGAAATTATCTTTCCCCGGCGGGCTTCCCGAATCTGAATCTCGGCATCCAGGATGAAATCCAGAAGAACATTGCCATCCACCTCCTCNGGGAGATCATAGGTTTTAAAAAGAACCAGGAGAGGTTTCAGGCCCAATTTTCTGGCTGCGGCGGCTGTCTGGAGACACCAGTTGGATTGAAGGCTGGCCCAGGTAATGATTACATTGGCTTTTTTAGCCAGAACATCCGCCATGATAAACTCCAGTTTCCGGGACTTGTTTCCTCCAAAGCCTAACCCTGTTAAATCATCTCTCTTTATAAAAAGACGGATATCCTGTCTTTCAGAAAGGAGATTATCAGCTTCAACTAAAGGAGTGGGCAGAGAAATAAGCTTAATCTGGGGAAATTGACTAATCCTTTTACTCAGTTCATCTGTCTTCATATTAAAATTTTCTCCTTTTAAACAAAATTATTAAAATTATAAAATTATTATCAGAGCTTTTTGCTGAAAACAATTAATTCAGCCATTTTCCGCCGGAAAAATTGACTAATTCTCTCGCCATAGGAGTAAAAAACGGGAATAACCAGGAGGATGAACAAGGTGGAGCTCATCAAGCCGCCCACAGTGGATAAAGCCAGTGAGGACCATATTTGCCGTTGGCCAGTTTCCAGGTGGATGAGGACCAGAGGTAACATACCCAGCACCGTGGTGCTGGTGGTCATGAAAATCGGCCGGATCCTCTCCCGGGCTCCTTCCAAGATTGATTCCCGTAATTCCAGTCCCTGCTTTCTTTTTAAATTTATATGATCGACCAAAAGGATGGAATTATTAACCACAATGCCTCCCAGAAGAATGACTCCCACATAAGCCGAGGAGTCAAAAGGAAAATCAGCCAGAACAAAAGCTACAAAGACGCCGATTAAAGCCAGCGGAACCGCCAGAAGAATAAAAAACGGCTGAATCAATGATTCATAAAGAGAAGCCAGAATCATAAAAATGATCACCAGAGAAAAGATAATGGCAAACCGGAGTTGGGACTTCTCTTCGGTGGTCATCCAGCGGGTGTCCTCCAGCGAAGCTGAAAATCCCGGTGGCAGCTGGAGATTGGCAAAGACGGCTTTTTTATAATTCTCCGCCGCCTTGTAAGGTCCCCGGAATTCCCACATAACTATCTGCTGAAACTTCTGATTCTCCCGATCAATCGAGCCNGCAATCGGGCGTTCTTCAATAAAGGAAATCTCTCCGAGGCGAAGATATTCACCTTTATTGGTCATAATAAGAACATCCTGAAGGTCTTTGAGGTCAATTTCCGCGGCTTCGGGATATTTGATTGAAATCTCCTGTTCCCGGGAGCCAATCAACATCCTCAGTGGATACTGGACCCGGCCCCTTAAAGCTGTTGAAATGGCGAAATAAAGGTAATTGGGGTCGACATCGAACTTTTTTAATTTTTCTTTATCAATCTTTAAAACGTATTCAAACGACTCCAAGCGCCACCAACCATACCGACTGGAGACGATGCGGACTTCTTTGATCCGAGGATTTTTTTTGAGTTCTTTTTCCAGAGCGGAAGTAATCTCCTTCAATTTTTTTAGATTATAACCATAAAATTTAATCTGAGAGTCATAGAAAACCCCGGTTGAATAACTCGAATAATAACTTTGCGGGTCAAACCCATAGATTCCAATGCTGATCCCGGCAAAATTCGTGGCCATCTGGATTAATTCCTCTTTCAGCACATACGGCCGGTAGGAATGTTCAATTTCCGGGGGAAAGGAAATAACAATGGTCGCCCGTTCGGCCGTGATAGAAGAATTAACCTCCTTCTCATAGGGTTTCTGCAAGATTCTTTCCTCGAATTTTCGGACAACTTCATCCGTGGTGGTGATTTCAGTTCCCGGAGGCATGCCAATGGAGACCAACAATCTTTCTTTGGAATACCAACGAAACCACTCTCCTATGGTGACCTCGGAGCGAAACCAACGATAACTTCCATAAAAAATCAAGACCATAAATAAAAGAACAACCACCGGAAAACGAAGCACTCCTCGCATTCCCCGAACATACCAACCACCCCATCTCGCCTTCAGCTTGGCTTTTCTTTCTTTTAAAAGATAGGGACTGAGGGAGGGAATGAGGGTAAAGGAAACAACTAAGGAAGCAGTCAAGGCGGCTGAAATCACAATTGCTAGAGGGAGATAGTATATTTTCAACCGGCCCTGAAAATAGGCAAAAGAGAAAAACACACTGACCGTGGTTAAAGTCGAGGCCAGGACTGGAAGAAATACTTCCCGGGCTCCCTGAAGGGCTGCTTTCTTGGCCGGAAAACCCCGCTCTTTATAGCGGAGAATATTTTCAAAAACAACGATAGAATTATCTACAAATAAACCAAAACCGAGGGCNAAGCCACCCAGGGTCAACATGTTTATTGAAATCTTAAAAATATAAATGAGGTTGAAGGTAATCATAATAGAAAAGAAAATCGATGACAGAACCAATAAGGATGGCTGGACCCGGCGTAAAACAGCCAGGACAAGTAAAAAGATAACACTGACAATAATCGCTACCAGCAGATAAAGCTCGCGTAAATTTTTATGGATCTCCTTAGCCTCATCATCCACCACCCGAAAGACAAGGTCGGGAGGCAAGGTTTTTTTAATCTCTTCCAATCGGGCTTTAACCGCTCGAGCCACTTTTAAAGTACTGGTGCCTCTTTCTTTTCTCACGATCAACCTTACTGTGGGTTGACCGTTAATTCGGTTGATATAGTAGATATCGGAAAAGGAAGGATAAACCTGGGCTATTTCTTTCAATTGGACCGGCACACCGCCGACTTTGGCGACAATAATTTCCCTAAGATCACGGATTTTATAAATGGGATTGGCTACTTTAAAAAGAAATTCCTGATCGCCTCTATTTACCTTGCCGGCCGGATAGATTCTAGCTCTGTCCTGGAGCTGGCGCAGAACAAGGTAAGGATGAATATCCAGAGATTTAAGCTTTTCCTTATTCAGGATGACCCGGACCAGCGGTTCGGCTCCTCCGGTAACCTCAACACTAGCCACTCCTTTGATCGCCCCGATGCCCAATTCAAATTTATCCTTCACCATCTCTCTCAGTTCCTGGAGGGTATAGTTTCCGGAAATGGTGTAATGAAGGAAGGGATTAACCCGGAAATCCTCCGGGACATAGGGCTCAATCCGGGGCCTTACTCCATAAGGCAAAACATTTTTTAACTCAGCTATTTTCTCCCGCAGTGCCAGGCGAGCAAATTCCATATTAGTCTGAGGATCGAACTCCACTGTTATCCGGGACTGACCGATACTGGAAGAGGAAGTCACCTTCCTCACTCCTTTAACCACGGAGACCTTTTCCTCGATGGGAGCAGTTACTTGGGACTGGATTATCTCAGGAGGAACATCACTCCAGTTAGCTACAATATCCAGCTGAGGAAATTCCTCCTTAGGGGCNAGCTCCAGAGGAACATGGAGAAAAGAATATATACCTAAAACCAGAAGGACAAGAAAAATCATCAATGTAGCGATTGGACGATCGATTAATATCTTCATGGTTCAGAAGAAATAATTTCTCCGGTGGTTTTGGTTTCGATTAATTCATAAATCAAAGGAATCAACACCAGCGTCAAGAAGGTAGCCAGGAAAAGACCACCGATTACGGCGATTGCCAGAGGTTGTTGTAACTCTGAACCCCGCCCTAAACCTAAAGCCATGGGAAACAAACCGAGAATCGTGGTTACGGTGGTCATCAAAATGGGTCGTAGTCGAACCCGACTAGCTTCCATGATTGCCTGGCGAAGTGGGAGGCCGCGACGACGGAGTTGGTTGGTATAATCGATTTTAACGATAGCATCATTAACCACGATGCCCGCCAAAACCACCATGCCAATGACCGAAATAACATTTAACGTCTGACCGGTAATTAATAAAGCCCAGATGGAACCCACCAGTCCCATAGGCAGAGTAAAAATAATAATAAAGGGATGTTTCAGCGATTCAAACTGAGCCGCCATAATCATATAAACCAGCAGAATAGCCAGAGAAAGAGCAAAAATTAAACTTCGAAAGGAGCGAGTCATCTCTTCTTGTTCACCTCCAAACTCGACCCGATACTTGGGCGGTAAATTTAACTCGGCGATCTTCTTTTTGATCTCTGGGATGACCTGACTGATTTTTCGACCCTGAAGATTAGCCGAAATCAAGACCTCTCGTTGTTGATTTTCCCGCCGAATTTCTTGGGGCCCTTCCACTAGTTCATAAGAAACCAGATCTCGTAAGGGAATAGCTGTGCCTTGATAAGGATAAGAGGTATCCAGAATCTTATCCAGATCTTCCCGCCGACTCTTCTCCCATCTCACCCGGATATCATACTTTTTATCCAGCTCATTGAAGCGGGAGGCGATCCGTCCTCTAATCGCATTAACCAGGAAAGAACTGACTGCTGCCGGAGAAATTTGATACTTTTCCAAGGCTTCGGTCTTGATTTTAACCAGATACACCGGTTTCCCTTTACGAAAATTGGTCCGGACGTCAGCCACACCAGGAATGTCTTTTAACTTGGCCGAAAGCTCCTGAGCCAGGCCGTTGAGAACCTCCAGGTCATCGCCTTTTATTTTCAAGCCTACTTCTGCCGTGGAAAAGGCTAGAAATTGGGCTAAAGTAGACTGTTCTTTTACCAGAGAATAACGTAATTCAGGCAACAGTTGGAGTTTCAGTCGCAATTGTTGAATAACTCTATCCNCCTGCCGAGGAGATTTAACTTCAACATAAACTCGAGCCGTATTCAGGGAAATCTCTGGATTATAAGCTTCCATCCCCGAAACCACCCCGATCTGAGAAAAGACATTCTTCACCTCTCCTGAAGAAGTCAGCCACTCCTCAATTAAACCAACTACCCGGGCTGTTTGTTCCAGAGAAAAATCAACCGGGGTCTCGAGATTCAGCTCAAAAGACTGGGCCTCAGGTTTGGGTAACAGCTCGCGGGGAAGAAACACACCGACCCCCACCGTCAGTGCCAGCGCCAGAAAACTAGTCCCTAAAACTCGACCCTTGTGCTCGAGAGCATCAACCAGGAATCGATGATACCTGTCAGCAAAACGGTTATATAGCTGGTTGTAAGCTTTAAAAATCTGGTTTATAAGTGGCTTCACTGGTTGAAGCAGATAATGAACCACCAGGACAAATCCCTGAGAAAGGAAACTCAGTACAAATTCAACCAGCAGATAAACAACCAGGAGAGCCCTTTTCACCACCCAGAGGAGAAAAATAAAGGGAGCCAGATAAATTGGTTTCCAGGTAGGCCACTGCACCAATTGTCTCCAACGATCCTTGAGCCTTTCCTGCCGAGCCTCCGGGATAATGTCCAGTTGAAGCTCCCGGGAGGCCAGCATCGGCAGCAAGGTTAAGGAAACAAATAGAGAAGCCAACAAAGAAAAGGTCACCGTCAAAGCCTGGTCTTTAAACAATTGGCCGGCCATGCCGTGAATATAAATAATAGGAAGAAAAACAGAGATGGTCGTTAAAGTTGAAGCTGTAACAGCCATGCCCACTTCTTTAGTCCCATCGTAGGCTGCCTTAATCCCTGGCTTCCCCAGAGTTCGATGGCGGAAGACGCTTTCGGAGACCACAATCGAATTATCCACCAACATTCCGATGCCCAGAGCTAACCCCCCCAAAGACATGATGTTCAAGGTGATATTCTGAAAATAAAGAATATTAAAGGTAGCAATCACCGAGATAGGAATCACCACAGAAATAATAACCGGTGTCTTGAAATCCTGGAGGAAGATAAAGAGGACCAGAAAAGCCAGCAGTCCGCCAAACAGGATCGATTTCACCACTGAAGAAATGGCGTTGCGGATATAACGGGCCTGTTCATAGACCACAAAGATATTCAATTCTGGATTTTCACGCCGAATCTCATCCAATACCTGATGAACGACTCGAGTAACTTTAACCGTGTTGGCTCCGGATTCTTTCCGGACTAAAATCCCAATGCTTTCTTGACCATTCAGCCGGGTAATTCCTTCCCTTTCTTTAATCGAATCCTTAACCGTGGCCACATCTTTTAAGCGGACAATGCCCCGCTGGGCAGTAGATTTCAAGATTATGGAGTTAAGTTCATCAACTCGTTCAAATTCACCGACAACGCGGATGGCATATTTAAACCGCCCCTTGCGAATCGTGCCACCCTGAAGATTTCGGTTGAAAGAATCTATCTTTTGTGATATTTCGTCAATAGTTAATTGATAAAGGGCCATTAATTCAGGCTGAACCTCAACCTGAATCTCGCGCTCTACTCCGCCGGCAATTTCGGCTGAACCAACACCCTCAATCTGTTCCAATCGTGGTTTGACCAATTCCTCACAGAGTTCTTTAATTTCCAGGAGAGTGCCTGGGCCGGAAACAGACAGGATTAAAATAGGCCGACTCTGGGGATCGAGAGGAATAATCGTGGGTTCCTCCACATCCTCCGGAAGAAAAACATTATCCAGTTTTTCCCGGGTATGAAGAAGAGCAAAATCCATATCCGTACCCCAGCTGAACTCCAGACTGAGAATGGACAAGCCTTCCTGGGAAATTGATTCCACCCGCCTCAATCCAGGAATTCGACTGACTGAGGCCTCCAGCGGACGAGTCACCAGGGTTTCCACTTCCTGGGGAGCAACCCCAGGATATTGAGTAATTACAGATAAACGGGGATAATTGATATCTGGAAGAAGGTCAACACTCAATTGTCTTAAAGAGACCACGCCCAGAAGAATAATGGCCATAAAAAACATAGTCACCGTGACGGGGCGCTGAAGTGAAATCTGAGTAATTTTCATTCTTGCTTTCCCCTATTAATTAAAAATCCTCCATCATCATAGACTATTTTCTTCCCTAAATTTTGTCACTGGAGGGAATGATTTTGAAAGATTGATTTCCGCCTCACCTGCTCCATAGTCATGCAGTCCTTTACCCCACTTGCATTTAATATATCATTATCTTTATTCAAGGGAAAGACTTTTACTCACCATCTGAATGAACTAGTCCCGACTCTTCTTGCTCCGGGGCCGTCCTCTCAGTCGAGGACACCTCTTTCCATTATTAGAAAAAATCTTCATTTTATTTTTCCCGGCCAGGGAGGATACCCTCCCCGGGCAATCCAATCAAATTTAAGATTAATCTTTAATTTAAAGTTCATTTTTTATAGAATTATTCNAGGAAAGAGTAAATTGAGTAAGATTGTGATTATTGAAGATGATCGCATTTCCCTCGCTTTATTACATAAAATATTGAAAGATATGGGACATACCACCTATCTGGCAAAAACGGGAGAAGAAGGCTGGAATCTTTGCCTATCGATTAAACCTGATCTAATCATCGCTGACATCCTTCTTCCCCAGGTAGATGGATTAGCTCTGGCCCANAGGATTAAAACTCATCCTCATCTAAGTCATATCCCGATCATCCTTGTCTCCGGGGTCTATAAAGGAAGTGCTTTTCAGGCGGATATTCAGAAATTGGAGGTCGATGCTTATCTTCCCAAACCAATTGACGCCCAAAAATTAAAAAAAGAAGTTAATCGCCTGCTTCTTCAGGAACCAAAAGATGAAACCGATCAATTCTCTGATTAATAATTCTTTTGACAAAAAAGGAGCCTTCGGTTTCCTTATCTTAATTCTTCTCTTTGGTTGGTTCACTGCCTGCGCTCCTGGGAGAAAACTAACACCTGACGAGTTGGAAGGGATAAAAAAATGGCCAAAAGAAGCAGCTGTTTTTTTTTATCAGGGAGATTATTTTTCTCTTCAACAGGCATATACCCGCTGGAAAAAACTGCTTAGTCTTGGCTACCAACAGCCACCGGTTCCCCAGCGGTTTGTCGAGACCATTTTTCTTTTAACTCTCCGCGAAAAGGAACTGGCTATTCCCCACCACAATTTCCTGCCAGAAGCTGAAACCTTTCTGACCCGAAATCCCTCCTTAAAAAAATACGCCTCCCTTCTCCAACTTATTAAGAAACTTCCCTTACGGCTTCAAGGCTATACCGATGAAATCCGCTGGGTGAGCGTTGATCCCAAAACAAAATCTCAATTAGCAGAAAAAGCTTTGACCAGCTCATGGTGGGCTTATCTTTACCTTCATCTTTTTCCCTTTTCCCGGGAACATAAAGAACTCCACACCCGCATAGCTAAAACTTTTGCCCGCTCTCCTCTTATTCAATATAAACTCATCATCTCTTCTCCCCTCAAGACTAATGAATTAACCAAGTTTCTTGAGGAAAATCCTTCATTCAAGGAAATACTCTATTTTCTCGGTGAACAATATCTTAATGAAAGNAAACTGGCTCTGGCGGAAAAACAACTCCAGCAAGCCAGAGCCATTTTTCCCGATTCTCTGAATATTCTCATCCTCTTAAGCAAGATAAACTTCAGGCTGGAAGAATTTGACGAATGTTTAAAACTCAACGAGTTGGCCATCGCCCTTAAATCCGATTTCAGAGATGCCTTGCTGGGAAAAGTAATGTGCCTGACCTATTTAGACCGGTCTGAAGAAGCCATAGCCACCGCCCAGAAACTTCTTGACCTGGGTTTCTATTATCTCGGTGAAGCCCACTANTGGATGGCTCGGAATTACCACGAATTGAAAAAGCTGGCCGAGGCCTGGCAGCATATAGAAGACGCAAAAAGATATCTTATCGGTTGGAATGAAATTCATGCCCTGGCTGGCACCATTGCTCTTGACCAGAATAACCTGGAGGAGGCGGAAAAAAATTTTAAAGAAGCCCTTCGACTTAAAGAAACAGATTGCCATTCAGCTTTTTCTCTGGCCAAGGTTTACTCCTTCTGGCAAAATTGGTCAGCTTCAGCTGATTATTACCAGAGAGCCGCTTTTTGCTTCGGACAAAACCAAAAAGTAACTCTCCGGGAGATCAACGAGATTCAATCATCTAACTTAGATGAAGCGAGAAAAGAACGATTCATTCGAAAGAAAAAACTCCGATTAGCCCGTCTGCGACAGCTTGAAGCAACCGCCTATTTCAATGCTGCGGCCGGTTATTTCAACTCCAACCATTACCAGGAAGCACTGCAGATGGCCGATAAGGCTCTCTCTCACCCTCAACTTCAGGAAAAAGCCGCGGAATTGATAAAGAAGATAAAGGAAAAAAAGTAATAATCACGCTGTTACCCTA
>MTOP01000005.1 GCA_002010725.1 Candidatus Aminicenantes bacterium JdFR-80
GTTGATAACGGATGTAGCGATGGAGAAGGGTTTGAGGTTTGCGATTCGTGAAGGTGGCCGGACGGTTGGTGCCGGAACCGTCACCGAAATCCTCGAATAAAAAGGTTAAATCAAGAAAGTAATGAGGAGATAAGAGGAGCAGAACAATGGAGAAAATAAGGATACGATTAAAATCGTTCGATCATCGGCTACTGGATCAATCGGTAAAGGAAATTGTGATTAAAGCCAGAAGAACCGGAGCTAAAGTAGCGGGTCCAATTCCTTTGCCGACCAAAATTCATCGGTTCTGCGTCCTTCGGTCTCCTCATGTTGACAAGAGATCCCGCGAACATTTTGAAATGCGGATTCATAAACGGCTGATTGATATCAGTGATTATAACAACGATACGATTGAAGAACTGCAGAAGCTTGATTTACCCGCGGGTATTGATGTCGAAATTCAGGCTTTTGGTACAGGAGAATAAACGATGGTTGAAGGACTAATTGGACGAAAGGTCGGGATGACCCAGATTTTTGACGAAGAAGGGAATGTTGTGCCCGTGACGGTCATCCAGGCCGGCCCCTGTACGGTTGTCCAGAAGAAAACCAAAGAGAAAGACGGGTACACAGCCGTTCAACTGGGTTTTGAAGAAGCAAAGAAACTGAAGAGGGTCACCAAACCCCTTCAGGGGCATTTTCAAAAGAGCGATTTGCCCCCCTTCAAAGTGCTGCGGGAATTTAAATTTGATGAAACCACTGAGATTAAAGAAGGTGACCAGTTCTCGGTGGACATCTTTCAGCCCGGAGAAAGGGTGGATGTAATTGGCACAAGTAAAGGCAAGGGATTTGCCGGAGTCGTCAAAAGATGGGGCTTCCGGGGAGGAAAAGCCAGTCATGGTTCGATGTTCCATCGTGCACCTGGTTCGATCGGGGCTTCGGCCTTTCCTTCGCGGGTATTCAAAGGCAAAAAACTGCCTGGTCATATGGGAAATCGTCGGGTAACCGTGAAGAACCTCACGGTCATTCGAGCTGACAAAGAACGTAATCTGCTGCTGGTCAAAGGGGCTGTTCCTGGGGCCAACGGTGGTCTCCTTTTGATTCGGAAAACCAGTTTTAAAACGAAACTTACCAAGTGAAGAGTGAGCCATGGTTAAATTAGAAGTTTACGATCAAAATAAAAACAAGGTCAAAGAAGTCGAAGCACCTGAAGAGGTGTTTGCCTATCCGGTTAAAGAGCATCTATTGTATGAAGCAGTCATTAATTATCGAGCCAATCAACGCCGGGGGACTGCTTCCACCAAAACACGGGGTGAAGTCAGAGGTGGTGGACGCAAGCCCTGGAGACAGAAGGGAACCGGTCGGGCTCGAGTGGGGAGTATCAGATCTCCCCTGTGGAGAAAAGGAGGAATTGTTTTTGGTCCAAAACCAAGAGATTATTCTTACCAGATGCCGAAGAAAGCCCGTCGGAACGCTTTGAAATCAGCTCTGGCCATGAAGTTGGCCGCCAAACAGCTTTTTTTGCTGGAAAGCATTAATTTTGACCAGCCCAAGACCAAGCTGGGAGTTGAGTTTCTGAAGAAATTCGAACTAGAGTCCGCTCTGATTGTGGATCTCCCCGAGAACAAGAACATGTTTTTATCCTTACGCAATATCCCCGGGATCACTCCCAAAGGTCCAGATCAGGTGACAGTTTATGATGTGCTTAACCACGAATGTCTGGTTTTATCCCAACGGGCTTATGAATCCTTGATGGAGAGATTAAAGTGATGAAAGATCCTTATCAAATAATTATTCGACCGGTAATCACTGAGAAGAGCACTTGGTTAAAGGAAAAAAATAGAGAAATATGTTTTGAGGTTGATCCCCGGGCTAATAAGATAGAGATCAAGCGAGCCGTCGAGCAGTTGTTTAAGGTTAAGGTTGAGCGGGTTAGAGTAATGAATAAAAAAGGGAAAGAACGCCGAGTGGGCCGCAACATTGGTCGGAAAAGAAACTGGAAGAAAGCCTATATCAAATTAAAAGAAGGCGAAAAAATGATTGAATACTTTGAGGCAGTATAACCATGGGAATAAAGAATTTCAATCCAACAACTCCAGGCATGAGACATCGGACCGGTCTCACTTTTGAAGAGATTACCACCACCGAGCCATTCAAGCCGCTGGTTGAACCGTTAAAGAAAAGCGGCGGTCGCAATTCCGCTGGCCACGTGACCATTCGCCACCGGGGTGGAGGGCACAAACGATTATACCGGATTATCGACTTTAAACGAGATAAACTGGATGTTCCCGGAGTAGTCGAAACGATTGAATATGACCCCAATCGCTCGGGTTACATCTCCTTGATCAAGTATGCTGATGGAGAAAGACGATATATCCTGACGCCGGTGGGCTTAAAGGTTGGCCAGACAGTGATTTCTTCCAATAAGCAGGTTGATATTCTGCCCGGTAATGCCATGCCGTTGCGCCATATCCCCCTGGGGACAATAGTGCACAATATAGAGTTAAAAATAGGCAAGGGTGGACAGGTAGCCAAAGCAGCTGGAGCCGCTGCCCAGATCCTGGCCAAAGAAGGGGATTATGCCCATATCAGGATGCCTTCCTCCGAGATTCGCTTGATCCATCTTGACTGCCGGGCTACCATCGGCCAGGTCAGCAATCTTGACCACCAGAATATTGATATTGGTAAAGCCGGCCGGAAAAGATGGCTGGGGCGGCGGCCTCATGTCCGAGGCACGGCCATGAATCCCATAGACCATCCCCATGGCGGCGGCGAAGGTAAGGCTAAAGGTGGACGCCATCCGGTATCACCTACAGGAATTCCCACCAAAGGTTACCGGACCAGGCGTAATAAAAGAACACAGAAATTTATTGTCCGCCGAAGGAGTAAGTAATCATGGGACGTTCGCTAAAAAAGGGACCGTTTGTTGATCAGAAGTTGTTAAAGAAAGTCCTGGCGGCTGCCCGCCAGCGGGAAAAAAGACAGGTTATTAAAACCTGGTCGAGGCGCTCAACAATAATTCCCGAAATGGTCGGGTTGACCATTGCTGTGTATAACGGCCGTAGATTTATTCCGGTGTTTATTACCGAGAACATGGTTGGTCATAAACTAGGTGAATTTTCTCCGACGCGGACATTTAAAGGTCATACATCAAAAACAGCCAGAACTATCAGGATGAAGAAGTAAAATGAACGAACAAAATTATATTGCTCATGCTGCCGGAAAATACATTAGGATTTCGCCGTTAAAAGCCCGGTTGGTCGCGGATTTAATCCGGGACCGGTATGTGGGTGAGGCCCTGACAATTTTAAGGTACTCCAAGAAAAGAAAGGCCAGTGCTATTATTGAGAAGGTTCTCCGTTCGGCCATTGCCAACGCCCAACAGAAATTGCCTGATGTGGATGTGGATGATCTCTACATTTCGAGAATATATATTGACCAGGGGCCGACTTGGAAACGCTTTCGAGCCCGGGCCATGGGTCGGGCGACCCGGATTTTAAAAAGGACAAGTCATGTCCATATTTATTTAGAAGAAAGAAAAGGGAGATAAAAAGTGGGACAGAAGACACATCCAATCGGTTTTCGCTTAGGTTTTAACAAGCAGTGGACCTCCCGGTGGTTTGCCAAGGGCGCTGAGTACAGCCGTCTAATGCATGAAGACCTGAAAATGAAGAAGGAGATCAAAAAAAGGTATTACCATGCTGGTATTTCCCGGGTTGATGTGGAAAGAGTGGGACCCAAGGTGAGGGTAATTATTCACACAGCCCGGCCAGGGATTGTCATTGGTCGTGGTGGTCGGGAAATCGAAAGTTTGAAATCTTATCTGGAAGAATTAACCGGGAAAGAAGTTTATATTGATATCCGGGAAATTGACAAGCCCGAGTTGGATGCTTTACTTGTGGCTGAGGGGATTGCCATTCAACTGGAAAAACGAATTGCCTATAGACGAGCGATGCGGCGAGCAGTGGAAATGGCCATGAGAATGGGCGCCCGGGGAATTAAGGTCATGTGTTCCGGTCGATTGGGTGGTGTGGAAATCGCTCGCTCGGAGTGGTATCTTCGGGGGCAGTTGCCTCTTCAGACACTGCGAGCGGATATAGATTATGGTTTTACCGAGGCCTTTACTACTTATGGGCAGATAGGAATTAAAGTCTGGATATATAGGACTGATGTCGATAAGCCAAAAGTTACTTCCCAAATAACTGAGATAGAGGAGATTTAGCCATGTTGATGCCGAAGAAAGTCAAATATCGTAAACAGCAGCGGGGTCGGATGAAGGGCAAAGCCTATCGAGGCGCTGAATTAAGNTTTGGTGATTATGGTCTCCAGGCTCTGGAACCATGTTGGTTGACAGCTCGCCAGATTGAAGCCGGTCGAATCACCATCACCCGCTTTATGAAAAGAAAGGGAAAACTTTGGATTCGGGTTTTTCCCTGGAAACCCATTACCAAAAAGCCCACAGAAGTGCGGATGGGTAAGGGAAAAGGTGATCCGGAGTTCTGGGTTGATGTTGTGCGGCCCGGCAAGATTATTTATGAGTTGGAAGGTGTCGATGAGGCGACCGCCCGGGAGGCCATGAGANTGGCTTCCCATAAACTCCCGATAAAGACCCGTTTTATAACCAGAGAAAATAGGGTGTTGCGATGAAAGCCAGAGAATTGAGAGAGATGTCTTTAGACGAGCTTTTAACCAAAGAACAGGAGCTTAAGGACCAGCTATTTAAATTAAAATTCCAGCATACCCTGGGTCAGCTGGAGAATCAAATGAAGATGCGGAGTATCAGAAAAGACATTGCCCGCATCAAGACTATTATCAGGGAATTAGAACAGCAAAGGAAGAGAGAAGGATGAAGCAAAATCAAGCAAGGAAACAAACGAAGATTGGTGTTGTTATCGGAACCAAGATGCAGAAAACAGTTACCGTCCTGGTGGAACGACAGGTTCAGCATCCATTATACAAAAAATTCATCCGCCGGAAGAAAAAGTATCTGGCACACGATGAGTATGAAAAATGCAAGGTTGGTGATGTAGTTCGCATAGTTGAGACCAGGCCGATTAGTAAACGGAAACGCTGGCGGGTGCAGGAAATTATCGGACTTTCTCCTTCTAAAGAAAAATCGATAGAGGAAAAGAAAAATGATACAAGCCCAGACACGTCTCAAGGTAGCTGACAATTCAGGTGCTAAGAAGATCATGTGTATCACTCCTCTGGGAGGAGGAGTGGGGAAGACTGCTTCCATCGGCGATGTTATTTCCGCCACGGTTAAGGAAGCCGATCCGGAGAGTAAAATTCCCAAAGGAAAAGTAGTGCGAGCCGTAATTGTCCGAACCAAGAAAGAGGTCCGACGTAAAGATGGGTCTTATATCAGATTCGATGATAATGCCGCGGTGATTATCGACCGCCAGGGAGAACCAGTGGGGACGCGCGTTTTCGGCCCGGTAGCCCGGGAATTAAGGGAAAAGAAGTTCATGAAGATTGTTTCTCTGGCTCCGGAGGTGCTGTGATGAACAAAATACCCTTCAAGAAAGATGATACAGTCATCGTCATTAACGGCAAAGATAAGGGGAAGACAGGTAAAGTGTTGAAAGTTTTCCCCGAAAAGAACCGGGTGATAGTCGAAAAGGTGAATTTTGTCAAAGAATTTATTCGTCGGGACCAGAGCCGCAATATTCAGGGTGGAATAATGGAAAAGGAAGCGCCAATACATGTTTCCAACGTCATGCTCTATTGCTCACAATGCGGTCAGGGTGTTCGGGCTCGGAAGAAGATTCTTGAAGATGGGAGCAAGATAAGAGTTTGTGTTAAATGCGAATCGAGTTTGGAGAAGCAATAATTAGGAGTGGGCCATGAGTCGTTTGCTGGAAAAATATAAGAAAGAAATAATCCCTCAGCTCCAGGAGGAGTTTGGACTAAAGAACGTTATGTCAGTTCCCCGACTGGAGAAGATAGTGATTAATATCGGAGTGGGAGAAGCCACTCAGAATATTAAAGTGCTGGACGCGGCCAAGAAAGAATTGAGTCAGATTACCGGTCAGTGGCCGGCCACAGCACGCGCCAAGAAATCGATCTCAGCTTTTCGGTTGCGCAAGGGGCAGCCGATTGCCTGCTTTGTCACCCTGAGGGGCCGACGGATGTATGAATTTTTTGATCGCCTGGTTAATATTGTCCTGCCCCGGGTGCGAGATTTCCGTGGGGTGTCTCCCCGCTCCTTTGATGGTCGAGGAAACTACACCCTGGGACTGAAGGACCAGCTGGTCTTTCCCGAGATAGATTACACCAAGGTGGAAAAATCCAGGGGTATGAATATAACCATTGTTACTTCAGCCAAGGATGACCGCTTGGCCTATGCTTTATTAAAAAAACTAGGAATGCCTTTCCGAGACATTCATTAAGGAAGGAGAAAAGTGGCTAGGAAATCTTCGATAGCAAAGTGCCAGAGAGAGCCCAAGTTTTCGACGCGAAAAAAGAGTCGCTGTCGAATTTGCGGTCGGCCGCGAGGTTATTACCGCAAATTCGAATTGTGTCGCCTGTGTTTAAGGGAGTTGGCTCTAAAAGGAGAAATTCCCGGGATTACAAAGGCTTCTTGGTAACCGGAATAAAAAGAGAGAGGTTGAGAAAATGACTATGACTGACCCAATCGCTGATATGCTAACCAGAATAAGAAACGCGGTGATGGCCCGCAAGAAACAGGTGGAGATTCCCTGCTCCAAGATGAAGCTGGAAATCGCCAAAATACTAAAAAATGAAGGATTTATCCAAAACTTCAAGTATGTTGATGACAACAAGCAGGGTGTTTTAATCATAACACTTAAGTATGATGAGAACAAAGAAAGTGCCATCACCGGCCTGGAGAGGATAAGCAAACCCGGGCGGCGCGTTTATTGCCAGAAGGATTCAATCCCGAAAGTCCTCGATGGGCTGGGAATAGCGATTATATCTACTTCCCGAGGGATTCTCACCGGAAAACAGTGTGAGGAACTCGGTGTAGGAGGCGAGGTCATCTGTTACATTTGGTAAATCTAAGTGAAGGGGCAGAACAATGTCTAGAGTAGGAAAACAACCGATTCCGATTCCAGCAGGAGTCAAAGTGAACATTCTTCCGGATAAGATTAAAGTGGAGGGGCCAAAAGGCCAATTGGAGTCTCCTCTCTTTGAGGGAATTCGGGCGGAGATGGAGGATAATCAGCTCATCTTTATCCGGGAAAAGGAAACACCAAAGGTGAGAGCCTTTCATGGCCTGTGTCGAACTCTGGCCGCTAACGCCATCCATGGCGTCTCGCAGGGATTTGAGAAGAAACTGGAAATTGTTGGTGTGGGTTATCGGGCCAAGCTGGATAAGGGGAAGCTGGAATTGTATCTCGGGTATTCGAAGCCGGTAATTTATGAGATTCCAGAGGACATAGAAATAATTCTGGAAAAACCAACCCTGATCACTGTCCGTGGTATAGATAAACAGCGAGTTGGCCAGGAAGCTTATAAAATTCGCAGTTTCCGCAAACCTGATCCCTACAAACTTAAGGGAATTCGCTATGTAGGCGAACGACTCATCAAGAAAGAACGACGAGCGGGGGTGGGCGGTGTTTAAAGATAAAGTCGAACTCAAGAAGAAATCAAGAGAAAAAATTCGAAAGAGAATCCGTAAGAAAATCCGGGGAACTCCGGAGCGACCTCGTGTTTTTATCTATAAGAGTAATCGTTATATTTATACCCAGGTAGTCGACGATGTCTCCGGCCGGGTTCTGTTTGGAGCTAGTACGTTGGAGAAAAGCTTTCGGGAGAAGATGACAAACACCAAGAATATTAAGGCCGCCGAGGAATTGGGCAAGATCCTGGCTCAGCGGTTAAAGGAAAGGAAGCTCGAGAAAATTGTTTTCGACCGAGGAGCTTATCCCTATCATGGCCGGGTAAAAGCTATAGCCGAGAGTTTGCGCCAGGAAGGTATAATTTTTTAAATTAGGCAGCTTACAAAAGGAGGATTGAGCGTGGTTGACGAAGAAATCATCAAGGAAGAGATGGAAGAAAGGCAAGAGCCGGAATTAAAAGAACAGGTCATCTCTATCCGTCGGGTGACCAAGGTGGTTAAAGGTGGTAAGAATTTAAGTTTCTCCGCCCTGGTGGCGGTGGGAGATGGTCAGGGTCGAGTGGGTATCGGTAAAGGGAAGGCGCGTGAAGTCCCCATGGCGATCGCTAAAGCTGCCGAAGAAGCCAAAAAGAATTTGATTAAAATTCCCCTTAAGGGAACAACCATTCCCCATTTTGTCAAAGGGGGGCATGATGCCGGCGCGGTTATTCTCCGGCCGGCTTCCAAAGGAACCGGGGTGATTGCTGGTGGCGCTGTCCGGATTATCATGGAATTAGCCGGGATCAAGGATATTTTGACCAAGTCGCTGCGGAGTAATAACCCGATAAGTGTCGCCCGGGCGACAATGGATGCCTTACAAAAATTAAAATGGCCGGAAAAGGTGGCCAAGATTCGTAATATTCCTGAAGATAAATTGTGGTCGTAAATACGAGGCGAGGTGGTGAAAATGGCAATGAAGAACAAACAAGCACAAGCAAAAACAGAGGACAGGCAATTGAAAATAAAGCTGGTGCGGAGTCTTATCGGCCGGCCCAGAAAGCATCGGGAGGTCGTGCGAGGATTGGGTTTGCGAAAGCTTAATTCAGTCGTCATCAGAAAGGATTGTCCGGAAATCTGGGGTATGATCCGCAAAATACCTCATCTTGTCGAAGTGGAGGTCTTGGAGAAAAAATGAACTTAAGCAATTTAAAACCAGCCAGAGGAGCCAGAAAACAGAAGAAAAGAGTCGGNCGGGGCCCGGGTTCAGGGCATGGTAAAACAGCCGGTCGAGGAACCAAGGGACAAAAATCTATTTCCGGGTTTTCCCAGAAACGAGGCTTTGAAGGTGGTCAAATGCCTCTCCACCGGCGGGTGCCGAAACGAGGATTTACCAATATATTTAAAGAGGAATATACAATTATTAATTTAGAACGACTGGCCTCGCTGAAGAAAAAGGAACTAACTCCCCAGGATCTGGCTGAAGCTGGTGTTATTAAAAAGGCGACGGAGAAGATTAAAATTCTGGGACGGGGAGAATTAACCTCAGCGAAAACGATTCATGCCCATAAATTTTCAGCCTCAGCCCGGAAGAAAATTGAAGAGGCCGGAGGAAAAGCCATTCTGATTGGAAGTTAACCATGCTTGAGAGTATCAGAAACATTTTCAGCATTCCGGATTTAAGGAAGAGGATTATCTTTACCCTCATGCTGCTGGCCGTTTACCGGATTGGTGCTCAGATTCCCAATCCGGGTATAAGTGCCACGGCTCTGGCTGAATTCTGGCAATCCCAGAAGGGTACCATTCTGGGGTTTGTTGATCTTTTCTCCGGGCGGAATATGTCCCGGATGACCATCTTTGCTTTGGGGATTATGCCCTATATCAGTGCTTCGATTATTCTCCAGCTTCTCCAGGTGGTTTGGCCTTATCTGGAACGCCTCTCCAAGGAAGGAGAACTGGGGCGCCAGAAGATAACCCAATACACCCGTTATGGAACAATTATTATTTGCGTTATTCAGGCGTTTGGTATCAGTATCTTTCTGGAAGCTCTCAAAAGTCCCGGGGGAGCACCGATTGTTCCTAATCCCGGTTTAGGTTTTAAGATGTTAACCGTGCTCACCCTGACCACCGGGACGGTTTTTATCATGTGGTTGGGTGAGCAGATTTCCGAAAGAGGCATCGGCAACGGCATTTCCTTAATCATTTTTGCCGGCATTGTGGTTGATCTCCCCCGGGGGATGCAGAGTATTCTCTCCGGGCTGCGTAGCGGCGACATGACACCTCTNCGTCTTATTTTCCTGGTGGTGTTGATGGTGGCGGTAATCGCAGTTATCGTTTTTGTGGAAAGAGGCCAACGGAGGATTCCGGTTTCTTACGCCAAACGAGTAGTCGGCCGTAAAATTTATGGCGGCCAGAGTACTCATTTACCGCTGCGGGTGAATACCGGTGGTGTTATTCCTATTATTTTCGCTGCCTCGGTGATTACCATTCCATCGACGTTGGCTCAGCTGGTCAGAGTGCCGGTCTTTCAGAGCATCGCCCAACAATTTGGTCTGGGGATGCCTCTCTATAATTTACTTTATGTAGCTTCCATCATCTTTTTCACTTATTTTTATGTTTCAATTATTTTTAATCCCACGGATGTGGCTGATAATCTCCGTAAATACGGGGGTTTTATTCCAGGTATCCGGCCGGGGAAAAACACCGCGGATTTTATCGATGGCGTGCTCTCCCGGATTACTCTGGTTGGGGCTATTTACTTGGCTGCTGTAGCTATATTGCCGGAATTTTTAATGACCGGTTTTAAGGTCCACACTCTTCCATTGATCGGAAGTTTTCTGGAAGCTAATCTGCCCCGCTGGTTTACCCAGGGCTTGAATGTTAATTTTTATTTTGGCGGCACATCGATCCTGATTGTGGTCGGTGTAGCCATGGATACCCTGCAGCAGATTGAGGCGCAGCTGGTGATGCGTCATTATGACGGTTTCATGCGCCGTGGACGTTTGAGAGGACGAAGAGGATGAGGATTATTCTACTGGGACCACCGGGAAGCGGCAAGGGAACCCAGGCTTCTCTCTTGAGTGAGAAGCTTGGCTTTCCCAAAATTGCCACCGGTGACCTCCTCCGTGAGGCGGTCCGTCAGCAGACTCCTCTGGGATTGAAAGCTAAAGAGGTAATGGAGAAAGGTGAACTGGTCAGCGACGAGCTGGTGGGCGAGATAGTTCGGGAGAGAATCAACCAGCCCGATTGTCAATCAGGTTACATTCTTGATGGATTTCCCCGAAATGTCAACCAGGCGATTTTTCTGGAGAAGATAGATGGCTCCCGGCAGGAAGTNGTGGTTGATCTGGAAGTGGATGAAGAAGAGATCGTTCGCCGGCTCTCCGCCCGGCGGATTTGCCCTCAATGCCAGGCGGTGTATAATTTAGAATTGAAGCCGCCTCAGGTGGAGGCGAAATGTGATCTCTGTCAGGCGGATTTGATTCAAAGAGATGATGACCGGCCAGAGGTCATCCGGAAACGCCTGGAGGTTTATCGACAGCAAACCAGGCCATTGATTGAATATTATGAGCGTAAAGGAAATTATAAAAGGATTAAAGGGACAGGTGAAATAAAGGATATCTTCCAGGCGCTTTATGCCTGGATAAGTCAATTCATTTCGGCAGAGTTAAGAAGATAGAAATGATTATTTATAAAACGCCCCAGGAGATCGANATGATGCGCCAGAGTGCTCGTCTAGTGGGACAGATTCTCCAGGAATTGAAAGCCATGATTCGTCCCGGACTGAAAACCATCGAGCTGGATAAGTACGCCGAAAAAAGGACTAAAGAACTGGGGGCGCAGCCGGCCTTTAAAGGCTACCGCGGCTATCCGGCCTCGCTCTGTGTCTCGATTAATGAAGAGATAATTCATGGTATCCCTTCGGACCGCCAACTTAAGGAAGGGGACCTGGTCAGTCTGGATTTTGGTGTGGTCTATGAAGGCTTTTATGGTGATGCTGCCCTGACCTGTCCGGTGGGGGAAGTGAGCGAGGAAGCCCGGCGCTTGCTGGCCGCCGCAGAAGGTGCTTTCTGGGCCGGCCTGGAGTATTTTAAAGAGGGACATTATCTCTCGGATATTTCCCATGCCATTCAGACTTATGTTGAGGCTCGCGGTTTTTCTGTCATCCGAAATTTCGTTGGACATGGAATCGGCTATGCCCTCCATGAGGATCCACAGTTGCCCAATTACGGCCCCCCCCATCACGGCCCTCGAATTAAGACAGGCCTTGTCCTGGCCATCGAACCGATGATAGCCGCGGGGAACTGGGAAGTGGAAATTCTCTCCGATGGCTGGACAGCCATTACCAAAGACCGCAGTCTGGCCGCTCATTATGAGCACACCGTGGCTTTGACGGAAAATGGTCCACAGGTTTTGAGCCTAGTCAGTGAGGAAGAACAGGCAGACCGGGAAAAAGGAGTCCATTATGCCTAGAAAAGATGATGTCATTGAGGCGGAAGGCGTTGTTCTGGAAACATTGCCCAATGCCATGTTTAAAGTGGAATTGCCCAATAAGCATGTCATCCTGGCCCATATCTCCGGCCGGATGCGCAAGCACTTCATTCGCATCCTTCCAGGAGATCGGGTCTTGGTGGAAATATCTCCTTATGACTTGACTAAGGGAAGAATAATCTATCGTTTTAAATAAATGATGAGGTAAACAACGATGAAAGTAAGAGCATCGGTCAAAAAAATATGTCGGAACTGCCGGATAATCAAGCGTAAAGGCACCATCCGGGTTATTTGTTCCAATCCCAAACATAAACAAAAACAAGGATAAATGGTGGAAAAATGGCAAGAATAGCGGGTATAGAACTTCCTCCTAATAAGAGGGTTGAAATTGGTTTGACTTATATCTATGGCATTGGTCGCTCCAAGTCCAACAAAATTCTGGCTGAAGCTCAGATTGACAAGGATAAAAAGGTCAAAGACCTCACCGAGGAAGAGATCAACCGGATCCGTCAGATCATCGAGAAGAGGGAGAAAATCGAAGGAGACCTACGGAAAGAAGTCACCTTGAATATCAAAAGGTTGATGGATATTGGATGTTACCGCGGTCTGCGCCACAAACGAGGACTGCCGGTTCGAGGTCAACGCACGCGGACAAATGCTCGAACAAGAAAAGGACCCCGCGGTCGGGCGATTAAGAAAAAATAGAGGAGAGACCTATGGCAAGAGCAAGTCGAAGAGGCAAGAAAAAAAAGGTCAAGAAGGATATTGGCTTTGGCGTAGCTTATGTCCAGTCAACCTTCAATAATACCATAATCACCATTACCGATCAGGAAGGCAATACGGTTTGCTGGGCCAGCGCCGGGACGGCCGGCTTTAAAGGAGCCCGGAAGGGGACTCCCTTTGCGGCCCAGCTGGCGGCTAAGGAAGTCGCGGAAAAAGCGAAAGAATACGGCGTCCGTTATGTTGACGTCAAAGTTAAAGGACCTGGGGCGGGCCGGGAGTCGGCTATTCGGGCTCTTCAGGCTCATGGACTGGAGATCAAATCCATCAGGGACATTACCCCCATTCCTCATAATGGGTGTCGTCCACGAAAAAGACGGCGAGTTTAAGCAAGGAGTTAGCCATGGGAAGATATACTGGACCTGATTGTCGGCTGTGTCGAGCAGAAAGGACCAAACTTTTTCTGAAAGGCAGTAAATGTTTCAGCGATAAATGCCCGGTGGAAAGACGGCCTTATCCACCCGGTGAGCACGGACGGATGCGCCGGCGGATTCTGGGGTACGGGCTGCAATTACGCGAGAAGCAGAAACTGAAGAGATATTACGGTATGTCGGAAAGGCAATTCCGTCTTTTCTTCGAACGGGCTGAAAGAATGCGGGGCATCACCGGTGAGAATCTGCTTTCCATGCTGGAAAGAAGGCTGGATAATGTGGTTTATTTAGCTGGTTTCGCTTTCTCCCGCAGTCATGCTCGGCAGTTGATCGTTCACGGCCATTTCCGTCTCAATAATCATAAAGCCACTGTCCCTTCCATGCTGGTNAATAAAGGGGATGTCATTACTTTAAAAGAGAGCTCCAAAAATAACGAAAACATCAAGGCCATGATTGAGGCCCACCGGAATAAAACCATCCCCAGCTGGTTGACGGTGGATTTTGATAAGATGACCATCAATGTGGTTTCTCTCCCGAGAAGAGAAGATGTCACCATCCCGGTGGAAGAGCATCTGATTGTTGAGTTGTATTCAAAGTAAGAATAAGCTGAGTTTTCAATTAGATAAAAGTGTCGGGCCAGCAGCCAGGGAAGCTTCCCCGGCCTGGCCAGTGGGAGCTTAGGAGCTAAAAAAGGAGGAAACATGATCGAGATAGGCTTTCAGAGACCGAAATACCTGGAGTGTGATTACGAGTCGCTGACCGAGACCTACGGACGTTTCTCAGCGCAGCCTTTTGAGAGAGGTTATGGGATTACTGTGGGCAATGCCTTGAGAAGAGTCTTACTCTCGTCCATCCCCGGGGCAGCTGTGACCAATGTGCGGATTCAGGGTGTTCTCCATGAATTTTCATCCCTGCCCGGAGTTGTCGAGGATGTTACTGATATTATTTTAAACATCAAAAGTATCCCCCTCAAAATGGAGGGAGATCAGCCCCGGAGAATGTACCTCAAGAAAAACGGGCCGGGGAAAGCCAAGGCCTCGGATATAGAACATGATTCAGATATAACCATTCTCAATCCTGATATTCATATTGCTTCCATGGATAAAGACGGTAAACTCGATATCGAGATGGTTGTCCGCAAGAACAGGGGGTATGTGACGGCTGACCGGAATCATGATCCTGAGCTAAGCATTGATTTTATTCCGCTGGATTCCTCCCATTCGCCGATAATCAAGGTTAATTATCTGGTCAGTCCGGCACGGGTGGGCAAACGCATGGATTACGAGAAGCTGGAACTGGAAATCTGGACCAACGGTGCCGTCNCCCCCACCGATGCCCTGGGGGAGGCGGCCAAGTTGTTGCGGGACCATCTGGTTATTTTCCTCAATGTAGTGGATGAACCGATCCGCAAGGAGGCCATCCCGGAGAAAAAAGAAATTCCCTACTTTTCGCAAATCGATATTCTCTCCAAACCCATCGATCACCTGGAACTTTCGGTGCGGTCGAATAATTGTTTGCGCTCTGCCGGCATCGGTCGCATTTATGAACTGGTCCAGAAATCAGAAGAAGAGCTGTTGAAAACCAAGAATTTCGGCCGGAAGTCGCTGGCGGAAATCAAAGAAACTCTGCAGCAGTTCAATCTGGGCTTAAACCTCGACCTGCACCCCAAGCTGATCGAGAGAATCGAGGAAGAAATNGCCCGCTCCAAGGAGGTTGAAGAAGGAGAAGAAAAATGAGACATCGGGTTAGTGGCAAAAAACTCAGACGGGATACAGCTCACCGGATGGCTTTGTTACGCAACCTGGTGACTTCCTTCCTGGAAAAAGAGAGGATCAGGACCACCCTGGCCAAGGCCAAAGCTGCNCGACCTCTGGCGGAGAAAATGATCACCCTGGGTAAGAAAGACACTCTCCATGCCCGGCGGCAGGCTTTGCGGTTTATTTATAAAAAAGAAGTGGTCAGGAAGTTGTTCAACGAAATTGGGCCCCGGTTCTCCGAACGCCCGGGCGGCTATACCCGGATTATCAAGATCGGACCCCGGGCTGGTGATGGGGCAGAGATGGCCATCCTGGAAATGGTGGGCACTGAATTCAAAAAGAAAGAAAAAAAGAAAGAAAAAACCCTCAAGGAAAAAGTCAAAGCCGCCAAAGAAGCCAAGCGGTAGGGTTTTCTAATAAAATTTCTTTCTTTTACCTCGCTCGGCCGGGGAAAAAAAGATTGTTTTTTCCTTCGCCATTTCTCTTAAAATTAAATTTTGGTGTCTTTGCTTTTATCAGTTAGCGTGGATAATCCCAGAACTACTTTCTCCCTGAAAAGCGCATGTACCGAACATAATGAGATAAACAAAAAGCTAACCATCAGAGAAAGATAAAAATACTGAGTAATTTCCTTAACTTTGTTTTGGAATACAGTTCTTCCTTCAATCTTACAGAAAATCTGGGGTGAGAAGAAGAAAATAAGTATTATTTTTCTTATTCTCTGGGGTTCATTTTTGGCGATAACTCTGGCAGCTAAATCCGAATAGAATAGGGCTAAGGAAAATTTTCGCTGGCTTCTCAAAGAAAGGCTGAAAAACAAAAAAAATGACCCGTGGAGGACTCGAACCTCCAACCCGCGGATTAAGAGTCCGCTGCTCTGCCAAGTTGAGCTAACGGGCCATTGAGTTTATATAGTTTAGCCAAGGGAGTCCTGGTTGTCAAATGTCTGTAGCTAGAGCAATTAGCCCGTATTCTTCGAGGGGCAATGGCGAGGGAGAATATGGTTTTATTATCGTTTCCAGAATCGTTTTTCGTCGTGGTTGTTACTCTTTTGTAAATCAGTTATTCCTTCTAATTTTCGAATTTTAATCCCACCAATATTAATAAATCTTCAGTAGCAATGTTCTTCCTTCGGGAAAAGAAATATTTCTTCTGTTAAGGGGAGAGATATCAGGTCAAAAGACAGTCTAAATTAGAGGATTATTGAAACCTTTTCTTTTCCCGGTGGTCNCNGGAGCGCTGTCGCCGGTCCCGGTAATTGGTGAAAACCGATATTCCCAGGGCTAGTAAGAGAGCGCTAACGGCCACAATATCCACCAGACGGGCAGCTACTCTCTGCCCGGTGAGATGTTCAAAAAGGAATTGAAGATAGGAGTCAGGCAAATCATAATAGCCCAGACGGGTCCTGACCTGCCAGTGCCAGTCAGTCGAGGGGCAGTAGCCAAACCCATACCAGATGCCCAGTCCAAACCAGGAAAGCGCCGTCAGGCTGATCACCACCAGATGAACCAGCCGCGTCTTTTTCCAAANCCAGCCAAAAAGATTGAAAAAAATCAAACCCGTGTGAAAAACAAAAAAGAATTTATCCAAAAAATAATCAAGCATTAGTTCGTGCTTTCATTTTTGCTAGNCGAGCTTATCTTATCATTTATCCGGAGTTGAAAGCGAGCCAGCACTTCTCGTAGCTGCTCCAACGGCTTTTCCGCCCGGATGAGACAGCCCCGCAGGACTTCCGGCCGGCGGAGGAGACGGGCCTGACTGGTGAGAATGATTCTTTTCTCCTGGTCCGCCCGGGTGATTATTTCTTGCTCTGAAAGCTGCGGAAGATATTGGCAGTCAAAGCCATTCTGGCGAAGCCGAACAGCCAATCCGGCCAGCTCCCGNGTGGCGATGAACTTCAGCTGGCGGAGCGGCTTTTCCCGGAGGCGGACNAGGGAGGAAATATCCAGGGTTTCAAAAACAGGATACACCGCCACCCGGTCGCCGTCTTGAAGGTGGTAAGTCAGGTCAACTGATTTCCCATTAACAATAATCAGGTCAATTTCCTCCACCGGCACACCGAATTTTTTCAAGGCCTCTTGCAGTCTCAATGAGCCATTCCAGGTGAGAGAGACTGCTTTTTTCCTTGACTCAGGCGGAAGATGCTGGTTGAGCTCCTCATAAAAACGGAAGACAGCTCTTTGGCTGGTTTTCATTGGAGAATCATCACTCCGCGGTTTTTTTCTGACCTTTATTCCCATCTAATTCTACTTTAGATGACTCCTTAAGGAAAAGAGGTGCTNAGCTAAAAATCGCTCTCTTTAGAAGATCAAACCTTCTATTACTTCCCATCGATAAAATCTTATCCTGGGATTATCAGGCCTCTCGCANTAAAGGAAAAATATTAGCCACTTTTTTATCAGTTATCCTCAAAGAGCTGGTTAAAAGAGGCTTTCAGCCAGGATGAGTTTTGAGTCCCGGTTAGAGAGGGCTATTTTCTTTTTATCGCTATCGGCCGTTGGCTTCAGTTGCTCTGTTGCCCAAGAATGAGAAAGTTGATTTTCCCTTTAATTTCCGCTCAAACAAATTTACCTCGGTGACAAAAGAAGGTGTCAGACACTTTTCGGGGGAGATTTGGCCAAGGACTGGCNTTTGAGATGGTCGAGGCAAATGAAAGTGTCTGACACCTCTTTTAATTTTAAACAAGTAGCTTCAATTTTGCTGCTTTTGCGAAATTTTTTTCATGATCACTTCAATGGCTTTTTCCAGCTGAGGGTCACGGTCAGCCAATTCGTCATTGAGGTCGTTGACCACTTCAATGTCGGGTTTGACACCACCGATGGTTTCCAGGTCCCGGCCATCCAGGGTGTAACAGCCCCAGAAGGGCAGACGGAAGTAACCGCCATTCAGGAGCCGGACACTGGTGGTGAAAATCAGCCAACCGTAAGTTGTCTCGCCGATGATAGGACCGCGTTTAAGAGTCTTAAAGCCATTAGCGGTCATCTCACCGTCGCTGAGGGTGACTTCGTTGATCAGGAGAACAACCGGACGGTGGGAGAAAGCAAAGGTGGATTGTGGACTCTCGCTTAGTCCTCTGATTTTCCATTTAGCGTAGAGTGGCTTAGTGAGGGCCTGCAGCACCCGGTCATGGACATTGCCACCGAAATTCCAGCGGATATCCAGAATCAAGCCTTTCCGGGGAACAGCATCTCTTTCCAGTTCTTTCAAGAAGCGGTTCAGGTCACCCCGGCCCATGGCCCGCATATAGATATAAGCCACCTGGTCACCGGTTTTCTCTTTCACNAGTCGGCAGCGGCTGGTAATCCATTCCTCCAGCAGGAGGTTCTGTTCAGAGCGGGAGGAAATGGGTTTAACCTTGACGGTGGTTTCTTGCCCTGAAGTTTCATCCCGGAAAGTCAGCAGAACCCGCTGACCGATTTTGCCGTTGAGTTTTTGCCAGAGATTAGTTGAGGCATCCACGGATTGCCCATCAATGGCCACCAGCACTTGTCCAGGTTTTATTTTGTCCCGGTAAAAATCCAGTGGTCCCCGGGTAATGATTTTCTTGAGAATGACTTTCTTGTCCTGGAAATCGAAAATAGCGCCCAGGTGACCGCTGGGTTCCCGCGGTCCTTCTTTGCGGGGCGGCCGGATGCCGGTGTGAGAGGAGTTAAGATAGCCAATCATTTCATTGGCGTAATCGTAGAAATCCTCGTCCTGGCGCAGTTGCTGGAGCACCGGACGGAAACTCTGATAGAGGCTGGTCCAATCAACATGGTGAAGATGTTCATCGTAGAAATAATATTTGAGGGTATAATAAAGTTCAGCCAGCATCTGTTCGTATTCAGCTGGTTTGGGGATTTTAATTTTCGTGCTAAAGGAGATTGTTTGGGCCTTACCGGTTTTTAAATTCACTGCGCCTATTTTACCCTGACGAAGATAATAGAGTTTTCCCGANGAGGCCACGAGTTGCAACTGGCGAAGGGAACGTAGCTGAGGGGCAAAAGGCTGATAGTTCTGCCAGCTATCATCTTTGAAAGTCACTTTCCAGAGATGAGTTTGTCCATCCATATCTGAGAGGAAATAGACCGTTTTCTCCTTGGCCAAATAGATAAATTCCCGTTCATTTCCCCGGGTGTCGACCACGGTTTCCGTCTGGCGATCTATATCCTTCATCTCAATCTGAATGGTCACCGGTTTTTTGTCTTTTCTGCCTTCTTTTGTCTCTGTCTGTTCTGGTTTGGGCTGAAAGAGCTCTTCGAANTTATCTTCCTTGAATTTGGGCGGCCGGGGTTGGAGAAAGACCTGGTAAAGATCCCATTTGCCCGTAAACTCAGGGAAGCTGTGACCGTAGCGGTTGGCTGAATAGAGCAGGAAGTCGCCTTCGGTCGACCAATAAGGCGAGGTTTCATCATAGGCAGTGTTGGTTAAAAAGATGGATTGCCGGGTTTTAATATTTACCGCCGCGATATCCAGCTGTCCGTGGCGGCGGCAGACATAAGCGATAAAACGGCTGTCCGGCGACCAGGCGAAGTCGTCAGCAAAACGTCCCCCGAAGTCTTTCTCTACCAGGAGGGAGTCTTGGCGTGTCTTCCAGTTGATCAAGCGGAGTTGGCGTTTGCCCCGATAATAGGCCAACCACTGCCCGTCAGGCGAAAACTGAGGCGAGAGTTCATCTTCTTCGCTNTTGGTCAGGCGCTCGGGCTGGCCACTCCCATCAGCCTTGATCAGGTAGAGCTCAGGGTTGGCTCCCTGATCACTAACATAAACTAGTTTCAAACTATCTTTTGTCCAGGTGATATTTCTTTCCCGCCAGGGAGAGCGGGTGATATTCCGGGCGTAACCTCCATCAGTAGAGAGAACAAAAATATCACCATGAACTACCGCCGCGATTTTCCGGCCGTCGGGTGAGACCCGGTATTCCTGAACGGGTGCATTTTCTACGGTGAGCAGGCGGTTTTCCTTGGGTTCAGTGGGAGCGACAATGGGGATGGGGCGGGATTTCCCGGTAGTCAAATCAGTTATCCATAACCCGAAGTCTCTTTCGTAGACCGCCAACGGGGCTCGGCGGGCCACGGAGAGCCACTTGACATCCTTGTCTTTGAAATGAGTGATGGGAGTCAGCTGGCCACTGGCCAGGTCTTTCTTCCATATATTTTTACAATTAAATTCTCTGTCGGAGACAAAATAAACGCTTCGACCCTCTTTTCCCCAGTGGGGCCAGAAACAATTACTGGCGTCCTCCATAACCAGTTGGGCTTTATTTTCAGCGAGGGGTTTGATCCATATTTTGGAAGAATTACTCCCCCGATAGCCTCTTCTCCACCAGTACCTGTTTTCTGGCCCTAAAGCAAAGAGGAGTCGATTGCCTTCCGGACCAATCTTTGCCTGGTACGGCCAGACCCAGTAGCGCTCCAGGAGAGGGCGGGCATTACCTCCGTTGACGGAGATTTTGTAAATAGCCGACATGGCTCTCCGGTTGGAGGTAAAAATAACCCATTGGCCGTCAGGGGTAAAATCAGTGGGGATGTCCTCACCGGAATGAAAGGTCAACTGACGAGCCTCCCCACCGCTGGCCGGTATGATAAAAACATCGTTATTACCGTTTCTATCAGAAGCAAAAGCAATCCAGCGGCCGTCAGGGGACCAGACAGGTTCCCGTTCATAAGCCAAATGGTCAGTTAGGCGGCGGGCTTGGCCTCCGTCTACTGAGATGACCCAGATATCGCCCATGTAACTGAAAGCGATCTGTTGACCGTCGGGTGAAATTTCTGGAAAACGCGCTCCAATAAGCTGGGAAGGGGTAGGGGCGAGTGGACGGGCGGTTGAGAATCCAAGAAGTAAGAGAAAGCCGAGGCCGGCCAGCCAGCTTAACTTTGTCCAGAATGTTTTTTTCATTTGTCTCCTCCCTTTATATTGGCTCTATCCCAGAGAGGTCAGTCAAAAGTTTTAGCCTGATTTTACCAGCTGATTCATTCCTTCAAAAAAGAGCTTTACCCAACTTAAAATTGACTCACTTTCTTGATTTGATGACTGGGGCCACATATTATGTATTTAAAAATTTGACCCAAATGATATTTAGCGGGCGAATTTAAAAAACCGCAGCACTTCCATGAAATCCGAGCTGGTAAAAGAGACCGAGGTAGGGCCTACTCTTTTGGCCCCGGGAATCCAGGCAGCATTATTGGCTCGTTCCTCATCTTTAAAAGTCACGACCATGGTGTAAGGCGGAGTCAATTTATAAGGTTTGAAATCNTTTAGTCTTTTTAGGGCCACNGTGGTCCTTTCTTTAATTAAAGCTCTGGCCTTTTGCGGGTGGAGCATCAAGGCAGCCTGGCCGATGCCTTCTTTAACAGCCACAGTTTCGACGTCACCCAGGAGTTCTTTGGTCTGACGACAGATGGCTCTATCTCCGGCCACCAAGACCACGGGGACTCCGAAGTTACCAGCGATAAAAGCATTAATACCCGCTTCAGGCATGGGGTGTCCATTAAGGGTGACTTCATAAAGGCTGCCGCTCATCGTATGGTCGAGGGTGGCATCGGGAGTATTGGCCCGGGCATGGTAACCGATGAAGATGACGGCATCAAAGCTTTCATCCAACCCTTCCATCATACTGAGAGGGCTACCGGACCAATCGCGGATCAATTTTGCCGCCGGGTGAAGTAAATCCGGCAGAATATTCCTGGCACTGCCATGGGAGTCACGGACCACAATTTCTGTAGCTCCAGCAGCTAAGGCACCTTCTATGGCGGCATTGGTTTCTTCAGTCATCAGCCGGCGGAAAAGATTATAGTCTTGGCCGTTACGGCTGACATCTTCCCAGTTGATTACGCCGCAGATTCCTTCCATGTCTACAGAGATGAAGACTTTGAGTCCTGCCGAACGGGGCGGAGCGGCGAAAAGCCCCAGGGAAAGGCAAAGGAGTAAACTGATGATGGCCAATAAGGGGTTGGCTTTTCTCATGAGAAAACCCTCCTTTGATTTATGGGTGTTTTCCAGACTCCAGGAAACATTGTCTTTAAATAAATTTTCTTAAAAAATTCCTTTCAGAGCAAGAAAAAGAGATAGCTCTGTTTTTTTAAGGGAAGGCCAGGTTGTGATGAGCCATAAGCAGCATTCCCTGGATGGGGACCCCGTAGGGGCAGGCGGTTTCACAATAGCCGGGACACTCCTGGCAGACCTCGGCTTTTTTCCCCGGAAGACGATGATAGAGAGTCATGGCTTCTTTTTCCCTGGTTTGAGTTGAAAAATAATAGTGATAGCGCATGATGGTATTCACCGGGACTCCCTGCGGACAGGCCGGTTCACAGAGACCACAGGCGTGGCGGCAATAGAGTTCACTACACCCTTCTCGGTAAAGCTCTATCCGGGAAAGGTCCGGCCGGCTCAGCCGGCTGCCGGAGAGCCGAATGAATTTCTCCATTTCGTCGTAGGTGCGGGCCAGGCAACAGACGGTGCTGACATGAGGATTGTTCAGACAGAATTTAATGGCAGCTTCTTTTATTGCTTCGGGATTCTGGAGGTTATATTTCTTGATGAAAGCTTGGGCTTTGACTAACTTAGCCTGATACCGTTTTAATCCTTCCTGGTAGAGAGGGTGAACTTTTTTGCCCTGTTTTTCCAGATCCTCCACCCGTTGTTTTAAATTATAGTAGATGGCGATGGGGGTTGTTTTCATCAAGGCGGTACCGATTTTTTTCTCATGAGCTACCTGGAGAACCTTTTCTCCCCGGTCCATTTGAAGGAAGTTATAAGCNAGCAGAAAAACATCAAAGCGGCCGTCTTCAGCCGCCGCCAAAAGCACCTGGTCCATTGTTTGAGCTGGGTCTTTGAACCAGAAAGACCCGTGATTGGAGACACCGACGAACCGAACCCGACCAGTGGCCTTAAGTTCCTGCATGGCTTGGTGAAACCCGGGGGTTTTGAGTGTTTCCACCCGTTCCGGCATATGCATCATCAGACAATCGACATAATCGGTTTCCAGCTCTTCCAGGCAGCGATGGGCCCGGCGGAGAAAGCTGGCGCAGGATTCGTTGGGCTTCTTGACTAAGAGCTTGGTACTGATGAAAATCGATTTTCTGTCCCTGCCTTTAATGGCTTTAGCCACCACCCGGTGATGCCCGGGATATTCTTCAGCTGTATCGATGTAATTAACGCCGGCTTCCAGGGCGGCTCGCAGGACACCTTCGTCTTGGATGGCTCCGGCGGCAATATCCGAGACTTTAAAGCCCGTTCTTCCCAGTGGGCGATATTCTTTTATTCGTGGCCAGGCGGTTTTTTTATCGCTGACCGGCTCTTCCTGGAATTGGCCTGACGGGAAAGACCATCCCAGCCCAGCTAATCCCAGGAGGGATGTCTGGAGGAAATTTCTTCTTTTTAGTTTTGGGTGAAAGGGCATGTTACCTCCCATAAAATTGTTTTATTTATTGTAAAGGATAATAGAAAGATTGTCCTAAAAAATTTTTAATAAAAATAGGAGAGATTATAGAGTGTATAAGTAGAAGAAGCACTTTGATGGTCGGGCTAGCTTTTGGAGAAACGAGAGGCTTTAATTATCGATTAATTTTAAAAATTTACGTTTATCTCCAGGCTGAGTAACTCGACAGAAAAAGTTTTAAATATTTAACTTGCAATATCCATGAGAATAATGTATATTAAACTCATAAACAATATAGCTTCTTTAGAAGGGGCTTGGAGGAAAGATGAAAAAGAAATGGTCCCCGCCTTTGTTAATCGTTCTGGTTCGGGGGAATACGAGTGAATGGGTGCTGGGGAATTGTAAATATCAATATGGTACTGGTCCTGAACAGGCAGCGACTGGCTGTATGAATGTCACGGGAAATGCTGCCTGCCGGGGGCATTGCAAAACTTGATTTTAATCTAAAAATAATTTTCTCTCTGCCTGTCTCTTGAAAGAAAGTCTTCGTCGAGAACCTTGTAAATTAATTAATTATTTGACTGGACGTAGAGTTTTTGACCGGGATATATTTTCGACCGTCGTGATAAACCGTTCAATTTCAGCAATAATTCCAGACTCATACCGAATTTCTGGGCGATTTTGTAAGGAGTATCACCTCTCTGAACAACATATACCCGGGCTCCTTCAGGAAGGCCCTGCTGGATAATGAGTTTCTGACCGACGCGCAAGATATTACTTTTGAGGTTATTCATCTGTTTAATCCGGGCGACTGAGGTGTTAAAGGCGCTGGCTATCCGATACAGACTATCACCCCGCTGGACAATATAGACGAGTTTTTCTCCTTCTTTAATCAGGTTCATAGAAGCTGCTCGCCTGGCTGTGTATCTTACTCTTGATGGAATCTTGAGTCTTTGTCCGGGGCGGATTAAATGAACACTTCGAAGCCGGTTTAAACGGGCGATAGCTGAAATTGATGTGCGATACCGGCGGGCGATCGTCGAGAGAGTCTCCCCGCGGCGGACATAGTGGATGACGTAGGTTGCTTCAGGCGGAATCCAGCGGGAGACATTATCCAGCACGGCCAATACCTTCTGACCATAGCCAGGAGGAACTCGCAGGGAATAAGGTTGGTCAGGGGTTGATTTGTGACGAAGTTCGGGATTCAGTTCTTCCAGGGTTTTGCTGGCCACACCAATATTTTTAGCCAGGGTAGAAAGTTTGACGGGTTTGTTGATTTCGATAACTTCAAATTCCAGCGGCGGGTCAGGCTGTGGTAGGTTGAAACCATATTTTTCCGGATTATTGATGATTAAGAGGGTGGCGATGAAGCGGGGAACAAAACGGGCGGTTTCCCGGGGGAGCATAATGTAGAGATCCCAGAAGTTATCGAGATAATTGATTCGTTGGGCCTGGATGACTTTTTGGACCCGGAACTCACCGCAGTTATAAGCCGCCAGAGCAGTCGTCCAATCTCCGAAGAAAGAGTGCAATTCCTTAAGATACTGAACGGCGGCGCGGGTGGATTTAATGAAATCCATCCTTTCATCAACCCAGCGATCTCGTTTTAAACCGAACCGATAGCCGGTGGAAGATATAAATTGCCACAATCCCAGAGCTCGAGCCCGCGAATAAGCGTTAACTTTGAAACCGCTTTCAATAAGAGGCAGCCAGGATAATTGTTCGGGGAGGCCTTCCCGTCGGAGTTCTTCTAGGATAAGATGCCGATAGCGGCCGGAGCGGCGATAGGCAGCTTCAAAATATTTCCGTTCTTTCGTCTGGAAATTTTTTATTTCGGCCAGGACATATTTATTTTCTTCGAGAGGGATGCTTCGATGATTGTCAATCACCGCACTGATCCGGGAGGCATAAATTTCCTGAATCCGCCGGGAAATAAGGAGGCGAAGGTCGTTTTTGTCCTGGATAAGAGGTGAGTCGGGCGGCAGGTCAGCTTTAAGTAAAAGACTGTAAGCTTCATCCAGAGCCAGGAGAGCTGTATCCAAGTCCCCTTTATCCCAGGCGGTCTGGGCATCTTGGTAGGCTTGCCAGGCTAATTCCAGACAGGTGGCCGGATCTTTGACCGGCGTATCTTCCTGCAGGCTGGCAGCAGTAGCGTCTTCTTTTGCCTGTTTTTCGTCCTGGGATCGACCAGATTTATTTTCTGTCGAAGATATGGCTTCAGCTGAGGCGGTGGTTTCTTTTTCCAGCGAAGAAGTGGTGGCTGATTCATCGCTGGGTTTTTTGGAGGCTGCTTGTTCTTTCTGTTCCGGAGTTGGAGTAGCCGGAGAGGCTTCTTTTTCTGGCTGTAGAGATGGCTGGGGCGAGGAAGAGCAACTCCAAAAAGAGAGGAAGAGACAGGCAAGGGGCAGGAGAAGAGCGGTTATTATAAATTTATTATTTTTCACTGGTTATGAGCTTGTATTTATACCATCACTGGTTATTTAAGTCAATTTTGGAGAGGTAGTTTATTTTTTTAAGAGACATCCAATTGCTATAATCTTCGGTCCGGGGGAATTATTTTTTCTTAAGTCGATAGGTTATTTTTCCGGGGCGTGGCTTTTCCTCGCGGGGATGGGGTCGAAAGATAACCTTGGAGGGCCGCAGCCGGTTGCGTCGCCAGTATTTTTGGAGGACTTGGAGGAGGGGATTGTTGTCAAGATTGGTGTGGTTGTTGGGGTTGGCACCATGGCGATAATCAAAAGCGTCAATCTCCCGATTATAGGGAGGCCAACAGGGATTCCAGACCCAGATAGCGTGATTGATATTTTTTTTCTCCAGGAGATCTATTTCGTCGTCCAGAAAATTTTTAGCACCAGGGGCCCAGCGGACCACACCATATTCATTGGCGGCCACCGGATGGGACCAGCGAGATTTGAACTCGTCCACGATGGAGAAGAAATCACCTAGCCAATCCTTATTGAAATCTTCAGGCTGTCCATCATCGTCGGTGTCGAATCGTCCTGGATAAAAGTAACCAGACTCGCCTGGTTCCTGGTGAGTATAAAGATAGGGAGAATACTGATGAAAGACGTAAACAATACCGGGGGCAGCGGCTGGTTGAAGGTAAGGCAACCAGGTCAGGGAACCGTAGGACATGGCTTCGACCAGAATAGGCGTAGATGGATCAACTTCTCTAATAGCCTTGATTATCCGGGGAAACAATTGATTCCAGTCAAAGAGGGTTCCTCCATAAGACCGGTAAAATTCCTCCGGGTCCCAGAGGTTAAGCCAGATTTCGTTGGCATTGGGCTCAACCATAAGATCGTAACCCACAATCGCTGGATGATAGCGGTATCTCCTGGCGGTGAAGCGCCACATAGCTACCCAGGCATCCTGGGCCGCCTGGTCGATCCAGATAAGGTCGTTGTAATAACTGGCATCGAACCAATCTCCGTCTTCTCCCCAGAAAAAGGTGAATTCGCTTCGGCCCGGTCCAGTGCGGAATGAAATCACGGCAAAAAGATCAGCCTGATGGATCATCTC
The DNA here is from genome assembly GCA_002010725.1 of Candidatus Aminicenantes bacterium JdFR-80. Classification (GTDB taxonomy): domain Bacteria; phylum Acidobacteriota; class Aminicenantia; order Aminicenantales; family Aminicenantaceae; genus JdFR-80. The sequence goes on from MTOP01000005.1 coordinate 26,815, forward strand.
GAGTAGCCGGTCGAGATTGGCGATTATTTTCTCATCGGGGTGATAAGGCGGCTTCTCTGAAAAGAGACCGGGGTGGGAAATGTTGACCAAATTGGCGCCCATGGAGGCCAGAGCGGCAAAATCTTCCTGGGTATAAGGTGGACCAACGGGCCCCTGTCCTAAGAACACCGGACCATCGAGTTCCGGATAGACCCGTCGCTGATAAATATTGGCTCCGCGGAGCTTTGTTTCCCCCCGCCAGAGGTCCCATTTGGAGAGAATTAAGTAATCCTCTGATTTTAAACTCCCGAATAGACCTATTCCGGTTAGAAAAATGATGAGTAAAATTGCCTTTTTTCTCACAATTTTAATTTATTCTTTTTCATCGGGCGAATCAATGGCGGCTGGTCCTTTCAATATAAGATATAAGTTCGTCAAATGGCCATCGTAAGTAATTCTGCCTTTCGAATGATTTTTTCTTCTTTGAAAAGAGTGGACGATAGCTTCTTTCTTAAATCAAAAATTGCAAATGAAATTGTCTGCTGGCAAGAGCACTGGAATAAGTTAAACGAAATGTAAACTCTAACAAAAAAGTAGGAAGGTCAAATGTGAAAACCTTACCGCCTTGCTTCCCAATCCCCTTCACGAAAAACCACTTAATCAAGGACACATAAGGCAAAACAAAACTACCGAAACCCTCAACCCAAGAGGTTCAAGATGGATCCAATCATTGAATAGAAAAACCAGCCACAAATGCCCTCAGGAATATCCCACCCTCTTTTCATCTGTCATCCAGAATTCATACTGGGCCAAGTGCTCTACTTGGGGAAAGTAGGTAAATATTCTGGCTTCTGTCTTGGCGCTACTAGGAGCGACCGGAATTAACCTTTTGGTGCCAAGCCCAGGCGGTCTGGATGATGGTTGCCAGGTCGGAGTAGTGAAGCTGCCAGCCTAGCCTTTTGATCGCCCGTTCGCGAGAAGCCAAGAGAATAGGTACATCGCCCTTTCGTCGAGGTTGGGGCGCATAATTTAGTTTTAAGCCGGTGATTTCTTCAGCCTGCCGAATAACCTCGAGGACAGAATATCCCTTGTTGGTTCCCAGGTTGATGAAGTCGGCCTGGATTTCTCGGGAGAGGAGTTTTTTTAAAGCCAGTACATGGGCTGTCGCCAGATCAGTGACATGGATGTAATCCCGGATGGCTGTGCCGTCGGGGGTGGGAAAGTCAGTGCCGTAAAGATGAAATTCCTCTTTTCGGCCCAGGAGAGTGAGCAGGATATTTGGGATAAGATGGGTTTCCGGCTCGTGCATTTCACCCAGTTCTCCCTCCGGGTCAGCGCCGGCGGCGTTGAAATAACGCAGAGAGATGAATTCCAGACCATAGGCCCGGGTGTAATCTTTGAGGATTATTTCGACAAAGAGCTTCGTCTGGCCGTAAGGATTGGCCGGGGAAAGGGGGTGATCCTCAGGAATAGGGATTTCTTGGGGTTCGCCGTAGACCGCGGCGCTTGAGGAAAAGATGAATTTCTTTGTTTTGCTNTCCAGCATGGCCTCCAGCAGGTTGAGACTGGTCAAGAGATTATGCTGATAATATTTCTGGGGATTTTGATAGGATTCACCAACCTGAATCAATGAAGCGAAATGAATCACTGCCNCAATTTTATAAGAGGAAAAGACTTCCTTTAATGTTTTTTTATCCCGTAAATCTCCCCGGATAACCTGCCCTCCAACCAGGAGTTCCTCCCGCCCAGAAGAGAAATTGTCCAGGATAACCACCTCATATCCTTCCCGGAGGAGTTGTTTGACGGTGTGGGAGCCGATATACCCCGCTCCACCCGTAACCAGAATAGCCATTTGCTTTACCTCTGACTTTTTTTGGGTGCTTTCTCTTTTTTCTCCTGACGGCCTCTGGTCTTTTCGACTATTTTTTGGGCTATTTTTAAGCCTTCTTCCAGGGTTTGGAATTCATTATCCAGCTGAAGTTCGTAAATTTTTTTCAGGATTTTTCCCATGGCGGGGCCTGGTTCAACTCCCAGAGGAAGCAGATGCCGTCCCATAATGATGGGTTTAATCGTTTCCCGGGAGACGTTTAATTCTTCGAATTTTTCTTTAAGCCATTGGCCTTCCCGGTCGAGATCACTTATTGGTTGCGGTGAACGTCCGCTCCGGTCAGCTACATCGAGAAGAATCAACAGCTCTATTTCACCGTCAACATCGGCCGCCAGCCGATTCAACGCTTTGCGAGTGATTACTTCCCGGTTTTGCCACAACTCGGAGGGGCGATGGTGGCAGCGGATAAGATTAAGGGTGATGGTGCGGACATCAACTCCTTCCCAGGAGAAGAGCTTCATTCGATCAAAAGCCTTGGCCGTAATTTTTTCACCCAGGATATCATGTCTTTTATTGGTTAGGACCAGACGGCCGTTTTTGTATTCCCAATCAGCAGTGCGTGGCTTGCCGACGTCATGAAAAAGAGCCGCCAGAAGGAGGCAGAGAGTTTTAGGGCGGGAAAGCTTGAATTTCCGGCCCAGGCGGGCGGCCTGATCGACGGTGATCAGAGTATGGGGCCAGACCGTGTGGTGACCAAATTCGTCGGTTTCCGGATGAAAGAGAGCATCCTGGATAGCCAGGGTAAGCTGGTAAAGCTCAGGAAAGAGTTGTTTCAGCACCCCGAGTTTAAAAAACTCCTGAAGTCCCCGGGAAGGATCGCTTGAGTTAAGCAGAAGACGGAAAAGCTCGTCATTAATCCGTTCCTGGCTGAGGCCCTGAAGATCAATTTCCTGAGCGAGTTCATAAATGGCTGCATCAATGGAAAAATGCAGAATGGAGGCGAAGCGGGCGGCTCGTAACACCCGCAGCGGATCTTCAGGGAAGGCCTCCGGGTTGGTCATCCGCAGGATTTTCTTATCAATATCCGCGCGGCCGTGGAAAGGGTCGAAGAGCCGACCGTCGGCCAGACGAAGAGCGATGGAATTACATCTGAAGTCACGGCGGGACAGATCCCGTTCCAGCGGGAGATGGGGGTCAGTGATAATCTTGAAGTCTTTATGGGTTCTTTGACGAGTTTCTTTAGGTTGATCAATCCGGGGAAGGGCAATATCATAGGTTTTCCCTTCCCGGGTGAATTTGATCACACCAAAACTTTTCCCGACTAAATCCACCCGGCCATGAGGTTTGAGTTTAGCCACAATCTCCTCAACTGGATGTTTCAGGATGAGAATGTCAACGTCCTCAGACGGGTCTTTTCTTAAATAATCCCTGATGAATCCCCCGACGGCATAAACGTCCTCTCCGAAAAGCTTCAGAAAAAGAGCCTTATCCCGAAAGTCAACCTGTAGATAATCCATCAATTAAGCTATTGTAAACTCCAGTTAACATTTAAGCAAGCCACCAGGAATTTTATTTCTTTTGCTGGGGCAGCTTAGTTAGTTTTATTTTTTTCTTTGACGACACGCAGGCCAGTGTAAGCTAGGGGAGGAGTGTATTTAGTCTTCTTATCCTCAGGAGCCCAGGCACACCGACCAACGGCCTGACCCTGGCCCCGTTCATTAACCGCCCATTCGGCCACATTGCCTCCCAGACCAAAGATTAATTTTTCTCCGGTGGGGGAGAAATAGTCGACCGGGAGAAGAAGATTCAATTTTTCTTTTTTCTCCACCAGTTGCTGGAGCTGGCGGGCGTCATCGTAATTCAGGGTGTAACCGGCCCAGTAATCAAGAGTGTTGCCAGTTTTGGCTTTTTTGGCCAAGGCTTCCAGTTCATCTACGCGAGGAAGGCGATACTTTTCCCCGGTTAACCGGGAGAGCCAGCGGACATACTCCTGGGCCTGAGCAAAAGAAAGACCGCTTACCGGGAGATTGGCTGTTCCGGGGGTGAAGTGGTATGAAGGCTCAAAAGCGGCCCACTGAGCCCGGGTGACTTCAAATCGGCCGATTTCGAGGGACTGGCCATTAACTTCAACCTGAACTGTTTCTGGGATGAGTTTCTTTTTCACTAGCCGGCCGAAAGCGCCGTTGACTCGGGAAAAAGCCAGTTTTTTGAGGGCTATGTCCAGAGGTGAGTTTTTTTTCAGGGATTCGTTTTGAGGCTGGAGGGTTTTAAAGAAATATTTATCAAACCAGGCCAGTTCTTCGGTAATTTTGCGGCGCTGATGGGAGAGTTTGCGGAGGCCATGGGGTTCGCCGGGAAAGACAATGAAGCGGACCGGGGCCAAGCCAATTTGCTGGAGGGCCCGGTAGTATTCCCAACCCTGTTCGTAAGGAACATTGGTGTCTTCGGTGCCATGGAAAATAATTGTGGGAACTTTCATGTGCTGGAGGTGGAAGAGGGGGCTTTTCTCAATGTAGTGATCCAGGTGTTCCCAGAAGGGTCCCTTGAAGTAGTAATTATCAAAGCTCACCCCGAAAGCGCAGTTGCCGTAGTCGCTGATCCAGTTGACATCGGCTGCACCAACCCCCGCCGTTTTTATCCGTTTGGTCCAGACAGAGAGGGCCACCGTCAGGATGCCGCCGTTTGACCAGCCCATGGCCGCAACTTTATCCGGGTCAACGAAGCCTTTTTTAACCAGATAGTCAATCCCTTTAAGCATATCGGGAAGTTCATATTCGTAGTAATGGCCTTTGATTGATTCAGCAAATTTCTGGCCATAGCCTCCCGAGCCGTGATAGTTGGGGCGGAGGACGAAAGCTCCCCGTTGGGCCATAAGATTGGGATAGGCCGCCCAGGATTCCCGAAAAGCGTCCATATCTACGCCTGTTGGCCCACCGTGAATCATTAGAATGAGCGGGTAACGTTGGCCGGGTTGGTAATCATGGGGATAATAAAGCAGGCCTTCAATTTCTTCATTAAGGGCTCCCACCCAGCGGATGACTTCGGTTCGGGCCATCTTTTTGTTTTTTAAGTGGGAGTTGAGTTCAATCAGTTGAGTGACGGGATGAAGCTGATTCCTTTCCAGACGACCGAAATACCATTGAGGAGGCGTGGAGGCTGTGCTGAACTGGTAAACCGCTAGATCTTTTGTCCGATGGAGAACCAGACGGTAGAGATTAGCGGCATGCTTCCCTTCGAGGTCTTCGTAGGAAAAATTTGTTCCTTGCCGGTAATACCGCCGCCATTTAGGCCGGGCTCCGTTAGCTAATGAAGCCACAAAGCCGTCTGGCCTCACCTGAAAGCCGAGATAGAAAAGACCCCAATCCCAATCCAGATTTATTTCATGATATTTTCTGGTTTTAAGGTCGAAGTAATAAAGGAAATCAGCGCCGGGCCCTTCGTGGACATAATCGGAAGTCCTGGTAACGGAAAAATAAAACCCCTGGTTATTGAGATCCCAGGCAAACATGTTGGGTTTGAACCTGGGATCAGGAAAGATTTCCTCACTTTTTCTGGTTTCAAGATTCAGCAAGAAGAATTTGGGTTTGATTTTTTTATCCACCCCGTAGCGGACGCTCTGGTTATGACGGGTGATAACCCATTTTTTGTCAAAGGAAAGGGCCAGGGAAGTTATCTGATCTTTATTGGTGGTCAATCTTTCCAGCTGATTGGTTTTCAAATTAAGGATAAACAGACGAAAAGGAGGCATATGCTCTTGGTCTTCGACGACATAGGCAGTGTCTTTTCTTTTTTTCTTTTCCTCCTCCCGGAGAGTTCTTTTCTCTCTGGCCACCAGAAGCAGTCGGTTTTCATCCAGCCACTCGAAACTCCGCACCCCGAAGGGCAACCGGGTGATGGGCTGCGGTTCACCACCGGGAAATTCAAAAAGCCAGAGCTGGGAACCGGAAATATCCTTGGCCTCTGGAATTTTCCGGGAGCTGAGGAAGGCTACTTTTTCTCCGGAGGGAGACCAGCGGGGACTGAATTCACTCTCATCGCCTCGGGTAAGTTGAATGGTAGTGGGTTTTTCGGCTAATCGGGTCAGGAAAAGATGACTTACCCGACCGTCTTTTTTCTGATGAGGAATGGATTTAACCCAGATGACCCAGTTGCCGTCAGGTGAAATAGCCAGCCCGGAGGCGTTTTCTTGCAGGATGACGTCGTCCACCTGCCAAGGTTTCTGGTCCGGAAGAGAAGAAGAAGCAGCAATGTCCTCGGGAAGAAGTGATAAGAATATAAAGAGGACGAGTCCTACCCCGAGAATAAAAAATGTTTTTCTCATGGACGTCTCCCTTCTTTTTAATTTATATTTTAACTTTTTTTTAATTTTTTAGTTCCCTTCAATATAAATTTTCAGCTGGTTAATTTTACCTGACCGCCAACAGGTCTGACTTCAACTAAGTACCTGAGTAATGGCTCCTTTTTCAACAAATAAAGTTAGGGAAAAAGATTGGGAAACTAATTGTTTTGTGCCGGAGAAGAGTTTTGGAGCCACTTTTGTTTTCTCCTGGGGAAGAAAATCATCTCCCTTCCAAAAACTCAAGAAACCTCCTGCTCGATTGGAAGAGTTGGAACCTGTTTGCTCCCGTCTGCTTGCTTCCTCCCACAATTAAAGTTTATTTTTGTCTCTCCACTCTTTCTCTTGATTGTGGCCGGGAAAAAGAATGGGTATCTTTAAAAAAACTACTCAGAGAATTTTTTCAGAAGATCAGCCACAGCCTCTTTATGAACCATAAAATTGAGCATTTTTAGACGAATGTAATCGTCGCGGTAGAAATAGTAACCTTTGAACTGCCCCCGGTGAGCTCCCCCGCCGGAATCCTTGATTAAAAACCAGGTGTGATCGCCGCGCTGAGTATAGCCCACGGCATGAATAGCGTGGTCATCAAAAGAGGTCTTATTGTAGAAGCGGAATTCCCGACTGTCCTGGTCTATTAGCGAGGGCAGGATATCAAAAGTGGGGACAAGAGCCACGTCTTCTTCCCCGTAAATCCCCGGTTCAGAGACATCTCCGCCCAGAGCAACGGTGTAGCCCTTTTCCAAGGCGTGGATAATCGCCTGATAGAATTCATCCAGAGGAACGTTGTAGTAGTCCTGGCTGTGCCACCAGTTGTCGGGCACTTTGAATTCGCCTTTAGTGTAAAAGGGAAGATATTTAAAAGAGATAAAACAGACGTAATCATCCAGGGGGAGTTGTAAGACCTTATCCAGATATTCTTTGGGGGTCATTTCCTGGCCGTTAACTGTAATTTTCTCGGGTGGTTTGCCCAGATGTTTGTTGAGAATTGATTTGATGTAAGCGATGGCCTGGTCTTCATCCCAGTACTCATTCTGGCGGCAGAATTCCAGATAGTTTTTGATTTCGCGGAAAAGTTTGGAATGATCGTGTTCAGTCTGGCCATTAAGAAGACCGGTGTAGGCTTCAGCCGGCACAGCTCCATATTGTTTCATCCGGGCGATGACCGCATTGTGTTCAGAACCCTGGCCCAAGAACGATTTGCCTTTCTCCCGAATGAAGCGACGAGCTTTCTCCACGTATTCCCAGTAAACGGTGTACATCTCAGAGAGTTTTATTTCTCCTCGGCCGAGACGCTTCAGTTCCGATTCCAGAAAAGAGGTGGTAGCGAAACACCAGCAAGTGCCGGTTCGGTACTGGCGGATAGGCGGGAAATGGAAATACTGGGTGAATTCCTCCAGAGAGGTGGGTTTGTCAATCTGAGAGAAATCTAGAGAAAGGAATTGCCGTTTTTTTCCTCGATATTCACGGGTGCGGTAGATAGCCACATCTTTTGCCTGAATTTCTTTCTCCCCGATTTTAATGACTACCTTGGCGGCCGGCTGTTGCTTTTCTTGGGGAGCACAGGAGACAATGAGCCAGCTGGCCAGAAAAACAAAAAGGATTACAGGAATAATGGACGCTTTTTTCTTCATCATGCCCTCCTGGTTAAAAATATATATTTTTTTCCTTTCAAAGGTGGATTGGGAGAGATGATTTTGACTTTTGATCTGAATAAGTGGACTGGCGGCCCCTCTTTTCTCTGGCTGGAAAAAAGGAGCCACCTCGCCTGTTTCAGAAATCGCCACCTATCTTTGTCCTCAAATATTTCTTNATCCATCAAAAATTACAATTAAGGTATTTTATTCTTCTGGCAGCTCCTATTTGATTTTTACTCCCAAGTTATAGCACATAAAAGCATATTCATCAGCTGTGACGTCGATCATTTTGGTGGTACTACTGGCGCCGTGACCCGACCGGGTTTCAATCCTGATCAGCACTGGATTGGGACCTTTATTCTTCTCCTGGAGGGTAGCTATAAATTTATAGGAATGGGCTGGCACAACCCGGTCGTCATGGTCAGCTGTGGTGACCAGAGTNGCGGGATAGCTGACCCCGTCTTTAATATTGTGGAGCGGTGAATAAGAATAGAGATTGCGGAAATGCTCTTCGTCATCACTGGAGCCGTACTCGACCACCCAGCCCCAGCCTACCGTGAATTTNTGATAACGCAGCATATCCATCACCCCCACGGCCGGCAAAGCCACTTTGAACAGATCGGGGCGCTGAGTCATAGCGGCGCCTACTAATAAGCCTCCATTGGAACCACCGGCAATGGCTAATTTATCTGGTGAGGTGTAGCCTTCTTTGATCAGATATTCAGCGGCGGCAATAAAGTCATCAAAGACATTTTGCTTATTCAGGAGCATCCCCGCTCGGTGCCATTCTTCGCCATACTCCCCGCCACCGCGGAGATTNGCCTGAGCATAGACGAATCCATTTTCCAGCAGAAATATTCTCAGGGCACTGAAATAGGGGAGCAGACTGATGTTAAAGCCGCCATATCCATAAAGAAGAGTGGGATTACGGCCATTTTTGTTTAATCCTTTCTTGTGAACGATAAACATCGGGACCCGGGTGCCGTCTTTGCTTTCGTAAAAAACCTGGGTGGTGACGTAATCTTCGGGGTTAAAAGTAATTTCTGATTTCCGGAATATTTCTGACTGACCGGTTTCGACATTATATTTGAAAATGGTGGGGGGATAGGTGAAGGAAGTGAAGGTGTAGAAAAGAAGTTTATCTTCTTTTTTGCCGTAGAAACCAGAAGCTGTTCCCAGGGCAGGTAGTTCGATTTCCCGAATCAGTTTTCCCTGGAGATCATACTGGAAGATCTGGGAGTGGGCGTCTTTGAGATACCGGCAGAAGAGATAACCGCCNGCGGTATTGGCTTGATTAAGGACATTCTCCTTTTCCGGAATAATCGTCTGCCAGTTTTCTTTAGCCGGCCGGGCGGGATCAATCAGAACGACCCGATATTTTGGAGCGTCAATATTGGTGTAAACCAGGAATTTGTCACCGAGATTATCCACAACATAGCTGTCATTGGAGAAGCCGGTAATAAGAGGCTTAAAGTTAATTTTCCCTTTTCCCAGTGGGGCATAATAAAGTTCATTGCCACTGGTGCCTTCTGAAACCGACAGAATGAGATAACGACCGTCTTCAGTCACGTCAACGCCAAAATAACGGAAAGGATGTTCTTTATCTTCGTAAACCAGAATATCTTTTTCCTGGGGATCGCCCAGACGATGATAAAAGATTTTCTGGAATTTATTCTGGGCTTTGAGTTCTTCGCCGGGTTGGGGACGATCATAGCCGCTGTAAAAAAAGCCATCTTTCCACCAGGCTGCTCCACTGAATTTGACCCACTTAATGACGTCAGGTAATTCCCGCCGGCTGGCTATTTCCATAATGTGGATTTCGCGCCAGTCAGAGCCTGCTTCCGAGCGGGAGTAAGCCACNTAGCGATCGTCACGGGAGAAGCCAATTAAAGAGATTCTGACTGTGCCGTCGGGAGAGAGTTTATTGGGGTCGATGAAGACTTCCGGCTCACCTTCTAGACCTTCTTGGATATAGAGAACTGACTGATTCTGTAGCCCCTCGTTCTTATAAAAGAAGTAATATTTTCCTGCCCGGAAAGGACTTGAATACTTGGGATAATCATAGAGTTCGAGTAGTCGTTGGCGTATTTTTTCTCGGAACGGGATTTGTTCCAAATAACTAAAAGTAACTTTGTTTTGAGCTTCCACCCATTTCTTGACTTCTTCGGAGTTGATTTCTTCCAGCCAGCGGTAAGGATCGGCCACTTTAACCCCAAAATAATCATCGACGATATCGACTTTCTTTGTTTGAGGGTAGGTGACTTCAATTGCTGGAAACCCTTTTTCTTTTTGGCAGGTGGCNAGATTNAGAACCATGACCAGAACAAAAAAGAGGGCAACTAATTTCTTGTTCATAAACACCTCCTTGTGAGCGGGCTCTATTTTAATTTTTAAATTATTGGTTGCCTTCTTGCCAGAGAACAGGTCGGATAATTCCGGCCAGATTTTTCTCCGCCAGAAATTGATTAAAGGCAGGCAGATCTTCGGCCAGAATTTTCCGGTAGCGCTTTTTCTGAACTTCCAGCCGTTCGCATAAAACAGCGAAGACTTCCTTCTGCTGCTGATTGGGGGCAAAGTCGGCCAGTTTGGAGACATCTTCCGCCAGCACGGAGAATTTGCAGTAAAGTTTATGAGGATAACGGAAGGATTTCGAGTCACCCTCTGCCAGGATATGCTGGAAGAGTTCGTCTTCGACACTGCGTAATTTCTGGTTGAATTCGTCGATAGCGGTCAGGATTTGTTGCTTATCNGGGGTGGCCCTGACTACTTCTTTTAAATCAACCAGTTGCTTTCTCATCCATTCAATTTCGTTGATCATATCCGAGACGGTATTGAGTTTGGCTCTGATCTGTTTCTGGAAAGCTTCCTGGGCTTTGATGTCGTCCAGNGTCCCGGCTGAATGAGGATCCTTGCGGACTTCCAGGTGCTGGATGTATTCCTGACCGTCCACGGTCAGTTTTATGGTATAGGTTCCNGGAGAAACAAGAAAACCCCGGAAACCGCCATAGGTTCCCCAGCTTAAGATGGGATACCAGCCCTCTCTTTCCCAGAGGAGGTGAAACCGCTTTTCTTCCACCACATGAGGATTTCCAGGCGGTTTGGTCCGCAGTTTGGCCTGCCTGGCGGGATAATGACGGAGATTCCAGGTCACCCGGTTAATGCCGGTGTGTTTAGTTCCTCGCAGAGTATTGACCAGCTCTCCTTTTTCATCCANGATGGTTATTTTGACTTCTCCCCGGGGGACTTCCCTGAGGTAATAGTTAATATAAGCCTGGGGAAAGACACGGGGGCCGCCGACCCGGTTATGAAGCCGGTAAGCCGGGCGGGGCCGGAAGAAGTGGACTTTTTTATCCAGGATTTCTTCGGTTAATTGCTGGAGGGGCGTGATATCATCCATAATCCAGAAGCCGCGGCCGTAGGTGCCGACTACCAGGTCGTTAAAGTGGGTCTGGACCACCATGTGGTGCACCGGCGCATGAGGCAGGTTGTTCTGCAGCGGCAGCCAGCTTCGACCATCATCAAAAGAAATATAAATGGCGTTTTCGGTACCAAGATAGAGCAGTCCGGGCCGCACCGGATCTTCATGGATCCAGTGGCAGTAGGAAAACACGCTCCGGGGAATATTGGAGCTGATGGAAGTCCAGGTTTGGCCATAATCAGTTGTTTTATAAACATAGGGGTCACGATTATTCATCTGATGAAAATCCACGGTCAGATAAGCTTTTCCCTTAACGTGTTTGGAAGGTTCAATATTAGATATTGTTCCCCAGGGGGGGAGGTTGGGAATATTTTTAGTGACATTGGTCCAGGTCTTCCCGCCATCCCGGGTCAGGTGAACCAGACCATCATTCGAGCCGACCCAGATGACGCCTTCTTCCAGGGGAGATTCGGCGATGGCGAAGATGCAACAGCCGTATTCCACCGCCAGATTATCCCGGGTGAGTCCTCCGGAAGGCCCCAGTTTGGTGGGATCGTTGGTGGTCAAATCAGGACTAATAATTGTCCAGCTGCGGCCACCGTCAGTGGTTTGGTGAACAAACTGACTGCCGACATAGACTTTATTGTGGTCGTGAGGGGAAATGTGGATGGGAAAAGTCCAGTTAAACCGAAACCTGACTGCAGCGGCATGGGACCCGTAAAGTGATTCCGGCCAGACATGAGCTGTGGTGATATGTCCGGTGCGGTAATCAGCCCGCTCCAGCATGGCGTTGTAGCTGCCCCCCCAGACGATATTGGGATCCACCGGGTCGGGTATGACAAAACCGCATTCACCGCCAGCAGTAGCTTCCCAGAGGTTTCTGGTGGGCGAGAAACCTCGGCCGCCACCTGAACCAGTACTAGGGCCTTTGTAGGCCACTCCATCCTGGCGACCTCCGTAGACATAATAGGGAATCTGATTATCGACTGCCACATGATACATCTGGGCCACGGGCAGACTAATCCGTTTCCAGGTTTTACCCCGATTTAAAGTAATGATGGCTCCGCCATCGTCACTGATCATCATCCGGTCAGGATTCAAGGGGTCGGCCCAGAGATCATGACAATCACCACTCCAAGGGACGACTTCTGTAGTATAGCCGCCGTCCAGGGTGATACTCATACTGTTGGCGGCAAAATAAACTTCATTTTCATCAGCGGGATTGACCATAATCCGGGAAGCGTAATGAGGGCGTTCATTGAGGAGGCGGTTATAGCTGATCAGAGTCCAGTTCTCGCCGCCGTCGCTGGAGCGCCAGAGAACCCCCCGGTTAGGATGACCGGTTTCGATTAGCGCATAAACCACCTGTGGATTACTGGGAGCAATCGCCAGACCGACTTTGCCGATGGGTGGATCAGGGAGACCGTGGCCGGTTAATCTTTTCCAAGTGTCACCANCGTCAGTCGATTTCCAGATGCCGCCGTTGGGTCCGCCGCTTTCACGACCCCAGGTTCTGATAATCAAAGGCCACATTCCGGCAAAAAGGATACGGGGATTGGTGGGGTCCATGGCGATTTCGAAACAACCGGTGTTTTCATCGACGAAAAGCACATGCTCCCAGGTTTTACCGCCGTCTCTGGTGCGAAAAACGCCTCTTTCTTTCTGAGGACCGTAACAGTGGCCCATAGCCGCCACATAGACAATATCGGGATTTTGGGGGTGGATGATGATCCGACCGATTCGGCCGGTTTTTTCCAATCCCATATGCTGCCAGGTCTTGCCGCCGTCAGTGGATTTGTAAACACCGTTGCCAATGGAAATATTACTTCGGACAAAGGCTTCTCCAGTGCCGGCCCAGATGATGTTGGGATCCGAAAAAGCCACAGCCAGGGCTCCGATGGATTGAGCGGGTTGATCGTCGAAAATGGGTTCCCAGTGTTCCCCACCGTCGGTTGATTTCCAGATGCCGCCTGAGGAGGCGCCGATATAATAGGTCAAGGGATCTCCAGGGACACCAACGACCGCGGCAGTTCGGTTTCCGGGAGGACCAATATGGCGATACCGGAGAGCTCGATAAACATCAGGCGTTATTTTTTTGGCTAAGACTAAGGAATTGATAAAGGCTAATCCCAAACCAAGAAGAGTTATACACAACCATTTTTTTGGGGAGAAATTCATTAATAACCTCCATTAAAAATGGGCCGATATTTTAATAGTAATCGGGGAAACGAAAAGTCCGTGCCGGATAATTGGTCAAGATAAGAATGGAGGAGAAGTGGTTGCGCGTTGTTCAACCAAGAAAAACCAACCTGTAATTTTTTCCCCGGGGTTGTTCGAAAGGAAAGTAATTTTGGGTGGAGATGACTGCCAATGACAAATAATAAACGGCGCTTGATAAAATAAGATGTATTCACTTCCGATAAAATATTTTAAACTTCTGGAGAATAAATACAAGAGAAAAAACTCTTGAGACTCGTTAAGTTCGGGGTCATCGCAATTTTGGCTCCTTTTATAAAAAAATTGCCAGGAATCAATTTTTTTGTTTCTCCGGGTGGAAAAATTTTAAAAAGAAATATATTATCCCTAATGGTTGATGTTTATTGTCCGGCGTGGTGAAAGATGGATTTTCCTGAAATGGTCAAAGGATACCTAAGTTAAGTCTTTCCCTTGGATATTTTTTATTCAAGGAGAAGAAAAATTAGAGAGTAGCAAAAGGTCAAAGGAGAATGGCTATGGCCGAGGATAAATTTAGTTTGGGCTTGGATTTTGGCACAAATTCGGTGCGGGCCTTGATTGTTGAAGTGGCCACTGGTCGAGAAGTGGCCACAGCGGTGGAAGAATACGAGTCCGGGGAGGTGGGTGTCATCCTGGATTCCAAGGACCCCAACCTTGCCCGCCAGGATCCAGCTGATTATTTAAAGGCAATGAGCCGGGTGATTCCCCGAACTATTCAGCAAGCCCGGCAAGAGGATACTTATTTCTCCCCGGAGAAGATTATTGGCATCGGAGTAGATACTACTGGTTCCACTCCTCTGCCCGTGGATAAAACAGGTGTGCCTCTGAGTTTTCTGCCGGAATTTAAGGATAATCTTAACGCCTATGCCTGGCTCTGGAAAGACCATACTGCTTATGCCGAAGCAGCCGAGATAACTGAGCTTGCTTCCCGGGAACACCCGGAGTATCTGGCCAAATGTGGCGGTCGTTATTCATCGGAGTGGTTTTTTAGCAAGATTTTGCATTGTCTTCGGGTTGATCCAGCCGTATTTGAGGCTGCTTATTCCTGGGTGGAATGTTGTGATTATATTCCGGGAGTGCTGACCGGCATGACTGATCCAGTGGAGATGAAACGAAGTCGGTGTGCTGCTGGTCACAAGGCTATGTTTAATCAGGACTGGGGAGGTCTGCCGGCGAAGGACTTCTTGTCCCGACTTGATCCCCGACTCGGGGAGCTCCGTTCCCGGCTGTACTCAGTGACCTATCCTTCTGATGAACCCGCCGGGGGATTAAGTGAGGAATGGGCTCAGAAGTTCGGTTTGCAACCTGGTATTCCGGTGGCTGTTGGAGCGCTGGATGCCCATTTTGGAGCGGTTGGCTCCGGAGTGGCTCCCGGCGTTCTGGTGAAAATTATTGGTACTTCCACCTGTGACATCACTGTCTGGCCGGCGGAGCAGCCTCTGGTTGATATTCCCGGTCTCTGCGGGATTGTGGACGGCTCGGTTTTACCGGGTTTTTATGGTCTGGAGGCTGGTCAATCCGCCGTGGGGGATATTTTTAACTGGTTCGTTAATTATATTCAACCGGGTGGAGTAGAAATGGGTTCTCATGAAGCCCTCACCGAGAAGGCGGCCCAGCTTCAACCGGGCGAATCAGGTTTGCTGGCTCTGGACTGGAATAACGGTAATCGGACTGTGCTGGTTGATCAACGACTGGCGGGTCTGCTGCTGGGACAGACTCTCCATACCCGACCGGAAGAGATTTACCGGGCTTTAATTGAAGCTACTGCTTTTGGGGCGCTGATGATCATTAACCGTTTCGAGGAGTATGGGGTTAAAATAAAGGAAGTGATTAATTGCGGGGGGATTGCCGAGAAGAACCCTCTGGTTATGCAAATTTATGCCGATATTCTGGGAAGAGAAATGAAGGTCGCCCGCTCCACTCAAACCTGCGCTCTGGGAGCAGCCATAGCCGCGGCTGTAGTGGCCGGGGAAGAGAAGGGNGGTTATGCTAGTTTTACCAGGGCGCAGGAGAAGATGTGTGGGATAAGAGAAAAAGTTTTCCGCCCGCAACCCGAAAATCACCGTATTTATTCTTTAATTTATAAATTATATGTCGATCTTCATGATGCCTTTGGCACAAAATCATGGCGAGGTAATCTCTTCCATGTCATGAAGGAGCTGCTGGCTATCCGAGATCGACAAAGGCTGGGAAAATGAGGATTGAAAAATTAAAAAAGATTGTCTGGGAGGCTAATCTTCGTCTCTACAATTCAGGGTTGGTCATTCTGACCTGGGGAAATGTCAGTGGTTTTCACCGGGAAGAAGGGCTGGTGGCCATCAAACCCAGTGGGGTGGCCTATGAAAAATTGAAACCCGAGGATATCGTTCTAGTCGATTTGGAGGGCAATATTGTGGGAGGATATTTGAACCCATCTTCTGATACACCTATTCATCTTGAATTGTACCGGGCTTTTCCCCGTATTGCCGGTATAGCTCATACTCATAGTCCTTTCGCCACCGCCTTTGCCCAGGCCGAGAAAGAAATCCCCTGTCTAGGGACCACCCATGCTGATGCCTTTCGCACAGCTGTGCCGGTCACTCGGCCCCTTTCTTCAGAAGAAGTAACTCGAAATTATGAGCAGAATACTGGCAAAAGTATTGTCGAACGTTTTAATCAACTAGATCCGCTGCTTACTCCAGGAGTCCTGGTGGCCAGACATGGTCCTTTTACCTGGGGGCTTTCACCTGGGGAGGCGGTGACCAACAGCCTGATTCTGGAAAAAGTGGCGGAAATGGCCTGGCGGACACTGTGTCTCCAGCAGGATTGTTCTCCCCTCCATGAATATCTGATCGATAAACATCATCGGCGGATGCATGGTCCGGGAGCCTATTATGGGCAGAGAAGGAGGAGGCCGGATGAATAATATCCCTGAGGTTAAAATTGGCCTGGTAGCCGTCAGCCGTGATTGCTTTCCAGTGGAATTATCACGCAGGAGACGGCAAAAGGTAGTGGCTGAGAGTCGGAAATTGGGCCTCTCGGTAGTGGAAATAAAGATTGTGGTGGAAAAGGAAACCGATATAACTCGGGCTCTTCAGGAGCTGGAAGACAACCAGGTCAATGCTCTGGTTATCTATCTGGGGAATTTTGGCCCTGAAGGTCCTACGATAATGTTAGCCCAAAAATTTAAGGGCCCGGTAATGTTGGTGGCCGCGGCTGAAGAAAGGAGTGAAGATTTAGTAGAAGGGCGAGGAGATGCTTTTTGTGGACTGTTGAGTGCCAGCTATAACGCCGGGTTGCGGGGATTAAGGGTCTATTTACCTGAATATCCGGTGGGCACACCTGGGGAGATAGCTGAGATGATAGCCGAGTTTGTCCCGCTGGCCCGGGTGTGGCTCGGCCTGAAAAATTTAAAGATTTTCACCTTCGGCCCTCGACCGGCAGATTTTTATACATGCCAGGCTCCTCTTCAGCCACTCTATGACCTCGGTGTTGAAATTATGGAAAACAGCGAACTGGATCTCTATGATATCTATAAGCAGGCTGAAGGCGACCCCCGGATTGGTGAAGTTGTCGAGGAGATGACTCAGGAATTGGGATCAGGCAATACTTTTCCCGATCTTTTGCCCAAACTAGCTCAATATGAGGTGGCTTTACTTAATTTTTGTCAAGAAAAATTAGGCTCCTCCTCCTTTGGAGTGTTTGCTAATAAGTGCTGGCCGGCTTTTGAAAGGTATTTCGGGTTTGTTCCCTGTTATGTTAACGCCCGTTTGGCGGCCCGGGGAATTCCTGTAGCCTGCGAAGCGGACATTTATGGAGTTTTAAGTGAATATCTGGGGGTCTGTGCTACGCAGTTGCCGGTGACTCTTCTTGATATAAACAATACTGTACCCCCTGACCTGTGGACCGAAATCANGCAGAGAAGCCAGAAATACCAGCGGACGGATCTTTTTATGGGCTTTCATTGTGGGAATACGCCGGCTGCTTGCTTGGTTAAGCCAGTCTTGAAATATCAATTAATTATGCACCGGCTTCTTGAAGGAACTCGAAAGCCCGATATAACCCGGGGAACACTGGAAGGGCGACTTCGTCCGGGGGAGATAACCATTTTTCGTCTTCAATCCACCCCGGCGACGGAACTCCGGGCTTATGTGGCCGAAGGCGAGATTCTGGATGTTGAGCCCCATTCATTTGGGAGTATTGGAGTCATCGCCATCAAAGAAATGGGCCGCTTTTACCGCCATGTTCTTCTAGAGAAGCGGTTTCCCCATCATGCCGCCGTGGCTTTCCGGCATTGCGGCCGGGTTCTCTTTGCTGCCCTGCGGATGTTAGGGATTACTGATATTAATGTCAACCAGCCACCCTCCCAGCCTTATCCCAGCGAAAATCCCTTTTCCCCGAAATAAGTCCAACCTTAATTACTTAATTAAATGACCAGGGAAAGAAAATGACAGCCAGGCTATTTTCGATGTTTATTTTTACTTTTCGGGTGAATCCTGTGAGTCAGTGAAAATATGGAGAATCGGCCAGAAAGATGACCTGTCTTTAAAGATCCCAGGCGGGCAACTTTACTGGAGAAGCTGGGCGGCCTTTTTTCCTCCATCGGAAAAAAGGCCGCCCAGCTTAAACTCCATCAATCCTCTTTAACTACTTTGGGTATTAGAGCGCGTGTCGTCGTCCTTTCCCTAGGCTTGAGACAGGGCACACTTACTTGGGGTGTAATTTAGCCTCATGCTCCCGGATTAGTTGGGAGTAATAGGCTGCTTCCGGATGTTTGCCTCTTTTCCTGAAGCCATTGACCAATATTCTGGCTTTGCGAATTATCTCCTGTCGAACCAATCTTTCCTGTTCAGAATTTAGATTCAGAGAGAGAGCTTTGAGGAGAGCCTTAATCCGAAATCGGTCCATGCCCCAGTATTTATGGGAGAGCTGGTCGGGGTGGCCACCGCGTTTTATAATCAGCGGCTTTTTAATGAGATGGATAGGGTAGCGATGGGCCACTCTGATGCCCAAATCATAGTCTTCGGCAGCCGGTAGAGACTCATCAAAATAACCAATTTCCTCGAACAATTGACGTCTAAAGATGGCTGAAGAAAGACTTAAGAGGCACAGGGGCAGAACTTTGTCAAAGATCCAGCCTGAATATTTCTGATGTTTCTTTTTGGGATTGACTCGTCGACCATGTCGAATCCATATTTCCTCAGTATAGCAGACCATGGTCTGGGGAAAAGTTTTCATAAAACTTAATTGGGTGGCCAGTTTTTCCGGGAGCCAGAGGTCATCTGAATCCAAGTAAGCAATCAGTTCTCCCCGGGCTTTTTTCAGCCCCAGGTTGCGGGCGGCACTCACACCGCGGTGCTCCTGCCGGATGTAGGTCACATAAGGTCTGAATTGAGAAGCTACTTCCTCTGTTTCGTCATTAGAACCATCGTCAATGACTAGAATTTCCATCTCACCATTTTTGGACAGAGCCGGAAAGATGGTCTGGTTAATCACTGAGTCCAGGGCTTCTCCCAAGAAAGGGGCGCGGTTATAAGTCGGGATAATGATGCTGACCTTCATTGAAAGTCAGTTCAACTCAGGGGATTTTTTCCACTGGAATCCGGCTTTCCAGGTTGTAGGGCAGAGTCATCCGTCCCCAGACTGTTCTTAATTCAACTTCTCCGGAAAATTGACAGGTTACCTCAGTTTGTTGAAAATAACCGGCGATTTCCCGGCCAACCTCAAAGAAGCTGATTAATAAAGGCAGGTGGAATTCCTTCTCCCCTTGTGGAGGTAGGTTTTTATCTCCGCTAATCTCGCCTTCACCGATTTTATGTCCTCCAATTTTAATTTGATATTTTATCCGGTCTACCAGCAGTTCGAAGCCATTATCATTAATAAATTTAACTCGAAAATCAATGTCGGCTCCTCCAATACTTATCTGGTTGACTTTTAGCCGGGATATTTGGGCTTTAGGTTTTTTGAAGATGGGAAATTCACCGGAAAAAGCCACCGGAATCTTCCCTTTTATCCTGCCCTTCCGATCCGCCAGCCATAGTTCTCCGCTGAGATAACAGACAGACTTGAGTTGACTTTCGACTGAAGGAACAGTAGTGAAGAGATGGGCATAGGTAATCTTCACTGGCCAGGCAATAAAAATCTCCTGTTGCTTTGGCACGGCAATGAAATCATCGAGTTGAGTCGAAAGTTTTAAATATTCAACTTGTTCGACTACGAAGCGATAAGTGTAGCCAGCCAGATAGTAGTCTTTTCGAGAGGAGTTTATTATTTTAAGATAAAAAGTAAGGGTTAACCCTCTCGGGCTTAAATCTTTAATTACTCGACTATCTAGCTCAACCCGAACATCTTTTTTGATGTCTGCCCGGGCAAATATCCCCAGAAGAAGGACCAGACCAAGGCAGGTTAAAACAATCTTTATTGTTTTCTTGGTCATCATTCTCACCACAATTCCATTTACCCTTAAGGATACCTGATTTCTCAAATGATAACAAGCCGTCCTCTTTACTCTCCCAGAGCAAGAGAGGAGTTAATGGCTGGTAAACGCCGGTAATTATTTTTGACCATTACTTCTCTTCGGTTGTGGATTGTTCTAAAATAAGGCAGCGCCAACAATTATTATGGAGACAATGCAAAAGGAGAGATTGTTAATTTTTCAGGAGGTAAGACTATGAATATTCTGGAAGCTATTCAAAACCGACGGAGCATTCGGAAGTATAAGCAGGATGATCTTCCAGAAGAAGTTCTGCACCGGATCCTGGAAGCCGGGCGACTGGCGCCCTCCGGGAAGAATTTTCAACCCTGGAAATTTATTATTGTCAGGGACGAAAAATTGCGCCGCCAGTTAGCGGAGGCTTCGGCTCGGCAATACTTCATGGCGGAGGCGCCAGTTATAATTGTTGCTTGTGGTTTTCCTGAAGAAAGTTATGCCCGGATGGGCCGGTATATGAAATCCTGGGTGGTGGATGTAGCCATTGCTCTAGAACACATGATGCTTCAGGCTACAGCTGAAGGGTTGGGAACCTGTTGGATTGGCGCCTTTGAAGAGAAAGAGGTCAAGGAAATTCTTGGTGTACCGGAAGAAGTCAGGGTTTTAGCCCTGACGCCGTTGGGCTACCCGGCAGAAGAGCCACCTCCCCGAGCCCGAAAACCTTTAGAGAAGATTGTTTCTTATGACCGTTATTAAGTAGCCTCACTAGGCATCCCCATTTTTTGATTTACGAAAGGATTAGCTTTAGGGTATAATTATCCATTCTTGAGAGGTAAGTCATGTTAGATGATATCATCATATCCAGGGCCATAACTGAAGAATATTTCAAGGAATTTTTGGATAGTCTGGAGTCGGATGTAGTTATCGTCGGAGCTGGACCAGCCGGGTTGTGTGCTGCTTACAACTTAGCTCGAGAAGGGTTTAAGGTGGTTGTCTTTGAACGAACTCTTCGCCCAGGTGGAGGGGTCCCGGGTGGGGGGATGATGTTTAACAAGGTGGTTGTCCAGGAGGATTCAAAGCCTATTCTGGATGAACTCGGAGTAAACCTGAAAAAATATCAGGAAAATTACTATGTCGCCGCGGCCTTGGAGATGTTAGGGGCTCTTCTTTTCCAGTCAATTAGAGAAGGAGTGCGGATTTTTAACTGTATTTCGGTTGAAGATGTCTTGATTTACGAGAAAAGAGTCGCAGGAGTGGTTATTAATTGGTCAGCTGCTGAGGCGGCTGGCCTGCATGTTGACCCTTTAACCGCCCGGGCTGAATTCGTGGTGGATGCCACCGGCCATGCTGCTGAGATAGCTGAAATAGTCAGCCGGAAATCTGGAGGAAAATTATTTACCTCCACAGGAAAAATTATCGGTGAAAGACCTATGTGGGCTGAAGTGGGGGAGAAGGTTCTTCTAGTTAATACCAAAGAAGTCTATCCCCATTTATATGTCTGTGGTATGGCGGCCAACGCTGTTTTTGGGGGGCCCCGCATGGGACCCGTTTTTGGCGGTATGCTTCTTTCCGGCCAAAAAGTTGCCCAGCTCTTAACGAGCCGGCTTAAAAAGAAAGATTAACTGATTAAAACCAATAATTTAGCCCAATAGTCACTATATATCCAGAAAGATCGAAAGGTTCGAACCCTTCAAAAGCCTCTGTCAGGTTACCTTTGGCTTTATTTAATTTAAATTCTCCCTCAATACTAATGCGGTTAGCCACGGGAATCATCAGGCCAGCCATGATGTGGTAGCCAAAGGAGATTTTGTTTTCTTCCCGCGCGTCGGTGGGATAAATCGGGTAAATGGTGACTTCATTGGCTGTATCCCACCAGGGATCACTGAAGTCAATTAGATCTCCTTGCAGGCGGACACTCCAGAGGTAAAGACCAACGCCGCCGCCAATATAAGGAATGATTTTTTCACCCCGACCCAGAGGGACAATTTTCAGGGAGACCTGGAGAGGAGTAATGGTGACATTGAAATTATGGGCAGGTGTAAACTCTCCGAGAAAGTTATCCGGATAAGCCCAATCACCATCGTAATCTTGATAGCCTACATATCCCCGATAGACACCTACCTTGTTTTTAGAGTAACCATCGACCGAGATGGCTAAACTGAGTTGCCGGGAAAGGAAGTATTCATAAGTAAAGCCAAAATTATTGTCCTGGAAATTGCTTTTGGTGAAGTTCATATTTTCGAATTCAGTTTGCCAGAGGTCACTTTCAGCCCGGGGAATAAAATAGCCGACTTTAAAAGTAACTACATCCGCCCGGCTGAGGACCGGGATAAGAAGAACCATGATGGTGATGAGAAGTAATAATTTCTTCATTTTTTCCTCCTAGAAAAACATCTGCAAGAAAAATGCCAATTTATTTCCTGAGAGAAAATGGTTTTTCTCTCTGTTTCTTAAAGAGGTCATCTGTCCTCTGTCGAGGGGATGGTTAGTCTCTTTTATAGACCAGCTTCTTCTGTCAGTCAAGTTAATAATACTGGTAAATCAGGGTTGTCCAGGAAAATAGTTGAACTGGTCTGTTCGAAGAAAAGACGAATGGCCCGGACAAGAGCACCTGCTTGCCGGGCTTGCCTTAGTTTCTGGAAAAGAAGAGGGGCAGCTTTTTGATTGGGTAGGTTGCTGGAAGCCCATGGTGAATTACTTGCCTTTAATCAGGAACTTGTGCCCGTTCCAATCAATTATTTTAATTTTTACTCCATAGATTTCTTCCAGGAGGTCTTCGGTCATAATCTCATCTGGTTTACCCCAGGCTCTCACCTGTCCCTTTTTTATAAAAACCAAAGAATTACTGTAAGCGGCGGCCATTTCCAGGTTGTGCAGGGTGAGGACGATGGTTTTTTTCATCTCCTGGCTTAATTTTTTAATTAATTCCAGAATTTCAATCTCATTTTTGGGGTCAAGGAAAGTGGTGGGTTCATCCAGATAAAGAATCTGGGCCTGTTGGGCTAAGGCGCGGGCAATGAGTACTAACCGCCGTTCTCCGCTACTCAATTCGAAGAGATGCCGCTGAGCATAATCTCTAAGACCAATGTAAGCCAGGGCTTCCAGCGCCAGTTGTTTATCTGCTTCACTGGGAAGAGAGAAAAGATGGAGATAAGCAGCTCGTCCCATGAGGACAAAATCTAAAACCGTGTAATTGAAAATAGAAGTCATTTCTTGAGGAACATAGCCAATAAGTTGAGCCCGGCGCGACCCTTTTATAGCGTTAAGGTCCTGGCCGTTAATTAACACACTCCCGGAAGGAATGGTTAAAAGGCCGCTTAGACATTTAAGAAGAGTTGTTTTGCCGGCGCCGTTGGGGCCAACTATAGTGGTGACCTGGCCTTCTTCCAGAATTAAGTCGGGAATTTCCAGTGAGAAATTGGGATAACTGAACTTCAGATTGCGGATTTTTATTTTCATAGCCAGACTCGTTGTGTTTTTTTGAGGAGAATGATGAAGAGAGGAATCCCGACTAAACTGGTGAAAATCCCAATGGGAATTTCAAATGAGGCAATACTGCGGGTTAAATCATCGGCCAGAATAAGAAAACTGGCTCCTGCTGAGGCCGAAAGAGGAATAACCAGACGATTATCTGGCCCGACAATCATGCGGACAAGATGGGGCACAATCAAGCCGACCCAGCCGATAATACCGACAACCGAGGTGGCGGCCGCCGTAGCCAGAGTAGCAGCCAGAATAACAATCATTTTCTCCCGGCGGAGATTGATTCCCAGTGCTTTGACCTGGTCGTCTCCCATAGAAAGAACATTCATCCGCCACCGAAGAAGGAGAAGAATGATAGTACCCAGTCCCATCAAGGGCCCAGCCAGCGATATGTCTTTCCAAGTGGCCAGGGAGAGATTGCCCATCAGCCAGAAGAAGAGCGATTGGAGGGCGTAAGGACTGGCAAAAAACTCTACCAGAGCCAGCAAGGCGGAGAAAAAGGCGGTCATAATTACTCCGGTGAGGATAAGAGTGATGAGATGAGTTTCCGACTGGCCAGCAATCAGTAGGACCCCCCCGACCGCCACCACAGCCAGGACAAAAGCAGCCAGCTGAGGGGGAAAAGTCTGGCCCAGGAAAACAAGAGATAAAGCTGCCCCAAAAGCTGCTCCCGAGGAAAGCCCTAGGATGTATTCATTGATGAGAGGATTTTTAAAAAGGGCTTGTAATGAGGCACCAGAAACAGATAGGGCGGCGCCGACTAGAAAAGCCAGACAAAGTCGCGGGAAACGAATCCGGAAAATGATGGCTGAGAAGGCTTCGGGGATATTTATTGAGGAAATAAAAGGAGACAGTAATGTTTGAAAAACATCTTTGGGTGAAAGGGGATAAGGGCCTAAGCCGAGAGAGAAGAAAAACAGTAAGAAGGGCAGAAGGATAATTACCCAGGTGATTACCCGGGTGGAAACGAATCTATTCCTCATGGGCACTCCTCTATTTCCATTTTAGCCGTTGAGTGAGGTAAGTGAAACCATTGGGCAGAGAATAAAATATTTGGAAGGCTCTATTTCCTTCTGGGGTCACATTAAGTTCTCGAAAAAGCCGGGGATGGAAAATTTTTGCCAGATAGAGGATCTCCACCAGTACTTCAGCGGGGTCCCACCAGTACCAGAAACCAAAGGTGTAATAAACTTGTTTGTTTTTAACGGCCTTTACGGCTGAAAGGCGTTTGTCCTGGAGAACTGTTTCGATGGTAACCTTTCTTTCTTGAGGAGGATAGTTGCCATGAATAAGGATAATGTCAGGATTCCAGGCCAGAATTTTTTCCACTGAGACCACTGTACCTACTGTGCCCAGATATTCCGGGACCAGCCCTTCGGCTAAATTTATTCCTCCCGCCAGGTTAACGGGTTCGTAGAAGACGGGTGTTCTGGTAAGTGATGACCAGAAAGAGAGATAAACCCGGGGGCGGTGTAAAGGTGTGGTTCGGGCTAAAGCAGAGGTGATCATATTCAGTTTGTCCCGAAAAAAACTGATAAGATAATCAGCTCTCTTCTCCTGACCAACCAGCTGACCGATAAATCTAATTTCTTCCCAAAGAGAAGTTAACCGACCCATAGAGGAGAGAGCGATAGTGGGGATGCCTGTCTTTTCCTGGAGAGTAGGCGCCAGTTGACCTTCTGAAGGGGAAGTAAAGATAATATCGGGTTTTAAGCGAAGGATAAGTTCAAGGTTGACTGATTCGCTGGAGAGAGAAATCAGAGGCAGATCAGCTAACCGGGGTTTGAGAAGAGGGTAGAGGTGATCGTAACGGCGGATAAAATAATCGACTCCGATGAGTTTTTTCTCCTGACCCAGAGCGATCAGAATTCTGGTTATTTCTGGCTGAAGGGAAAGGATGCGCTTTATCTTCCGGGGAAGGACGACTTCCCGGTGAAGATTGTCCCGAAGTTTTGGTTGGGCAGAAGATTCTTGAGCCAGGAGTGAGCCAGAGACAAGCAGAATGATTTCCAGGCAAATTAAAATAAAGAGAAACCAGGCGGATTTTCTCGACCAAATATTCATTTTTTATTCGGATTTATTTTGTCGGCCATTTTCCCGGGTGGCCGTTTTGCCCAAGCACTTTTGGAAACTTAATAATAACCTGCCTTCCCCAGAAATAAACAATTTTACTAAGTAACTGCGGGCCATTTTTCAATGAAACTGGAGAGGGATGCTTATTGCTTTTTTGACTAGGAGCTCTAATATCTTGGTTCCGTGGTCCAATTTATTGCGGGGAAACAGATTTGTGGGCCGATACATTTCCAGATGTACTGAAAGTTTTCCCTTAAAACAGCCAATGGGTCCACTGGAGATTTTCACTTTAACTCTGGGAACTAGAGGTTTGTTTTTAGGTTCAACGAACCTTCGCCCCCGCCGGGACATCTTCAATAAAGAAAGGAATCACCGCCCGGCCGTCAACATCAGCGGCCAGCAGCATGGTTTGGGATTCAATACCTCGAATGACGGCTGGTTTTAAGTTAGCTACAATGACGACTTTTTTCCCGATGAGATCTTCCGGTTTATATTCTTCGGCAATCCCGGAGACCATCTGTTTTGTTTCTTCACCCAGACTCACCTGAATCTTATAAAGTTTGCGGGTGCCTTCTACTTTCTCAACAGTGAGGATTTCGCCGACTCGCAGGTCCATTTTCATGAATTCTTCAAAGCTAATCATCGACATTTTCTCCTCCTTGATTTTTTTCTTGAGGGCCGGTTTAGGGCTGACTTTTTCCTGGAGAAAATCTTCCAGCCTAATGCGGGGGAAAAGGGGAGTAGGTGTGGATATGGGTTGGCCTTGGGCCCAGGCATTGAACTGAAATTGCTCATAGGACATTTCTTTCAGATTGGTTTTCTCTCCCAGCATCTGCCATATCTTCTCCGCTGAAGCCGGCATCACTGGATAAATAAGAAGAGCGATACCCCGAAGAGCACAGCTGGTTTGATAAAGGATTCTGGCCAAGCGGGGTTTCGCCTCTGCCTGATGGGCCAGCTTCCAGGGCTCATTATCGGCCAGATATTTATTAACTTGATTGATAAAACTCCAGATTTCTTCCAGAGCTCGATTGATGGCCAGATTATCATAATAGGTTATGGCCTTGGCTTTTGTTTGAGTAAAGGCTTCTTGGAGTTTTCGATCATCCTCTCTTTCTTTGTCTGGTTCCGGAATTCTTCCCTGGAAGTAATTGTTAATCATGGTCAGAGTCCGGTGGACTAAATTTCCCAGATCGTTAGCCAGGTCGGAATTTACCCGATGAAGGAATCCTTCATGAGAAAAATTTCCATCAAGCCCAATGGGGACTTCCCGCAGAAGGAAGTATCGGAGTGGGTCAGGTCCGAAATCTTTGAGGATAATCCGGGGATCGAGAACATTCCCTCTGGATTTCGACATTTTAGTTTCGTCTTTCAGCCACCAACCATGGGAGAAAACGATTTTAGGTAGAGGAAAGCCGGCGGCCATAAGGAAAGCTGGCCAGAAAATGGCGTGAAAGCGGAGGATATCTTTTCCAATAAGATGAATATCAGCNGGCCAAAATTTATTGAAAAGAGATAGATTCCAGCCGTAACCGACGCCTGTTAGATAATTATGAAGAGCATCAAACCAGACGTAAATGGTGTGCTCGGGATCATCAGGTACTGGAATGCCCCACTTAACGGTGGTTCGGGTGATGCTTAAATCTTTGAGCCCCTGCCGGACGAAACTGACCACCTCATTCATTCTGGATTGAGGTTGGACAAAATGAGGGTTTTCTCGATAAAAGGCCAGGAGTTTGTCCTGGTAGGCTGAGAGGCGGAAAAAGTAACATTCCTCGGCCACCTCGCTGGACTTTTTGCCACAGTCGGGGCAAGTTTTCAGTCCATCTTCGTCTGGGAGAATGTCTTCAGTAAGAAAATTTTCGCAGGAGATGCAGTACCAGCCTCGATAAATTCCTTTATATATATCTCCTTTTTCTTTTAACTGTTGGAAAATTTCCTGGACTCCTTTTTCGTGAAAGCCTTCGGTTGTGCGGATGAAAAAATCGTAGTCAATCAATAAGTCCTGCCAGAGTTGTTTGAATCTTCCGACAACTTTGTTGGCCAATTCAATGGGCGGGAGGCCCTTTTCGGCGGCCGCTTTTTCAATTTTTTGACCATGTTCATCGGTTCCGGTGAGGAAATACACTTCATAGCCGGCTAATTTTTTATGGCGACTCACCGCATCAGCGATGATTGTAGTGTAGNCATGCCCGATATGGGGAATATCGTTGACATAATAAATAGGAGTGGTGATGTAAAATGTTTTTTCCACTGAAGGATGTTTAACCTGGTTCTCGNCCACTGGTTGTTCCTCCTCTTATCAGAGTCATGGCCTCAGCACGGGTGGCGGCATTGGTCCGGAATGACCCCCGCACAGCCGAAGTAATAGTTATTGATCTGGGTTTTTTCGCTCCCCGCATGGACATACACATGTGTTCAGCTTCGATAACCACCATTACTCCCAAAGGGTTAAGGTGTTGTTGGATAAGATCGGCNATTTGTTTAGTTAATCTTTCCTGGACCTGCAGACGACGGGCGAGAATTTCCACGACCCGGGCAATTTTACTCAAGCCGACTATTCTTCCCCCTTTAGGGATGTAGGCTACATGGGCGACACCGGCAAAAGGAAGGAGATGATGCTCGCACATCGAGTAAAGAGGGATGTTTTTGATCAGTACCATCTCATCGTGCTTTTCCCCCCGGATAGGTCGCAGATGGCTAGCCGGATCCTCTTCAATTCCACCCAGGATTTCCTGAAACATTCGGGCAACGCGCTGCGGGGTTTCTTTAATTCCAGAACGATTTACATCTTCACCAACACCCTCAAGGATGAGCCGCACCCCTTTTTCAATCTTTTTTAAGTCCAACGTGTTCTCCTTATATTCCTCAAAATTTTACCTTAATCCTTCGGAATAATTTTAGCAACCTCTAAAAAAAATTTAAAATGAGGAGTATAAAAATACTATGAAATTTTATTTTAATATTTATTTTTTATGTATTACCATCTTTTAAATTAATATTTTATTTTTCAAAGCAGCTTCAATAACTTTTTTTAAAGGGAGCTTTTGGTCTCGGGCGATTTTCAGGCAATCGTCATATTCAGGTTGGCGGCTGACTTCCTTGTCTTTAAAACGGGCTATTTTAATCCTGACTTTTTGGCCGTATACTTTAGTTGTTTTAATTTCTCGTTCGAGGATATATCTAGTCACGGGAAATACCCGCAGACCGATGGTGGTTGTTTCCTCGAACACCGCCTGGATTAGATGATCAATCTTTTCTTTATCCGCCAGGAGGGTTAATTTTGTCCCCAGGCGATTTTTCTTCATAGTGACTGGGGTAAGAAAAGCTTCCTTAGCCCCGAGTTGGAGAGCTTTTTCTAGAAAAGCCCCTAGAATCTGAGGAGTGGTATCATCCAGGTTGGCTTCGAGCTGGAAGATTAGCTCTCCGGCAGAGAAATAATTTTTCTTGCCGAGAAAGACTCGAAGTAAATTAGGAAAGTCAGGAAGGTTAAGAGAACCAGCGCCATAGCCGATTTCCTGATAATTTAACTGGGGAAAAGCAATAAACTCCTTAACCAGGGTTCTGATTAAAGCAGCTCCGGTGGGAGTAACCAGTTCCTTTTCTACTCCATACGAATAAACCGGGACTCCCTTTAGTAATTCAGCCACCGCCGGGGGCGGGACGGGTAGAACGCCATGGGCTGTTTGGACAAAACCCCGGCCGAGGTTAAGCGGAGAAGAGTAGATCTCGGTTATTGCTAGTTCTTCCAGCAGGAAACATGCTCCAAGAATGTCCACTAGCGCATCGTCAGCCCCCGCCTCGTGGAGATGAGCTTTGGCTGNAGAGAGACCATGAACTTTAGCTTCGGCCTGAAAAAGATTTTCAAAAACCGCCAGACTTTTTTCTTTCACTGCTGATGAGAAAGAGGAACTGAGAATGAATTTTTTTATCTCTTTTAAAGTTCGAGGTGGTGAGGGTGATTGAAGGAGGTTAATTTTAACCCTGGTAGCCCGGAGAGAAGATCTTTTGACCTGAGTGATTTCTATGTTGAGGGGCAGCTTGAGCCGGTTGATGGCCTCCTTGAATTTTTCCGCTGAATAACCGAGATCGAGGAGAGCTCCCAGAAACATATCCCCGCTTATTCCAGAGAAAGCATCCAGATAGAGGTAATGCATGGTTATTTTTTAGTTTTACCTGGTTTAGATTGATGTTTGACTGACGGCGATGATGGTGACAAAGATTTTTGGCGGGCATCCAAGAGAGCCTGATGGATTTGGGGAAGAATTTCCCCGGCTTTTCCCAGAAAACTAAACTGAGCCAAGGAGGTTAAGGGAGTGGGCTCGGCGTTTATTTCGACCAGTAAGGCTCCTTTTTCTGAAGCTGCTACGGGAAGAGAAGCAGCCGGCTGGACTACGGCCGAGGTTCCGACTGTAATCATTACTTCACATTCCTGACAAAGTTGAAAAGCTTCAGCCAGGATGGCTCCATCTAATGATTCCCCGAACCAGACTACATGGGGACGAAGGAGTCCCCGGCATTCAGGACAATGGGGCGGAATTTCTTTAAGGGGAGTTTCCCTGTTTTCAAAAACGGTCCCTTCATCCAGACACCGCATTTTCCAGATATTACCATGAAGCTCAAGGACTCGTTGGGAACCTGCCTGTTGATGAAGGCCGTCGATATTCTGGGTGATCAGGTAAAAGGAGGGAAAAATATTTTCCCATTGGGCTAAGGTCAAGTGGGCGGGATTGGGCTGTTTATCAGCCAGGATTTGTCGCCGCCANTCATACCATTCCCAGACAAGGCGAGGATTGGCAATAAAGGCGTAAGGAGTGGCCAGCTCTTCTGCTCGATATTTTTTCCAGAGGCCATCCTGTCCCCGAAAAGTCGGNACGCCTGATTCAGCAGAAACACCGGCTCCAGTGAGTACCACGACTTTCTTGGCCTGAATTAGATGGAGAATTAAATCCTTGATTGGCGAAGAAGGTTTCATCTCTTTCTCCTTCCCCATGATAATCAAATTCTTGGAAAAAGGCAAAATATACGAAATATTGGATTGAATCCAATAAAATGTATATTTTTCCCCTCTCTTTGTTTCTTAATAGTAATGATACCAGAGGAGAAGATGTGATTATAATTTGGCATAAAATTTGCTTAAACCATTTCTTGAAATGAATGCGGAGTATATTTTGAGTGGGGAAGAAAGAGTCGAGAGGTGTTGACAGACAATAGGGTTTTTTAGTAAATAATGAAAACCTATTATGGGTAAGGGCGTACCCGAAGGACGAGGAAGCGAGGAAAAC
>MTOP01000088.1 GCA_002010725.1 Candidatus Aminicenantes bacterium JdFR-80
AATCATCAAGCCAATTTCAGCCAGTGATGGAAGTTATCGATTTTTTTCAGTCCAGGCAATTATGGTTTAAGCAATTCAATAGGTTATATTCAGCTAACTGANTGGTTGCGATTTATTTGCAATTAANAGGGGGGCTGGGTTTAATCCGANAGTAATTTCTTAATGGTCTGAGCATTGTAAACGGCAAAAGCTTTATAGTCATTATTGAAATAGACGTAGGTTTCTTCTGCCTGGGCTTTTTTTATTTCTTCGGCCCATTGTCTTAGTTCCTCCTCGTTGTAACTATAGCGATNGCCACCGGTTAGGCCGTGGAAACGGAAGTAGGCTGTCCTGGCGGTGGCCAGGGAAGTAGGGGGAACTTTTTTCGAGGAGACATTGCAGAAGGCCACTTGATGGATTTGAAGCCGCTGGTAGACCTCCGGCGTATACCAACTCTCGTGACGGAATTCAATCACATTTTGGAATTGAGGGGAGAGGGTTTCCAGAAAATTGTCCAGAAGTTCCAGGTCAAGGGTGAGAGAGGGAGGGAGTTGAAAGAGGATACAACCAAGTTTTTCTTTGAGGTTGGCCGCTAAAATGTAGAAATACCGGACATCATGGGCCACATCTTTGAGTTTCTTAAGATGGGTAATGCGGCGGTTGGCCTTGAGGGTGAATTTAAAATCCGGGGGAGTTTTGGCCAACCAGCCGCGTAGCGTGGCTGGTTGGGGAAAACGGTAAAAGGTCATATTGATTTCAACCGTGGTGAAATGCTGGGCGTAGTAGAGCAGCCAGTTGCGCGAGGGTAGCTCAGGCGGGTAAAAGCGGCCTTTCCACCCGGCATAACTCCAGCCGGATGTTCCTACGTGAATTGTTTGCCGCCTTCTTATTTCTTCCACCTTTCATTTCTCCCCGGAGTCTTTGGTGAGAGCTCGGCTTTACCCACCAGTGTGCTCATTGGCCAGACCAGAAGGGTAGAAAAATGGAATTTATTAAAAAATTAGAATGGTCAAAGGAAAGGTGTTTTTTGAAAAAATTAAGGGTAATGAAAANCAATCCCGGTTTTCCCCTCATTTATCTTTCTCTTTACCCGGGAGTATTATAGCTTGAAAAATTAACAATTTTCAATTGTCTGGGGAGGATGGGTAAGGGAGCTGATTTTCTGTAGGTTAAAAAAACTTTCCTGGTGAGCAAGGTCAAAGGGGATGANCTGAACCCTGAGAGGACCCAGCGGAGGACTTCTGGAGCAGGGGGATGCCGTAAGGGCCGTCGGGCAGGAGAGCCAGACGAGGTCGCCGCTGGTGTTTCTTCCGCCAATCGGCGATGATCCAGTCAAGGGTAGCCTGAACCAGTTCTTCTAGATTCTTTTTCTCGCCTACCAGCCGGCGGGCGTCAAGATGAGGAAGAAAAGAGTAGCTTTCAGTCGGGATGTCGAGCGAGCAGTAAATGAGTTGTTCCGGTGGGATAATCCGCAGAATCCGAGTCCACATTTGAGNTTCCCATTGTTCGGGAACAAATTCCCACTCGGGAGAAGTTATTTTACGAACAAAAGAGGAAGCGCCGGTTTCTGTCAAGAGACGGAGCATTTTTTTGTAATTGGCGCCGCCGATGGGGTCTGTGTCGGGATGAAGTCCGGCCAGGAGTAGATAACTTTTTGGCTGAAGGAGCGGGGCACAGACCGCTGCCCCCTTTGCCGCCTGATAATGATTTATCCCCACGTACCCGCTATGGGTACAGACAATATCGTATTTTTTCTTCACTGGAAGCCCTACATAGCCTTGGATTTTCTCCACAGCCGCCAGATGAGCTTTCTCCATGTCCCCGGAGAAAACTCCGGTTAACTGAAAGTCGGAGTTGAGGGTGACATTAACGATGAAATCACAGCCGGCCAGTCGGGCCACAGCCAGAGAAGCCTCGTGGACTGGATTGCCGTCCAGATTTAAATCACGAGCCTGAGGAGAGTCCANAATGGGGCCGCTGTGAAGAAGGAAAGTGGCCTCTTCGGCTAAAAGACCGGGACAGATGGATTTTCGGCCGCCTGAGGCTCCGGCCATGAAATGGCTTTCCACCAGCCCGGTGAGGATTTTAAGGTCNGCTTCGACATAGTGTCGGTTGATTCGGGCTNTCCCCCANGANGTCTGTCCTATTTCGACCANCTCTTCCTCACGGCGGGCATCATGGTTGATCAGCGNGCAACCTGAGGAGAGAACCCGGGGGTCAAGCAAGCGCCGGATTTCTTCTTCATTCATGGCTCGATGGGTGCCGGTGGCCACCAGGATTTTTATCCGGGAGGAAGGGAAACCAGCCGCCTGAAGTGTCCGAATAATCGGCCAGAGAATGCCCTGGGGGCCCCGGTAGGGCACGGGACGGGTAGCGTCGGAGATAACCACCACCGCCTGAGCCAATGGATTGGCGACTAATTTTTCCCGGGCTAGCCGGGTGAGGGGGAGAGAGTCAATAGGATTTTTCAGTGATCTTTCAATAGATTCTTCGGGATGGGAAAGAGGCGGGCATTTTTGCATAGCCAGAATTTCTGCCTCTGGCGGGACGGCTAAGGTGATTTTCTCGGGGCCGAGGTCGAAAAGAACTTCTTTATTTCCAACCATGGTCGTCTCCCAAACAGCCGGCTTTCCTGAGAAAAGATTAACTTTGCCCCATCCAGTATAATGAGGAGAGAGGGGGAAGGCAAGTCGGAGGCGATTGCTTGATTCTGTCTTTAAATCAATTTTCCAGTTTTGGCTTACGGGAAGAAGGAAGCTCAATAGAGAGAAGCTGGGTGGAGAGAGAATTTCTTGCCGGAAAATAGGGTTATAACTGGCCAGAAGGTCTGACTTGTGGTTAAATGTTTTCCCTTAATAAAAAATCATTCTTTCTTTATCATGCTTTTTAGTAACAAACAGTTGATTGTTATGCAGGTTAAATAAAGTTGATTTCATTAGTTCATAATATCTCAGGTTGGAAGGGAAGCTAGTGGGTTAGCTCAGGGGCAGGGGAAATTGGGCATAGCCCTTTTTGACTTAATTTGTTATAAAGATTAGACCAGAAATAATGATAAAGCCGCCCGGAATCCTGGAATTGCTTCAGGAGAAACCCTCTCCCCAGTCTTTGGATTTTGTCCACCACAAGACTCAGTTTCATCTTCATCATTTAGTAACTGAACAGCGCCATCCCCTGAGCTGGAATCTCAGCTTTATTCTAAAGAGGGATATTAGAGCTGGCCTGGCGCAGCTCCAAGCAGTAGACAGAGATATTTCCCAGAGATTATCCCAATTAGCCAGGGACGAGATTTTTTTGGCTAACCTCGACCAGGCAGCTGAGTCAATTAGGGCCGTGATAGGGCAAGGCGGCCAGATTTTTATCTATGGCTGCGGTTCCACGGGCCGACTGGCCAAGCAGATGGAAAGCGCCCTTTGGCGTCCCTTTTGGCNCCGCGCCCAGAAATTTTTTTCTTCCCACCGAAAATTCAGCCGGGGCAGGCAGAAGGTTCCTCCCCCTCAAGTAGAATCTAAGTTAATCGGGGAAATGACCGGCGGTGACCGGGCGCTGATCAGCGCCCTGGAAGGTTTCGAAGACCTGGAATTGGTAGGACGGCTCCAAGTTCGAGAGAGAAACATCCAGCCAGGTGATGTGGTGATCTGTATTACGGAAGGAGGAGAAACCTCCTCGGTTATCGGAGCCATGAAAGAAGCCTGGGAGACATGGGAGAAGGTATCTCTTGCGGCCGAGAAAAGAGTAGAGCAAGCCCGGCGGTATCTTTATTTTATCTATAATAATCCCGATAAAGTTCTCCTTCCCTTGGAGAGAAGCCGGTCGATTATTCAGAATCCGGCCATTACCCGCATTAACCTGACTACCGGACCCCAGGCAATTACAGGTTCCACCCGGATGCAGGCAACAACAATTGAAACTTTTCTGGTCGGTGGTTTACTGGAGGCTGGCTTGCGCCGCTATTTGATTGAAAATGGCGGGAGAAGGGCTAAGGAACTCCTGGCTGATGAGAGGAGCTGGTCTTTGGCCTATTTTCTGCAGAGTTTTGAGCCTCTTCGGAAAAATCTAGAGGCAGCTCTCGGGGAGGCCGCCCGGCTGGTGGAACTTGAAAGCCGCGTTTACCGCCAGGGGGGACAGACCATTTATTTCGCCCGCCAGGCATTGGTCACCGTGTTTGTTGATTGTGCCGAAAGGAGTCCGACTTTCCATCTGCCGCCGCTTGACCCTCGAGGAGCAACACCTCGCCGAAGCTGGTTTCAGGTCTGGACCGAGGCTT
This sequence comes from Candidatus Aminicenantes bacterium JdFR-80, assembly GCA_002010725.1. Lineage (GTDB taxonomy): Bacteria > Acidobacteriota > Aminicenantia > Aminicenantales > Aminicenantaceae > JdFR-80. Next base: position 4,244 of record MTOP01000088.1, read on the forward strand.
CTTCCAGCGAAGAAGCCTGGCGAGTTCTCCTGGGCAGGGATTTCCGGGGACTCGATTCTGCCTTCTATGAACGGCCTTTTAAAGAGGGCATTACTGATGACTTTCTTCGTCAGGCCGCTCTCACCAGCTTGGCTCAGGCTGGCACNGCCGAGAAGGATAAATATGATTTTTCCTTTGCCGCGGAAAATGTTTCCTCCCGAGGACCCCAGGCCGGAGATCTGGGAATAGTGGTTTGTCTTTCTGAAGAGGTGNCCCAGCTTGAGGATAGAGATTCAAGTTGGCGTCAGTTCATTGAACTTTGTCGTCGTCAGGGAGCTCGATTGGGATTAATCCTAGTGCTAAAGCCCTGGCAAAGAGATGAGTTTTCTCCCCGGAAATTGGCTGTCAAACTGGGCCTTGACCTTCGCCAGGAGGTGATTGTTCCGCTCGTGGTGGATACCTTTCCCGATCTTCTGGGTCTTCGAGAGCATATTCTCTTGAAGATGTTTCTTAATGCTCATTCCACGGCCGTGATGGCTTNGCTGGGTCGAGTGGTGGGCAATACCATGACCTATGTTAACCCCAGTAATTTAAAGCTAATTGGCCGGGCGACTTATCTTATTCAGAGTCACGTCAATGATATCCTCCAAGCGGAAGAATGGGTGGCTCGATATGGCCGTTTGCCCCTTTTAACTTATGCTCAGGCCAATGCTCTTCTTTGGGCGGCCATGGAGTATGTCCGCTCCCGCCAGGAGGAAATTAGCGAAGTGGCCCTGGTTATTGTTCGGGTGTTGGAGGCCTGGAAGCGTCAGGGAATGGTCAGCTGGAAGGAGGCTCAGACTATTCTGGAGGCAGAAGGTTTAGAAAATTATTTATTGCGGCATAAACCTTCCCTTGGTGAGCTTTCCGCAAGTTATATAAAAGAAAAGAATGGCCATCCAGGCGAAGATGTGTCTCAAGACTTTCCAGAAGGATTGTCTCGGAAGCCTTTAGAGATGGTGAAGAAGGGTGGTCAAAAAAGGAGGGACTTAGACCAAAGGAAGATGCAAGAGAGGCGCCCACTGAAGGGGATGAAAAAAAAGGCTAAATAATGAATTCAAAGGCAGCCTTGGTAAAAGTAAAGGAAAGAGGAGGCTTGGCCGAAAACATGGCCCAGAGCAAGAAGAGAAGGAGTAGTTGTGGGCTTTAATCGNNTGGATCTNTTGGTGCTGATTATTTACCTGGNCGGGGTCACCTATTTCGGCTTGAAAGCTGCCGGCCGCCAGCGTCATACGACCGATTATTTCCTAGGAGGTCGCCAGATTCCCTGGTGGGCAGTACTGTTGTCGGTGGTAGCGACCGAGACCAGCACCTTGACTTTTATCAGCATTCCAGCGGTAGCTTATAAAGGCAATTTAACCTTTCTCCAGATCACCTTCGGCTATATCATTGGCCGCACGGTGGTCAGTTTTGTCTTTTTGCCCAGATTTTTTAAAGGCGAAATGGCCACCGCCTATGAGTTTCTCGGCCAAAGATTTGGCCTGAAACTCCGCCGACTGACTTCGGCCACCTTCATGGTCACCCGGGTGCTGGCTGATGGGGTGCGGCTTTTCGCCTCAGCCATCCCCCTGGTGATCATTTTGAGATTGGCGGGTTTTAAGTGGCCGGCCCTTCAAGTCTATTTTTTGGCTATTATTGTGATAACAGCCGTGACGCTTATTTACACTTATAAGGGAGGCATAAAAGCCGTTGTTTGGATGGATGTCGTCCAGTGGATGATTTATATCGGTGGGGCTTTAGCGGCCAGTGGAATCATTCTCAGTCGTCTCTCAGGCAGCTGGAGTTCGTTCGGGCAGCTGGTGCGAGCTGGCGGTAAATTGCAGCTGATTTACACCGGCTTTAATCTCAGCTTAGCTGATTTTCTGGCGGAGCCTTATACTTTGATTACGGCGGTTGTCGGCGGGGCTATTTTTTCGGTGGCTTCCCACGGGACGGATCAGTTGATTGTCCAGCGGTTGCTGGCCACCCGCAATCTTCGTTCCAGCCAAAAGGCGTTGATTACCAGTGGCTTTCTGGTCTGTTTTCAATACGCTCTTTTTCTGGGGATTGGCTTGCTTCTTTTCGGCTTTTACAGCGGCCGGTCACCCGCCAGTCTAGGATTGGCCACGGCGGATGAGGTTTTTGCCCGGTTTATAGTTGAACATATTCCCGCTGGCTTGGCTGGCTTGATTGTGGCGGCCATTCTGGCTGCAGCGATGAGCACCCTTTCTTCTTCCATTAATTCTCTGGCCTCGACCACTATGCTTGATCTTTATAAACCCCTCCGGGGCAAGAGTCTTACTCCTCAACGGGAGTTGAAGCTTTCCCGGTGGATGACCTTTGGTTGGGGAATGGTCCTGGCCGGAGCAGCCCTTATTTTTGCTCTCCTCCAGGTTGGCGCCGGCCGTCAGCGACCGGCGGTGGTTGAGCTTGGCCTAGGGATTGCCTCTTATACTTATGGCGGCTTGCTTGGGGTTTTTCTGCTGGGGCTCCTCTTTAAAAAAGTTGGGCAGAGGGAAGCCGTAGTCGGCTTTGGNGCGGGTTTGCTCGTGCTTCTTTTTTTGGTCAAAGGACCGGTCCAGGAAATTCTTCCCGGGGAAGGCTGGAGCCTGGCCTGGACTCTCTATATTCTCATCGGCAGTCTGGTAGTCATTGGAGTCGGGTTAGGCTTGACGGGCCTGAGGAAGGTCTTCGTCTCTAAAAGAGACCGAGAGTAGTTAATTGGATTCATCGCCGGAAGAGGTNGTNGATNGTTTGGCCATGAGAGATTTTAGACTCAAAAGCGCTGAGGTGGACNTCTTCAACCGGCTCCCCTTTTATTTCCTTGAGGCTGTGGGTAAAACTTTAAGCTTTAACGGTTGAGTAAAGGCCAATTGATAAACAGGGACTTTTTAAGATGGTTTGATGATGGGTAGTGNAGGCTCTCCAGAAATCCTGGAAGCCTCCTCCATGAGGAGCGGGCTAATNAGGCGAATTTTTTAGCTTTGGTCTCCATTTTGGCGATGCTNCCTAACATGCCCATTAAAATTCAAAGGNATGAAAGAAAAGTAAAAAGAGGTTATAGACGGAAGAAAAGTGAAAATGATAAAAATAAGCAAGAGGTAACTATGAGAGCAAGGAAATTAATCAGGGGAAAGGTAAGAAACAAAGAAAGCCAGAAGGAAAAAGTGATAGAGCTAAACCAAAGAAGAGGGTTTTTAAGGATTGGCTTCTTTTGGCTTTTATTGATAATTGGGGCAAGCTTTCTGGCCGTGCCTGGTCTTGGGGCGAGTGGCGCTCAGGCTGAAGCAGCGGCCGGCACCAAGCTGGTTTTACTGGGGACCGGGACACCCAACTGTGAGCCGGATCGGGCTGGACCAGCCTTGGCGGTCATCGTCGATGGAGTGACTTATCTGGTTGACTGTGGTCCGGGAGTAGTTCGGCGAGCGGTAGCAGCCTTTCAGAAAAAAGGGTTGGAAGCTTTGCAACCGAGCCGGTTGGGCTATGTTTTCATTACCCATCTTCATTCTGACCATACTCTGGGTTATCCGGATCTTATCCTCTCGCCCTGGGTGCTCGGGCGGGCCAAGCCTTTGGAGGCGTATGGTCCTCCAGGTCTGAAAAAGATGACCCGCCATTTGCTGAAGGCTTATCAGGAAGATATCTCGGTGCGGTTATTTGGCTTGCAGCCGGCTAATCGGGAGGGTTACCAGGTGCGGGTGCATGAGATTAAGGCGGGTCTGGTTTTTGAGGATGAAAGGGTGAGGGTCGAGGCTTTTCCAGTGAAGCATGGTGCTTGGCCTTATGCCTATGGTTATCGCTTTCAGAGCCAGGATAAGGTGATTGTTATTTCCGGGGATACCCGCCCCTGCGAGGAACTCAAGGTTTATGCCCGCGGTTGCGATATTCTCGTCCATGAGGTTTACAGTGCAGCNAAACTCAAAGAGAAGCCGCCGGAGTGGCAGCGCTATCATCGGGCCAGTCATACTTCTGGAGAAGAGTTGGGGAAAATCGCCCAGGAGATTAAGCCGGGTCTCCTGGTGCTTATCCATCAACTTTACTGGGGCGCCACAGATGGTGAGTTGCTTCAGGAGGTGAGGCGCTACTTTAGCGGCCGGGTCGTCTCCGGCCGCGACCTGATGGTGTTTTAATGCCGGGAGAAAACCCTNGCTTTATTTAGGCGCTCGAGCCTGGGTCCCTTTTGTACCGCCTGAGCGGGCTTTTATCCTCTATCTTTGCTGGGAACAGGCAAATTTGATTGGCAATCAGGTGACCTTGGAGAAGTTAACAGATAATGAGGCACTCGTCAGACTGAAGTCGATTTATTTTCTTCTTTATAAACAGATAAGTCATCTTCGAGACCAGATTTCANCCGATGATTATCGCCGGCTTTTCGAAACAATCTGGCAGGATAGGGCTGAGCAAGCCGATTGGCATCTCACCATTACTTATTCCGGAGAGGAATGTATTTTCCATTTTAGCCGCAAGAAATATACCCTCGGGTGGCCTTTTAATTCTTGGCCGACTGGAAAGGCTGCAGTTTAGATAAATCGCCTTCTTCAGCTGCCCGGAAGACTTGGGTGAATAATTGGTGGGCGCCTTCAGGGGTTAGGGGAAAAGGCATATTTTGCAGCTTTGAGCGTAGCTGAGGATTAGCCACCATCTCTAGGAGACGCTCCAAATGGCTGGGTGTGTAGCCGGGAATCTCTTTAANGCTTTGAGGAAAACCAACTTGCTGATAAAAGTGTTGCAGTCCCTTGGCGANGGCATAAGCCAGGGAGAGGGGATCGGTTTTCTCGGAGTTGCTGGTGATTATTTGATGCTTTGCCAGCAACTCAGCTAATTTCTTCAATTGACGGGGAAGAGCCGAACTGAAGACAACAAGGAAGTAAGGGTTGAGCAATCCACAGGCTCGGCCATGCGGGAGAATGTCAACCAAAGCGAAGCTGCTTAAATGGCCGGCATTGGTGCCGCCCAACATTATGGCGTAGCCTCCCAGGTCAGTAGCCAGCCCTAGTAAAAACCGGGCTTCCTTGTTATTCGGATTTTTAATGACTTGGGGCAAAGCGAGAAGAATTAACTCTATTCCCAAAAGACATATTTCTTCTAGCTGGGGAAAATGCGGATTTTCGCTGGCTCCCAGGTAGACTTCCAGCGAGTGGGACAAACCGTCAATGGCTCCATCGAGGGTTAAAGACAAAGGCGCTGTTATCGTCAGTGAATAGTCGAACAAGGCTCCCTGGGGAATAATGGCTTCATCGATGATCAGTTTTTTCTGCCTGGTGGACCAATTGGTGATGTTGGCGTATTTGGTCAGATGAGCGGCTGAGCCGGCCGCTGTTTGAAGAGCAAAAAGAGGGGGGAAGGATGTTTTTTGGCTGGAGAGGAGCTGGCTGACCTTTCCCTGGCCGAAATAGTCTTCTATTTCGCCCCCCAAAGAAGCCAGCACAATAGCTGCTTTGGCTCCATCTATTCCTGAGCCGCCGGAAGCAACCAGCACTGCCTCAGGAGCAAGTTTTTTGAGGGTAGTTGCCAGTTGGAGCACGTCTTCCACGGGAGTGTTGGGGTGGGCCGNAGGCAGAGGTCCGCTGACTTCAAGAGNGATTTTCTTTAAATGATGGAGAAGACGGTCATAATTTTCCTTGTCCCGGAGATGAAGATTTGTGATCAGGGCCAGATGNCTTATTTGTTCATTTTGGGTATTACTCAGAAGTTCAGTTATTCGGGCAAGGATATCCCAGCCAAAGATATACTTTGTCCAGGGAAAAGCAGAGAGTATTTTTTCTGCTTTCTGCCGGAGTCGGGTTGAGTCTTTCAATTTCCCATCTCCCGGTTAACCGCCTCTACCAATTGACCGGAAGTGATAAGGCGATGAACAGCCCGGATATAGGGATACATAACTGTGTCATTTTCCAGAAAGGGAACCTCCTCCCGAATGAGCTCATAAGCCGGCCGCGTGCCTCGACCCAGCCGGGCCTCCGGCATAACTTCGCGGCGGAAATCTATTCCCTGGGCGGCCGCGAGCAATTCGAGGGCCAGAATCCATTCGACATTGCGCAGTATCTGGCGGGCCTGGCGAGCGGCGATGGGTCCCAGACTGACATGGTCTTCTGTGTTGGCTGAGGAGGGGATGGTGTCGGCGCTGGCCGGATGAGCCAGGACTTTATTTTCGGCTGCCAGAGCCGCGGCCGTGTATTGGGTTAACATAAATCCTGAATTGAGACCACCATGCTTGATGAGGAAGGCTGGTAGGGTTTCCTGGTTGCTGGCTTCATCGGTCAGGCGGGTCAAGCGACGTTCAGAAATATTGCCCAGGTCGGTTAGAGCCAGGGCGAGATAATCCATGGCGATAGCCAGGGGTTCCCCGTGAAAATTACCTCCGGAAATGACCTCAGGTCGGTTCTGGTCATCAAAGAAAATAAGAGGATTATCAGTGGCGGAATTCAACTCAATTTCCATGACCCAGCGGGCGTAGGCAATAGCCTCTCTGACAGCTCCATGGACCTGGGGCAGACAGCGCAGGGTGTAAGCGTCCTGGACGTAAGAAGGGTCATTGGNGCGCAGGAAAGTACTGCCTTCTAGGAGCCGCCGCAGATAGGCCGCACAGTCTATCTGGCGGGGATGAGGCCGGGCAGCATGGAGGCGAGGATCGAGTGCCCGGGGTGTACCGTGGAGAGCTTCCATACTCAGGGCGCCGGCGATATCAGCTACGCATGAGATTCTTTCAGCTTCTTTAACGATTAGAGCTCCCAGAGCAGTCATCATCGTGGTACCGTTGGTCAGAGCCAGGCCTTCCTTGGCTTCGAGGGTAATCGGTTTCAGACCGGCCCGGTTCAGGGCTTCCCGGCCGGAGAGCAGCTCACCCTGGTACCAGGCTTCTCCTTCACCGATGAGAACCAGAGCGATGTGGGCTAAAGGCGCCAGGTCGCCACTGGCACCAAGTGACCCCTGGGCAGGAACGACCGGGGTTATTCCTCGATTGAGAAGGTGAAGGAGGGCTTCCAGGGTCTCAACCCGGACTCCTGAATGACCCTGGCTTAAAGTGTTGGCCCGGATGAGAATCATGGCCCGTACGGTAGGCTGATCAAGGGGTTCACCGACACCCACGGCGTGGCTCATGAGGATATTTTTCTGGAGCTGGCGGACCTCTTCCCGGGGGATGATTTTGTCTTTGAAAGCTCCGAAACCGGTGGTTATGCCGTACACCACCTGCCCTTCTTCAACAAATCGCTCCACTGCCTGGGCAGCGCGGGTGATGGCCGGCAGAGCTTCCGGAGACAGGCGAATCTCTACCTCTTCAGGAGGAGAATAGGCAATCTGATAAACATCTTCTATAGTTAAGTGCTGGCCGTCTAAAAAAAGAGTTTTTTTCACTTATTTCTCCTTTTCTTTGTCAATTTTCTTTAGCCATAATCAGGTTTCAAGTGAAAAGAACGATGAATATAATTTAATTATAGATCTTTATTTTTATTTCTCTTTTTTTACACCCATTCTGTTTCTCTTCTCTTCTCTTCTCTTTCCTTCTCTTCTCTTCTCTTTCCTTCTCATCTCTTCCTCTCTCTTCTGTCTCTTCTTTTTGTGGGTGGTAAGGTCGGAAAAAATATTGTATCATCCACCAGCTGGATTTAAAACAGAGATGTTTTTCTCTTTTTTAAAGGAAAGGCATGATTTTCAGAATTGACGAGGTTTCTATGATAGGAAAAGAGAATTTCTTTTCCTGAAAAAGAGTTGAAAAATTCCTGTTTAGGGGATATTAAAAGAGGTGAGCTCTTTACTTTGGTTGCTAATTGTTGATTTTCTTGGCTGATATATCAAAAGGAAGACCTTTGGCTAGGGAAATAAGAGTGATGGAGATTTCACTTCTGGTTGAAAGAGATGGTGGATAAAGCGATTTTGGGGGCCAAAAATCGCCTTATAGGGGCATTTTCGGGCCCCAAAAAGAGGTTGTCTTATTGAAAATAAAGAATTTGTTGCGACCCAACACCATTTTTTAGATAATGAACAAACCAAAAGATTCGACTTCCCGGATTGTTCTTCTCGGCAGCATAACCGAAGATATTATCACTCAGCCTGACGGGACGACTTTCCGCAGCCTGGGCGGAGTTCTCTATCAGGCGAGTGTTTTTTGCGCTTTTGAGAGACCGGTTGAACTTCAGGCTCATCTGGGTCAGAACCTGGTCGGCGAATTTCAAAGGCTTACGGCTGCTTGGCGTTCTCTTTCCCTGGTTGGCGTGAAGGTGGTGTCTCACCCAGGGAATCGGGTTCATCTTCATTATCCCCCCGATGGAGAAAGAGAAGAGATCCTCGAGAATGTGGTTCCTCCTCTGGAGATAAAGGGTTTGGTCAGGGGCATTTCTTCCCGAGATTTCTTGATGGTGGTGGTTAATTCCGGTTTTGATTTTCGGTTGGAGGACTGGCAGTGGCTGGTGAAGCGACTCAATTGTCCTCTCTGGTTTGATATTCATTCGCTGGTTCTGGAACCCGTTCTAGGCCGGCCACGCCGTTACCGGGCTCTACCCGACTGGTCTGAATGGGCGAGAGGTGTCACCTTTCTTCAGGCCAACCAGCAGGAGCTGGCCTGTTTACTGGGAGAGCCAGCTAAAAGGCCCTCGCTCGGTGAGATGATTAGTTTTTCCNAGGAAGCTGCCTCTCTGGGGGTGCAGGCCGTGGTCATTTCCCTGGGGCGGGCCGGTGTTTTTCTGGGGGAGGGGGAAAGAGGGGAGATTCTTTCGCCACCAGCTGTGGTCGAAGCAGTGGAAACGACCGGCTGCGGAGATGTTCTGGCGGCAGCCACTGTGATGGGATTGAAAGAGGGGCAGCCAATTAAAAAGGCCCTCCAATGGGGAATGGAGCTGGCGGCTATTGCTGCCCAAGTAAAGGGAGTCGTGGCGACTTTTCAGAGCCTCAAAACCCGGAAAGCCNGTCTTATTTAATAAGACTAATTTAATAAGATAGAATTTTCTTGGGGAAGTTTCCTTACTCTAAAAGAGCTCTGATTTAACCAGAAAGTTAACCTTGAGAGCTAATGTTAAATGTGAAGACCTGACTCCCTTCCTTTTTTTTAATTTTCTACTTTGGAGAGTTCTCGCTTTGTGTTAAAATTTATTTACCATGGAGAACAAGAATCCGCTGAAGAAGTCCCACTTTTCGGATTTCCTGACTCCTTCCCAGATCGTTTTTAATCTTAAGGCCAGAGATAAAATAGAAGCCCTGGATGAATTGCTGGACGTTCTGGTTCAACAGAAATCAATCACCAATAAAAAATTGCTGTTAACCCGCTTAATCGATCGGGAAAGATTAGAATCAACCGCCATCGGTCACGGAGTAGCTTTACCTCATGCCCGTCTGGATTCAGGTCATGATATTCAGGTGGTCATCGGTCGTTCCGAGGAAGGGATTGATTTTGATGCTATCGACAACAAAAAAGTCCACCTCATTATTCTGGTTGTCTGGAATCCTTCCATTCCCGGTCTGTTTAATCATTTGTTTGCCGGCCTGGCCAAGTTTTTGCGCNAAGAAAGTTTCCGCCAACGANTATTCCATGCCAAGAGCGCTGAAGAGCTTTACCAGATTTTGTCCGAGATCACCCTCTTTTTCCCCCGCCATGAAGAGAAAATCATCAACCGGGCCAGTCTTCTCTGGAAGCTCCAGGAGATAACTTTCGCCCTGAGAAAGGCCTCGGAGAAGGAAAAAGAAGAGCTGGCAAGACAGGTCAATATGATTCGTATGGAACTTGATGAAGCCCTGGTGGATCGATTTGACCGGCTGATGGCTCGCTATGGTTATGCGGTGGCCGAGGTGATTGATGGAGTTTGCCAGAGTTGTAATATCAACCTGGCGACCAGTATGAGTTCTGCCCTCGAGGGGAGTAACGACATTTTTGTTTGTGAAAATTGTGGCAAGTTTCTGGTCGCCAAGATTCCTGAGAAGAAGTAGGAGAGTCATCCGAAAAGTGGGAGGCAGTCAACTGTAGGGAGAGTTTGACTGTTTTCTCTATTAAATCCCCTGGTGGGAAGTCTTTAGCCAGTTCAGNGAATCCGAATAAACATGTTTTCTGTTAGCCCCAAAAAACAAGAAGCTCTCCGTCGCAAGATGGAGGAATTGGGTATAAAAGAAAGCGATCTTGTCGAGAAATTTATTCGTTCCAGTGGCCGAGGGGGCCAGAAAGTCAATAAAGTTGCCACCTGTGTCTACTTGAAACATCTGCCCACAGGCATTGAAGTTAAATGTCAACAGGAACGCTCGCAAGCTCTGAATCGGTTTCTGGCCCGGCGGATTCTTTGTCAAAAGATTGAAGCCCTGATCAAGGGACGGGAGAGCGAGGAACAACAGCGGATCGCCAAAATAAGACGCCAGAAGCGGAAAAGATCAAAGAGAGCCAAGCTGAAAATACTGGCTGAAAAACGGATGCGGGCGGCTAAAAAAACAGCCCGGCGCTTCAAACCCTCCCCCGAAGAACTGGAAGTCGATAAGGATTGAAAAAGCGAAGTAGATTTATCGCTNCTTGGTTGCTTGTCGCGGCAATTAGTTCAAGTTAGGAACCCTCATGCCGGTTTGTCTACCCAAGAGGGATAGTATTCCAACCAGGAGAAGCCAGAATGGTGAGCGGAGAAAGGCAGAAGCAGATTTTTTAAAGTGGATAAAAAAGCTGGTAGGCCTTTTTCCTTATCCAGAAAGAGGCCTACCAGTTCCTGCCCCATCTAGGTTAAAAGCTTAATATTTTAAGAAACCAGGTCATCATTTTGATCAAGAGCGTAAAGCCACAATCTGGCAACTTTAGGGGAATTCATCCGGCTTTATTGACTGGCTAGCTGGAGAAGAGCATTTAAGAGGAGATTGGCTCCTTTGGCTAGGTCTTCCCAGCGGATATTTTCCCCGGGGGAATGGCTGCGGCCGTCTTCGCAGGGGATGAAAATCAGGCCGACCCGGGTTATCTGTGCCAGAATCTGGCTGTCATGACCGGCCCGGCTGGGAAGGCGCAGGCAAGANTAACCCAGGCCTTGAGCGGTTTCTTCCAGAAGCTGGATAATCGCCGGCTCAATAGTCACGGGTTGGGTGGCATCAATCACCTTATATTTGAATTCAACACCCCTGGTCTGAGAAATGGATTTTGCTGTTTGGAGAATAAAACCAGCTATGTCCTCCAGAGTCTGGGGCGAAGGAGAACGGAAATCCAGGGTAAATTCAGCTCGTCCGGGAATAAGACTGAAACCTCGGGGGCTTGTCTCGACGCTGCTGACGGTAAAAAAACTTCCATAGTGCTGGCTGGCCACGTAATGAGTAGCTTTTAAGGCCAGCTCGGCCAGCGCCAGAAAGGCATCGTGGCGAAGTTCAAAAGGAGTGGTTCCGGCATGGTCGGTTTCGCCTAGAAAGAGACACAGCCAATCCTGTTTTCCTGCGATAATATCGACAATCCCAACGTCTTTACCTTCAGTTTCCAGAACCGGTCCCTGTTCAATATGCAGTTCTAGAAAAGCGACTACCTCCGGTCGCTGCCGGTTGGCTTCGAGGATGCTGGCGATGGAATACGGGGTGTTAGTTAGAATGTCTTCCAGCGGACGGCCGAAAGAAGTCAGGCCTTCGCGCAGCCGTTTTTCTTCCAGAGCACCGATAAAAGCTCGACTGCCCAAAAAGTCGCCCACCAGGTTGCCTTCTTCATCGGTGAAGGAAGCCATTTCCAGGGGCCGGGCAAGAGAGATGTTTTCTTCCTTTATCCGACGCAAAGCTTCCAGAGCGGCCAGCACGCCCACGGAACCGTCAAAAAGGCCACCGTTGAAGACAGTATCAATATGAGAGCCAGCCATGACCACCGGACCCTCGCCTCCGAGATGAGCGAAGATATTCCCGGCTCCGTCTTCTCGATAAGCCAGGCCGGCTTCCTTGATTTTTTGTTTTAGCCATTCCCGGGCTTCGAAATCAGCCTGGCTGAAGGAAGGACGGGAGACTCCGCCCCGAGGGTCCCGGCCGATCTGGCCCAGTTCGGTAATGTCCTGTCGCAGTCGCTCGAGGTTGATTTCAATCGCCATAGTTTTCCACGAGTTTCACCATTTCTTTGACGGCCTGGTCAACCCCGACGATGGCGGCCCGGGCCACAATGGCGAAACCAATACTGAATTCAGAGATTTCCCTGATGGCGGNAATGGGTCGAATATTGTAATAGTCCAGACCATGACCAGCGTGGATTTCCAGACCCAGCCGCCAGCCGAAAAGGGTCGCCTCCTTGATTTTTTCCAGAGCAGTGGAACGTTCCTGATGGTTGGTAGCTTCAGCGTAGGAGGAGGTATTGATTTCAATCAGATCGACACCGACTTCTCGACAGGCTTCAATCTGGTGGAAATCAGGATCAACAAAGATACTTACTCTTATGCCGGCCTGCTGGAGAGCCTGGATATGTTTTTTTAAGGGGTCAATTTGCTGGGCTACTTCCAGTCCCCCTTCGGTGGTGAGCTCGTCAGGTCTTTCAGGGACAAGAGAGACAATATCCGGCTCGACTTCCAGGGCGATTTTTTTCATCTCTTCGGTGGCAGCCATTTCCACGTTTAATTTTGTTTTTATGGCTTTTCTTAAAAGAAACAAGTCTCTTTCTTTAATATGCCTTCTGTCGCTTCTTATATGACAAACAATGCCTCCTGCACCGGCCTGTTCGGCCAATAAAGCGGCCAGGACAGGTTCAGGTTCAGTGCTTTTTCTGGCTTCTCTTAAGGTGGCGAAATGATCGACATTGACTGCTAATCTCATGAGTCCTCCTTTGATAGTCTTATCTTATTATTAGTTGAGGATTTTTTCAAAACGAAGCCGGAGTTTTTCTCCCCATTCATGCAGGAGATTTTTATCTTTTCCTTCCAAAAGGAGACGCAGAACAGGTTCGGTGCCTGAATATCTGGTAAAAATCCGGCCCTTCCCGGTCATTGCTTGCTGGGCTTCTTCCAAGATGGCCTGAGCCTCCGGATGAGTAGCCAAATCCGGTTTTCTTTTGGCTGGAATATTAATCAGAATCTGAGGATATTCGGTATAACCGGCGATTAATTGATCAAGCGGCGTCTCCTCTTCACTCACTGCTTCGAGGATCTTCAGACTGGTTAAGAGACCGTCGCCGGTGGGACACTCGTCAAGGATAATCGTGTGACCTGATCTTTCACCTCCCAGATTACTCCCGACGGCCAGCATTTTCTCCAGGACATATTTATCTCCGACGCGGGTTCTGATGAGTTTAAGATTCAGGCACTCTAGAGCTTTTTCCAAACCGAGATTGCTCATCACCGTAGCCACAATTTTGTCTGAAGAAAGAGTGTTTTTTTTCTGGAAGTATCTGGCCAGAACATAGAGGGTATGGTCGCCATTGAGAATCTGGCCGTTACGGTCAACCCAGATGGCCCGGTCAGCGTCACCATCATAAGCAATGCCCAGATCGGCCTGGTGTTCAACCACCTGCCGAGCCANTTGCTGGGGATGGAGGGAACCGCAGTTTAAATTGATGTTTTGCCCAGTCGGAGAACAGGCAGTCGGGATGACCTCAAATCCCAACTCGGAAAAAAGACGGGGGGCATAAGCGGAGCTGGCGCCATGGGCACAATCGATGACAATTTTTAACGGTGCCGGGGAGGAAGAGCGGAAACAGGATTTCAGAAATTCACAATATTTATCCTGGTAGTATTTTTCAGGGTTAAGAGGAGGTGAATCNGTCAGGGATGAAGAAGGGGGAGAGGGAGAGACCGTCATCTTCTCCTCCAGATAATCCTCCCAATCTTCAGGGATTTTGGTGCCATTGGGCTGAAATATTTTTATGCCGTTGTCATCATAGGGATTATGGGAGGCTGAAATGACGATGCCGGCGGAGAACTTTTCATCCCTGGTCAGAAGAGAAATGGCGGAAGTGGGAATCACCCCGGCTGAATCAACCCGCCCTCCGGCGGAGACAATTCCACTTCGAAGGACATTTTCCAGCCAGGGACTGGACTCGCGGGTATCGCGGCCGATTAGAACCAATGGCGGTAGGTTTTTTTCTCCGAGTAAAACCACCAGGGCTTGACCGAGATTAAAAACAGTCGGTTCATCCAGCGGAAATTGACCGGCTTTTCCCCGAAGACCATCGGTGCCGAACCATTCAGGCATCGGTTTCCCCCACACTAAGATTAGTCTTCATTATACCCAAAGTGGGCGGGAGTTCAATACGAAATAACCAGAGAAAAGGACAGTGTGACCCCCTGAACCGGAGAATAGCGAGGGGGGAAAACAGAAGAATACAGGGGTGGCACGGAAGAATTTTTAGGAAATCGATTGTTTTGCGCAATATTTCCCAAAGAAGAAGCCCTGCTGAAGTTATTTTTTGACCGATCGGTCGGATTTTTTTTGTTCCCCTTTATTTTCTTTTTGATCAGCCTGTTTCTTGATATGAATTTTTATTTTTATGGAAGAAAGGGGAGAGGCCACGCGGAGATCCGGGTTGGGCGGAATCGGAGCGACTTCCACTTCGGTGGTTTGTGTCAGCTCGGAAAGAACTACAGGAGTGGTCATGACGACATCTTTCTTTTTAAAGCGACTGGCAGGTCCGCGGATTAAAATCTGGGGGGGGGTTACTTCAACCTTCTCCAGGATATAACCTTCTGGAAGTGAGCCGATGAGATTCGGTTTAACTTCCATCATCACTTCCTGACCTTCTTCCAGGCGGAGAGAAACCTGGCTGGGGTGGATATCTTTGACTTCAGCGCCGGGGGGAAGACTGATCATATTTGGAGTTAAAGGATATTCGGTTTGGCGGACATCGGCCATCTGAAGGTCAAGCACCACATGGACTGTGGCTGGATTAATCTGAGGCATTAAGCTCTGCGGGGCCCGGATTTTAACGTCAACGGTGGCCGGGGGTTTTTCCACTAATTCAAGATGAGCCGGGACATTATGGACTTCTAAAGGCACACTGATTGTTTTCTCGACAAACGTTCTTTCCTCCGGGATTAAGGAAATCCAGAGGATGAAGGCAATCAGGAAAGAGATGAGTTTTAATTCCCAGTTTTTAATCAATAAATTTCTAATCAGAGTTAACATGATTTTATTTCAGGCTTAAGTATTGAGTTAATTTTGATTTCAATTCGTCTTTATCCAACCCCTGAGTGAGATGCCCTTTTATCGCCAAGGAAATGATACCTGTTTCTTCAGAAACAACCACTACGGCGGCATCTGTCTCCTGGGATAAGCCAATGGCCGCCAGATGGCGGGTGCGAGTCAAAAAGTTATGCCCCAGGTTATGAGATTGGGGCAGAGGCAGAAGACAGCCAGCGGCAGCGATTTTATTCCCATGAATGATAACCGCACCGTCATGAAGAGGCGAGTGGGGAAAAAATATACTGACCAGCAGGTCTTTAGAGATGAGGGCGTCTAGTTTGGTGCCGCGATCAATATAGCTTTTGAGGGAAACGTCCTTTTCAATGCCAATCAAGGCGCCGATTTTCTTGGTAGAAAGATAGTCCACGGCCAGATAAAGATCCTCCATTTTTTCCCGGACGGAGCGCAGGCTGTAGGGTTTCCGAAGGGACCTGGAACCGATTGTAGTCAGGAAACTCCGTAGCTCACTCTGGAAAAGGACGATTATGGCAATGATGAGATAAGTGATGAAGTTTTTAATCAGCCAATGGGAAACATAGAGATTGCCCCACTGGGTGATGATAAACAGAAGACCGACAATGCCCAACCCGATAGCCATCTGATAGGCCTTGGTGTCTTTGATCAGGCGGAAGAAAGAATAGAGAATAATGGTCACCAGGAGGATGTCAAAGAAATCCCCCAGAGTGAAACTTCTTAAAGCAGTTAAAATATCAGTGAACATATCTTTCTTTTACTTCCTTATTCTCGGAAGAAGATGAGGATAAAGAGGTCGCCAGAATTTTCTCAGCCACCTGAACGGCCTCTCTGATCGGTCGAACATCGTGTACCCGCAGGATATGAGTCCCCCGGAGGACAGCCACCAGACAGGCACCGATAGTGCCTGCCAGTCTTTTTTCCGGAGGTTGGGCGATTATTTCGCCGATAAAAGATTTGCGGGAGACTCCGACGAGAAGGGGCAGATGGAATTTCTGGAAATAATGGAGGTGATTGAGTAAGAGAAGGTTGTCTTCGAATCTTTTCCCAAACCCGATTCCTGGATCAATTATAATCTGGCTGGAGGTTAAGCCGGCTTGACTGGCTGTTTCCACCCGGGCAGCTAAAAACTGACCTATTTCTTGCAGCGTATCTTTATAGAAGGGATTGATCTGCATGGTTTTGGGACGTCCCTTCATATGCATGAGGATGACAGGGACGTGGTATTTTCTAGCCAAAGCTAGCATCCTGGGGTCAAATTGGCCGGCGCTGATGTCGTTGATAATATCAGCCCCTTCATCTAGGGCCTGTTGGGCTACCAGGGATTTGGTTGTGTCTACCGAGAGGAGACAATTGGTTTGACGTCGCAGGCCCTTTATAACCGGCATGATCCGCCGCAGTTCTTCTTCAGCCGGGACCGGGTCGGAGCCGGGACGTGAGCTTTCCCCGCCGATATCAATAATATCCGCGCCTTCNTCAATCATCTGGAGGGCTCGCTCAATTGCTTTCTCGGGAGCCAGGAATTGTCCTCCATCAGAAAAGGAATCGGGAGTTACATTGAGAACTCCCATATACCAAGTTCGCTCACCGAGAAGGTAGGATTTCTGGCGGATTCTCAGGTGAAGGATCTCTCGCTTCATCTAGTATAGGCTCCCTTCCGGAACTGCTTTTTTCGCTTTCATAGTGGGCTTCCTGGAGGTTGGTCTGGTTTTGGCCTTTCCGGGGGGAGCTGTTTTCCTGGAAGATGGTCTTTTTTTCCTGAGAGAAGATTTGAGTGGTTTTCCCTGGAGAAGGCGCTCTATTTCCTCCGAGGAAAGGACCTCTCTTTCCAGAAGAGTNTGGGCAATCGCCTGGAGTTTATCCCGGTTTTTTTCGATGAGACTTTTAGCCCGGTTGTAATTGCGTATGATTATTTTTTTAACTTCTTCATCAATCAGTTGGGCGGTTCTTTCACTGAAATTTTTGTGCATGGCCAGATCCCGCCCCAGAAAAATTAAATCATCTCTCTCNCCAAAAGTGAGCGGTCCTAAATCCGACATACCATACTGACAGACCATTTTACGGGCGATTTCAGTGGCCTTTTCAAAATCATTGGCTGCTCCAGTGGTGGTTTTATCCAAAAAGAGATTTTCTGCTATTCGGCCGGCCATAAGCACCNCCAGCTGAGCTTCAAGATAATCCTGGGAATAGGTGTAGCGATCATCCAACGGGAGTTGCTGCGTTGCGCCCAGGGCGAGGCCACGAGGAATAATGGTCACTTTATGGATAGGATCGGCTTCTGGCAGAAGAGCCGCCACCAGAGCGTGGCCGGCTTCATGATAAGCAGTGCATTTTTTCTCTTCATCGCTGATGATCATGCTCTTTCGTTCGACACCCATCAGAACCTTGTCTTTGGAGTCTTCAAAATCTTTCATGGTTACTTTATTCTGAGCACGCCGGGCAGCCAGCAAAGCAGCTTCATTAACCAGATTGGCCAGGTCAGCCCCGGAAAAACCCGGTGTAGAACGAGCCAGGATTTTTAAATCAACGTCTTTGGCAAGGGGAATTTGACGGGTATGGACCCGGAGAATTTCTTCTCTACCTTTGACATCGGGCATATTGACGACTATACGGCGGTCAAACCGGCCGGGCCTTAAGAGAGCACTATCCAGGATGTCCGGTCGGTTGGTGGCGGCAATCAGGATAATTCCTTCATTGGAGTCGAAGCCATCCATTTCCACCAGCAATTGGTTCAGTGTTTGTTCTCTTTCATCGTGTCCGCCGCCCAGTCCAGCGCCGCGTTGTCGACCGACAGCATCTATTTCATCAATAAAAATAAGACAGGGGGCATGTTTTTTCCCCTGCTCGAACAGGTCTCTTACCCGGGAAGCGCCAACCCCGACAAACATTTCCACAAAATCTGAGCCACTGATGGAAAAGAAAGGTACATTGGCTTCTCCGGCTACCGCCCGAGCCAGCAATGTTTTCCCCGTTCCTGGAGCGCCCACGAGAAGGACGCCTTTAGGAATCCGGCCTCCCAGTCGCTGGAATTTTTTTGGATTTTTCAGGAATTCTATAATTTCCTGAAGTTCTTCTTTAGCTTCATCTACCCCGGCCACATCTTTGAAGGTGATTTTTTTCTGAAGACCCGAGAACATTTTGGCCCGGCTTTTGCCGAATGAGAGAGCCTTGTTTCCTCCAGCCTGCATTTGTCTCATGAAGAAAACCCAGAAGAGAATAAGTATAATAATTGGCAGCCAGGTGAATAAATAAGAAAACCAAGGACTCCGGGTGGTATCTTTGACTTCAATAGCTATTTTATGATCGCGGAGAATCTTAACCAGATCATTGTATTGAGGAGGGGCAATGGTTTTAAAAGCTGAGCCGTCAGTGTATTTTCCTTCAATTTGGGAGCCGGAGATGGTGACTTCTGCCACCTTGTTTTGTTCAACAGAGTCAAGAAAAGTACTAAAATTGATTTCTTCGCGAACAACACCTGAGGATTGGAGTAAACTCCACAAGATGATAATAATAATACCGGCCGCCAACCAGAAAAGAGCACTTTTGTAAGATTTTGGTTGTTTTTTTGGTAAAGGCATGATGTTTTGTTCCTTTGAAGTCTTTATTTTATCATCTTTTGGCGGAATTGTTAATTGATTCATTTTGTTAGGTAAATATTTCCTCTTATCAGTTGTGCTTTTTTTCAATGTTCTATTTGTCTTGACGTGAAATAGAATGTTCGCTAATATAGCATTCGCCCGGTGGGGCTGTAGCTCAGCTGGGAGAGTGCTTGACTGGCAGTCAAGAGGTCGGGGGTTCGAGTCCCCTCAGCTCCACCAATCCCTCCTGAAGAAAGAAGGGGAAAAGTGAAGAAAATAATTTTTCAATCAGTCCTATTTTGTTTTTTTGTGGTCGGGATCTTTATTGTTTCCAGTCCAGCTTATCAGGTTCAGAAGGAATTAAANAAGATCACTGTGGATCGCCAGGGCCCTCGCTTGAAGATTTCCTTAAATCTTCAGGGCGAGGTTGAAATTGACAAAGGACAGCTTCTGGAAGGAAATCAATTAGCCATTCCGGTAAAGGGGTTGGATAAAATTTCAGTACCCTCGCCGCTTATTATTGAGGACCAAAATCTCAAGAAGATTAGGATAAGAGTAGCTGATCAAGAAACCGTCTGGATATTATTTGAATTTAAAAAGAAAGTTCCTTATTTCATCGCGACGAAAGTTCCGGAAGGGTATGAAGTGGTATTTGTGGAAAAGATTTCCCTCACACCTCACGAAGCGGCCCCAACCGAGGTTAAATCACCCGTCCAAGTGGCCCCTCCTCCCCCACCTGTTTCTCAAAAATTCGGCCCCCGCCGAATAGCTCTGGGGTTCGCTTCAGGGATGACTTTAATCAAAGATAGTANTTTTAAAGAACTTTATGGACAAGAGATGGTCTTTTTTCGGGGTGANTATGNTGTTGTTCTTCCTCTGCCAGTTAATACGCTGGATCTNTGGTTGGGAATATGTTATNCCCGGAAAACTGGCGAGTCATCTCTTTTGAAAGATAAAATTAATTTTCGATTGTGGCGCTTTTCTTACGCGTTGAGATATCTATANTCCTTTTCTCGCTTTTCGGTGTATTTAGGGCCGGGACTGGACCTGGTTATTTATCGAGAAAAATACCCGCCTGAATTTCTTNTTCCTTCCACTTACGGGCGAGAACTGGGGTTTCATGTTCAAGGTGGAATCCAGGTGTACTTGATCCCCTCTCTTTCGGTGGATTTAAAGTTAAAATATAATTTTTTGAAAACCATGGCTAATCAGATTGAGGTTGATTTGGGTGGAGCTGAGGCCAGTCTGGGGTTAAGATTTGGCTTTGGCCGTTGAGTTTGTCTTCTTCCCTTTTCCTTCTTCTTACTTCTTAAAAAGAGTTGAGGATTATTCTCAAACCGAGTCAACTGGGCTAAAATTATATCTTGATCTTTAACTGGAAGGGTAACTAAGTGAAGAGATTTATTCATAACTAGATTAAGGATAAAGAAGGAAGCCATGTGGACCTGGTTGATCTTGCCTCTATTCATCTTTTTAGCTCGAGTTGCTGATGTTACTCTCCAAACCTTACGTATTATTTTTATTTCCCGGGGGCTAAAATATTTAGCTCCCCTGGTGGGGTTTTTTGAAGTTTTAATCTGGCTTTTGGCCATTCAGCAAATAATGATCAACCTCCATAATCCTTTCTATATGCTGGCCTATGCGGCGGGATTTGCCACCGGAAATTTTGTCGGTTTGACTATTGAGCGCCGGTTAGCGCTGGGCACAGTTGTTGTCCGGTTAATCACCACTAAAGAGGCCAGGCGGTTAAGAGAAGCATTGAATTCTCGAAGGTTCGGAGTGACCACCATTCAGGGCAGTGGAGCCAAGGGCCCTGTTCAAATACTCTATATTGTCGTTCGCCGGGAAGATATGCCCGAACTTATTCCGCTAATTATGAAATACCATCCCCGGGCTTTCTATACCATTGAGGATGTGGCCCGGGTTAGCGAAGGGATTTTTCCCAAGAAGAAGAAAGTTTTCTGGCTGAAGGACTTCTTAAAGCGCTCTTTTTCCCGCAAAGGAAAGTAATTAGACATGGCCGTCCAACCATGTTTAATTAAAAAACATCTCCTTTCTCTCCGAATGGGAATCTGAGGATAGAGTAAGGCTATCTTTTATTAAGAGCCACTAACGTCAGGGAGCCCGTCACAGTTCTGACTAGAAGTATAACGCTATGACCATGTTATTTTTTAAGGGAATTAACCTTGATCCACTGGACTCAAACATGCGGAGTGGCTAAGTGAAGCAGTGATTGAGCCTCCACTTTAGCCGGAGGAAAGGAGAAGATTACGGTAGTAATAAAGTAATCTGGGTCAAAAGGAAGTCAGAATTACAGCAATCAATCCCGTGAGAAATATACCGTCGAAAGTTCCGGCGCCCCCGATAGAAGCCACTGGAGCGCCCAGTGTGGTAATTTTCTTTAAATTCATCA
Organism: Candidatus Aminicenantes bacterium JdFR-80; assembly: GCA_002010725.1. Taxonomy (GTDB): domain Bacteria; phylum Acidobacteriota; class Aminicenantia; order Aminicenantales; family Aminicenantaceae; genus JdFR-80. The sequence continues at coordinate 25,283 of MTOP01000088.1, forward strand.
GGTCCGCCCCGATTAATGTTCCCAGCGTACCGGAAGAATAAGCGATAATTGATGCCGCTCCTGGCTGGAGAATTAATTCAAACATGAGGCCCAGGGCAGCCGCCATCAAGGGAGGTAAAAGCGCTGGCGTAGCAATGCCCACTCCTCTAATCGGTCGGGCTATTTTATGAACAAAAAGAGACATGAGAAGAGTAGCCATGATGATTTCCGGGAGGAAAACAGGCCATTTCAGTATGAGATAGATCGAGATGAGAGTAGGTACCACGGCTCCGCCCACATTTACGGCAATGGTGGTCTGTTGAGCATAACGGGTCCCTGGAATTTTAAATTTCCAGCCGAAAAAGTCGATGACCCGACCAGGAGTTTCGATTTCAGTGACATATCGTTTTAGGGGGATATTGATCAGACTGCCGAAAAGTGTCAGGAAGAGAAGAGAGAAGAGAATATCCTCCGGGATACCCAGTCGCTCAAAAGCAAAACTGATCAATCCAACTTGGAGAAAAAAGAAGAGAAGACCGACCAAAATGAGATAGAAGATAAAAATGAGAAGGATAAACGGCAGAAAAAACATGAGTAAATTATAGGTGAATCCCGGATGGATTTCAAAATTGAAAAGAAAGGCGAAAAGAGCTTCGGAGGCCACTCGAACGGCTGGTATTGTTTTTTAAAAACAAAAAAGGGCCAGGTCCTATTTTTTATCTCTTTTTTAGGGGGCCTGAGAGAGTAGAAGAATAGCTCATAATAGACCGCCGTCTTTTTATTTTCAAACTTATTTATATTAAAAAATTTACAACATTATGCTTGTAATGTTTTAAAATTTCAGTAATATTTTATATTTTAAAACCAAGGGATGAAAATAGAGAAAAGAATTCATCTTTTCACTAGATTTGTTGTTAATTTAATTTTACTTGGGTTTGTTTGGGGACAGGTTCAAAACATAACTTCTGAGGATTTGGTGCTGCGGGTTGGTCCCAGTCTCCAAATTGACGGCCAGCTGGAGGAACCCATCTGGCGGCGGGCGCTTTCTNGAGAAAATATTCTGGTCCCTCACCCGGATAGAGATAAAGCTGAACAGGTAGAAACCAAGGTTTTTCTTCATCAGGATGGGGATTTTCTTTATGTGGGTTTTATCTGTAATGATCCTTCACCTCAACAGATAACAGCTACTGTTAAGCAGCACGATGGAGAGCTGAGGAATGATGATTCAGTCTATGTGTTACTTCTGGCTGGAAAAAATCAAGAATATATCTATTTTTTTGGCTTGAATCCTCTCAATACCCAGCTTGATGGTCGCTTGAGTCTAGTGGATGGAGGTATAGATGTTGCCTGGGGAACAAAGTGGTTGTCCGGAGCCCAGAAGTTGGCCAGAGGATGGTCAGCTGAGATAGCTATTCCCCTGNAGATATTTACTGCTCGGGAGGAAGACTCCCGCTTAAACTTGCTTGTTTCCCGGGTAATTCCTCGTTTGGACCCGGTATTTTGGGGAGGACCTCTTGAGCCGGCTTTTTCCTTAGAACAGATTAATCTTTTTCGACCGGTTATTCTCCTGCGTAAGGAGAAGAAATTAAAAGGAGCCACTTTTATTTTANCCCGTCAGACGCCAGGAGATAAGTCTCCTTTGGGAGGTGGACTTGATTTGAGTTATGCTTTTTCTTCTTCCCTGGCAACCCGGTTGGTGCTTTTCCCTGAGTTTGGGATGGTTGAACCGGATGAAGAGAGGTTAAATTTTACTCCTTATGAGTTAAAAATTCCGGAGAAAAGAGAGTTTTTCCGGGATATTTTTTCTTTAACCGATCAGGAATTTAATCTTTTTTATACCAAACGAATAAGAGATATCCATGGCGGAGTAAAGGTCAAGGGGAATTTTCCCTGGAGCGAATTTGTTCTCCTGTCCACTTTTGCCCCTGAAGACAAGCTCAGAGAAATTCCTCTCGCCAGTTATCATCTGGCTAAAGTGAAAATATTCCCTTTTCCCTGGTTTTCAGTGGGCTTTACGGGAAGTGCCCGAGTTGACCGTGATTCCACCTGGGGGAATATCGGATTGGACTGGAAAATAGACCTTTCTTCCCGGTTTAGTCTGAGCGGACAATTGGCTCAAAGTTATGGTCAAAAGAAAGGCGATTCCTCTGCCCTAGCTCTCTTTTCTCAGTGGCAAGCTAATTCCACTCTTTTTAAGCTTGGTTTTCTCCGGATCGGTCGGAATTTTGGAGATAATTTAATTAAAATTGGCTATATTCCCGATGATAATCGACAAGAGATTAGAACCGAGATAGTCCATATGATTAAGTTAAACAAAGGACTTCTGGATTCCTTCCATTTAGGAGCAAAAGGCGATATTTACTGGGGGTTGGACAATACTTTAAGGAGTTGGTCTGGAGAAGGAATTGTCTCCCTGGAATTTAAATCTTACTGGAGCATTGGCCTGAGCTTAAGGAAGGAATATATGTTGAATGAAATTTATCCCGAGGGGTTCCCTGGACTAGAAGACAAGGTTAGTCTTGATCTCTGGGAAGAATACCGGGCCTCGATAGGGGAGGTCTCCCTTTTTGATTCAGATTACGTCTTCAATCTTTTCAATCCAGTGGTGGGCACTTATTATTATCTTTATTTTGGGAAGAAAGAATATTGGAATTATCACGCCTCCTTTTTTTCCCACTTTAACAAGGGGAAGGGGGGAAGATTTGAGTTGGAAGTGAGAGTCGGGCAGTTTTTTGTCCGCGATTTCAAACTTTTTCGCCTGTNTAAAGACCTGACCATAAGCCGGACGGTGTTTCTTGAATATTCTCTTTACTACCTTGATTTTAATTTTGAAATCCCCCCGGCCTATAAATGCACCAATATTCATATTTTGAAAGTGAACAACCGCCTTTCGGATAAGGTCAGCTTTAATTTATTCTTCCTGGCCGACACTGCCCTGGATAAAGTAACCTTCCAGTTGAGAGCCCGGTATATCTTGTGGGCGCCGCGGGGGATTATGGAGTTTGTTGTTCAACGAGGGTCAAGTTATTTCCGAGAAACAAATAAAGACAACGCTGCTTTTCTTCGATTCAACTACCAATTTTAATTGGATCTTTTTTTTCTGGGGGAGACAAGTTGTTTCTTTGATAATTGAGGGTTTTCGGTATCCTTTCCAGGTGGAAAATGAGTATATCCTGGAGTGTTTTTCTGATTTCCTTGAGTTTAACCATTAATGCAGGGGGAGGATTGGCTGAAGGGGGATTTTTTTTAATAAACAGAATAAATTCTCTCATCGGGGTGGGTACCGGTAGCGTTTTATTGGACACGCATCGGGGACAGCACACCCCGTCTCTTTTTAGAGACAACCAGGACTCAGAAGATATTTTTTGGCGACAGCGCTTACATCTCTGAAAATCAGGTAGAAAACCGGTCAGTTTGGCCAGCCAGCCTTCAAAATAAGCTCCTATCCAGCGAGGATCTTGGCCCTGATCCAGAGCATGGAGAAGGGCNTAAAGAAGTCGCCAGAGAACTTCGTCGCCGTGGCGGGGAGGAAAGAAGTTTTCTACCAATTCTGCTATATAAGCTAGCAGACAGGAAGTTTCGTAGTTGCTCTGGAGCTGAAAGAATGATTCTTTTAAATCACAGGAGTTTAAAGTGACGAGCTCTTTTTTTTCTTTTTCGTAATACTGAACATCAAGATAGGAGAATGGTTCGAGGGAGCTGCCAAAGCGGTTGTTGAATTTGCGNGCTCCTTTGGCTATGCCGTGAAGAATTCCTTTTTTCCGACTGAGAAAGATAACAATTTTGTCCTGTTCACCGACTTCAAAAGACCGAAGCACAATAGCTTCCGTGCGTTTCAGCGGCATGGGTAGTTCAGGAAAGATATTTCAGGAAAACTGTTCCCAGTCCAAGCAGAGAAAGCATGCCCATGGAGTCAGTGCACATGGTTAGAAAATTGACCGAGCCCAGGGCCGGGTCCAGCCGGAAAAGTTTGAGAGTGAGAGGGATTAACGTTCCCACGAGAGCAGCAATGAAAAGATTAATGATTATTGCCAGGCCCATGATAAGTCCCAGNTAGGGATTGCCAAAGAGGAGAAAAGTGGCTGCTCCCAGCAGAATTCCAATAATCATCCCGTTGCCCAACCCCACCAGAATTTCTTTAAAAAGAATTTTTTTGGCTGACAACCAGTCTGCCTGACCAATGGCGATTTCCCGCACCATGATGGCGATGGTTTGATTCCCGGCCACTCCCCCTAGGGCCGCCACCAGAGGCATCATGACCGCCAGGGTAACCGCTTGCTGGATGGTTCCCTTGAAAAAGTTAACCACGACTGGAGCAAGAGAGGCGGTGATTATACTGATCAGGAGAAAAGGCAGTCTTTTTCTGATAGAAGAAAGAGGACTGTCCTGGACTCGATCAGTTGAATCCAGGGAGACCATCTTATAAATGTCTTCGGTCGCTTCTTTGTCGATGACGTCAATGACGTCGTCCACAGTGACTACACCAACTAATTTATTATCTTCATCAACTACCGGAATGGCCACCAGGTTATAGTCGGCCACCGCCCGGGCTACGTCTTCCTGGTCCGTATCCGTCCGTACGGAGATGACTTCTTTGTTCATTATTTCTTTCAGCTTGGTGTTTGGTCGGGCGAAAAGAAGTTGCCGCAGAGAAACTACCCCTACCAGGTGGCCTTCGTCGTCCACCACGTAAAGATAAAAGGCGGATTCAACATCTCCTTCCAGCTGCATGGCGGTAATAGCATCGGAGACATTAGTATTCTGGTTAAGAGCGTAGAAGTTAGTCGACATAATTCGCCCGGCGGTTTCTTCATCGTAGTGGAGGAGTTCTTTGACTTCTTCCGAGGGTTTTTCTTCCATTTCTTCTAGAACAGCTGTTTGCATCTCCTCNGGTAATTGCTGCAGAATGGGGGCGATATCGTCTGAGGCGATCAGCTGAAAAATTTCAGAGATCTGCTTTATCGGCAATTCCTTAAGGATTTGGGCTGCATCTTCCGGATCAAGCTCGCTCAGGACTTCCGCCGCTTTTTCCGGGTCTTTTTCATAGAGAACATTGAAAATAATTAGCTTTTCGCGGTTGGTGAGATGATTGAGGATAGAAGCGATATCGGCTGAATGGATTTTTTTAAATAGATTCCAGAGACGGGACAGAGCTCCCATATTGATAAATTTCCGGGCGGAACTTAGAACTATTCTCTGGGCCTGTCCCTTCATCGGTTGTCTCTCGTTTTATTTTTCTCAATCTTCCTTAATCTGTTTTTTCANCATATCATAACCTAAATAGGGTGTAAATGAAAAGGTTTTTGGGACGACTAGGGGGGCTTTCTATCTGAAAATTTTGATTTCCAAGGCCAGGCTTAGGGTTTAAAATCAGGGTTAATTATCAAGAGATTGTTATTTTCAGGAGGAAAATTGAAAAGATTTATCCGCTTTAATGTTTTTTGGCTAATTTTAGTAAGTTTATTAATCAATACTCCTTAGTTTATCCTGATTTATCCGGAAGGCGAGCGGTGCTATTTCTAGTGAAGGGATTGGCCTTGTTTAAGGCAGGATTAAAGAGAAATCAGAAGGAACGTGGAGTTTAGTCCGCCATTCTAATTCCCAAAGATTTAATTTTTTTCTTCAATTCGCCGGGGGAGACCTGGAGCTCGTGGGCTGTTTTGGTTATTTCCCAGCCGTTGGTCACCAGCAAGCGGTGAATGTATTCCTTTTCAAAATGCCGGGTGGCTTCTTTCAGGGATAGAGTGTGGGAACTACGGGGAATAAGTTGAAATTCACGGGGTTCCACCAGAAGGGAAAGATGCTCCGGTTTGATTTCATCTTCCGGAACCATAATGACAAATCTTTCAATGACGTTGATCAATTCACTGATATTGCCGGGCCATGAATAATTTATAAAGGCTTCTTTGGCAGCAGGAGTCATTGTTTTCTTTTTTTTGCCCAGTTCAAGGGAGAAATAATCAAGATAATAATCAATTAAGAGAGGAATATCTTCTTTTCTCTCCCGCAGGGGGGGAATAACAATAGGGAGGACATTTAATTTGAAAAAAAGGTCTTCCCGAAATTTTTTGGCGGCCACTTGGGTGGCCAGGTTAACTTGACTGGTGGCAATAAGGCGGACATTGACCGGAATGGACTCCAGTGAGCCTTCCGGCTCAATGACTCCTTCTTCCAGGAGTTGGAGAAGTTTTAATTGAAGCGCTGAGTCTATTTCACTAATTTCATCCAGAAAAAGAGTGCCTCCGTCAGCCAGCAGGACTTTACCCTTCTTATCGTTAGTCGCTTCAGGGAAAGCTCCTTTGACGTAGCCGAAAAGCTCCCGGTGAAGAAGGTGTCCGGGAATGGCTGCGAGGTTGATATGAATAAATTTCTTATTCTTCCGAGTGCTTTGTTGATGGATTAACCGGGCAGCCAGCTCTTTTCCGGTGCCACTTTCACCGTAGATGACCACACTGGCGTCGGTTGAAGCGGCCTGAGCNATCTTTTTCTTTAATTCTTTGATTGCCGGGCTTTCTCCGACGAGTTTCTGGTATTTGCGTCTGAATTTACTCCGCAGGATTATATTTTCTTCTTCCAGTTTTTTCTGATTGAGGGCGTTCTTGACGGTGATGACCACTTTTTCCAGTGAAAGTGGTTTCTCTAAGAAATCGTAGGCGCCCAATTTAATCGCCCGGACTGCGGTTTCAATGGAACCATGTCCGGTAATCATGATTATCTGAACGTTATCTTCGTCTTCTTTGATTCGTTTCAGGGCTTCGAGGCCATCAAGGCCTTCAAGCCAGATATCCAGGAGGATGACATCGAAATTTTCCTTCTTGAGGAGACTCAGGCCCTCTTCAGCTGAAGACACGGCAGTGACCGCAAAACCCTCATCCTCCAGGATNCCTTTCAGGGAGGACCTGATGCCGGCTTCATCATCAATGATTAAAATTTTATCGCTCATTAGACTGGTACCTGAATGATAAATTTAGCCCCGTGGGGGTGATTATCTTCCACTTCGATAGTTCCATTATGCTCGCTGATTATTTGATGGACGATGGCCAGTCCCAGGCCTGTTCCTTTCTTTTTGGTGGAGAAATGAGGCATGAAGAGCTTGTCTTTATCTTTATCAGGAACGCCGGGACCGGTATCAGCAATTTCAATCCGTACGGAGTTTGTTTTGGGGTCAAAGGCTGTTGAAATGCTTATCTCTCCCCGTTTGTCCATTGCCTCGATAGCATTATCAATTAAATTGATAAATACTCTTTTCATCTGTTCGGGGTCAAGTTTTATTGGTTGAGGAACATCAGACGAGAGAAAGGTTTTGAATTCAATTTCCGAATAAATTCCCTTGAACAGAGAGATTGTTTGCATAATTATCTGGTGGAGATCAATTGATTGAAGCTGGATGGCCGGCAATCGGGCAAAGGTGGAGAATTCATCAACCAGCGATTTGATCGTCGCTGCTTCATTGACAATGGTTTGGGCTCCTTCGGCGATGATTTTTTCATTTCGAGCCATCGTCGATTTTAAATTCTTGAGAATACGTTCAGCTGAAAGCTGGATAGGCGTCAAGGGATTTTTGATTTCGTGAGCTACCCGTTGGGCAACTTCTTTCCAGGCGGCCAGTTTTTGGGCCTTGATTAATTGAGTCAGGTCGTCCAGAACGATAATCCACCCGGCGTGTTTGTCCTGAACAGCCGGCAGAGGGGAGAGGGTGAGGGCGACCGTCCGATTCTGACCATCAGCATCTATCCGTATTTCTTTGTTGTTAATTTTATAATTTTTCTTTATTCCTTTCTCAATGATTTCTTTGAATTGAGTGTTTTTGGTCTGCTGAAAGATTGCTTCGAGGGGTTGACCGATCCAATTGTTGGGCTTTAAGCCCAGCATGTTCAGAGCCGAGGGATTTATACTGGTGATTCGACCTTCAGCATTGAGAGTGATGACTCCAGTTGTGACATTATCCAGGACGGTTTCGATGAATTTCTTTCTTGCTTCCAGCTCTGAGGTCTTTTGGGCAATGTTGTCGTGGCTTTCCCGGAGGTCTTTGATCATCTGGTTGAAGGACTCAATGAGAATTCCCAGTTCATCAGAAGCCGGGTCTTCTACCCGGACGTTGAGGTTTCCTTTGGAGACTTCTCGAGTGGCCTGAGCCAGTTTTTCAATGGGTACAGTGATGCCCTTGGCCAGGTGAAAAGCAATCCAGGTAGCGGCGAAGATGATCAACAAGGTGACAAACATAAGAGTAATAGCATAAAAGGTTTTAAAGGGAGTTTTTTGAGTTTTTAACTGGCTGTAGCGCTGGACAAAGGCGGAGATGTTGTTTATTTTTTCTGCGTAATTCTGGGGGAGATATTTTCCGGTGACGACCAGGATCTTGCCTACCTCCGGAATTTCAAAGGAGACTCCCCGCCTGATCATCTGTCCNTGTCCCATAGGCAGGATGCTGCTGAATTCTTCTCCTAAGTGGGCTCTCTTGACCAGGTTGATACTTAAATCACGGTAGTATTGATAGGGCAAGTTGGGATTAAGATAGCTGAAAAGTTCTTCTTCTCCCTGATAGATGCTTATTTCATCGAGGTGATATTCAACTAGTTTGGACCGGACAAAGTTATGCAGGACAAGNGGATTGTTCTGAGTGAGCAGATGTTGTTTTTGAATAGATTTGCTTAACTGCCGGGCGTAATGAAGAGTGATTTCTTCGGCATTTGAGTAGAATCCATCGGCCAAATTTTTAGTGTCCTGGAGGACTTTATCTATGGGAGTGCGAAACCAACTTTCAATATTCCGACTGATTAAGTCGCTGGCAAACAGAAAGAGAAGTAATGTTGGAATCAAGGAAAGAGAAATGAAAAAAATTAATAGCCGGGTTTTAAAGTGAGCCCCGATAACTTTTCTTTTTCTTTCCAGGTAAAGTTTTATTAAATTGCGGCCCAGGACAGAAAAAAGGATCAGGAAGAGGAGAAAAACAATCACCTGAAGGGTNGTGAGGAGGATGTTGGTCAAAGAAGTTGGCGAAAATTCTTTACTCTCGCGGATGAAAATCTCAATAACGAAAAACAGAACCACCAGGAGGAGGATAATTCCTCCGATTATTCGAGAGCCTTTTTTCTTTGAATCTTCCATCGAGATTTTATTGTGGCTTATCCTGAAGTGTTTGACAAGGGGGTCGTCTCAGGAGGCAGGCGGAGGTATTGGGTGAATGTTTGGCGATTAATTCTGATGTTTTTGATAACCTGGCCGGAAGTACCTAGACGACGTCCAGGAAGACCGTTAATAGTAAACTGGAAACCACCGGCGTTTCCCACATGAAGGAGAAATTCCTGTTTGGCTTCAAGAGAAATTTCTTCTCCTGGATAGAGAAGACCATTAATTTTTAAAATTCCATCTGCATAAACCTGAAGCCAGGTTTTTTGAGTGAACTGAAGATTGAGTTTTAAGGAGGTGGAGGCAGGGATTGAGATAGCCAGCTGGAGATAAGCTTGAGAGATGTTTTTTCGCGGCAGAGGAAGAGAGGTCAGGGTTAGTACTTCCTGAGAGCTGGGTTGAGGTGGGTGGAAAAGGCTCCAGGAAAGAATAAAGAAAAGGAAAAGGGCAAGAAAAGTAATAATAATTATTGCAGCGATCTTTCTTGATTTGAATTTCTGGACAATTGGTTCGCTTTTTTCCACCACCGGAGTTTCTTCTGAAAGGGTGGCTCCGACAACATATTGCTGGTACTGCTGGAGAACTTTCTCCGGGTCAAGTCCCACCTGCTGGGCATAGGAGCGAATAATAGCCCGGGTAAAAAATTTGCCCGGGAGTAGCTCAAATTGGTCTTCTTCCAGAGCTTGCAGGTAGCGAAGACTTATCTTAGTTGCTTCAGCTATTTCCTGAAGAGAGATCCCCCGGACCTCCCTTTCCCTCTTCAAATCCTGTCCTAAAGAAGACATTCTCTTCGAATTTTAAGAAATTATTGGAGGAAGGTCAATGCTAAATAAATGATAATTAATAATTTCGAAAATAACAGGCTCACCGTTTCTTTTAATGACCATAGTGGGGCTCCGCTTTCTGGTGCTCAGGGCTCCCCCGGATGCTTGGCTCTTCCCTCTGATTTGTTTGCCAGTATCATCAAAAAAAGTCACCGTTTTGGCCTAAGTGTTTTTATAGCTGGCCNGTATTCAACTCTGGAAGAAAGTGCTAAGATGAAAAAAGAGTTGGTTATCTTTCAGGGGAAAGAGCGAATGTTCAATTTAAAAAAAGCCAGAGAAACTCAGCAGCGATTGTCTTCTTTAATTTCGCTTAATTTTTCGGGGGAAGAGATAACCAGGATTGGGGCGGTGGATTGCAGTTATGATTTCGGTCGCCAGCGAATAGCAGCAGTGGTGGTGGTTTTTGAAATTGCCTCTCTCCGGTTAATTGAAGAGGTTGAGAGTCAGGACAAGATTCCTCTCCCTTATATTCCGGGCTTTTTAAATTTTCGGGAAGCCCCGGTTATTCTTAAAGCATGGCGGAAACTCGCTCATCGCCCGGATGTTCTTCTGGTGGATGGCAATGGAATTGCTCACCCCCGGCGAATGGGCTTGGCTTCTTATGTCGGCCTTCTTCTTGACCAGCCGACCATCGGCTGTGCTAAATCGCCTTTTTTTCCTTATGAACCTCCGGAGAAAGAAAGAGGAAGCATTTCCCCTTATTTTAACGATCGGGGAGAACAGGTGGGGCTATGTGTGAGAACAAGAACAGGAATTAAGCCGGTTTTTGTTTCTCCGGGTCATAAGATGGATATTCCGACAGCAGGTCGGATTGTGCTTAATCTGGCTAAGTACCGACTACCCGAACCGTTGCGGGTGGCCCATCAGCAAGCTCAGAAGATATTTAAAAAGAAATAAACAGTTGTCCGGCTGCTTTTATTCTTCCCGGAGTAATCGGGAGACGGAACTCAAGCTGCCTAGAAAGCCGATTAATATTCCGGAAGAGACGAGAAGAAGAGATTGAGAGGTGGATAAATAGCGAAAGCGGATTAGCTCGGTCAAAGCGCCCAGAGATGTTCCGAGGTAAAGAGGGAGGATCTGAATCGTTAGAAAGAGGAGAATTAGAGAGGCCAGCCCGCCAATTAAGCCCAGAGTCATGCCTTCCAGAACGAAGGGCACCCGGATGAAGAAATTCGAGGCCCCGACCAGGCGAAGAATATCAATTTCATCTTTGCGGGAGAGGAGATTTAACTTGATAACATTGGAGATAATAAAAAAGGAGGCCAGAATGAGAATGCCTCCCAGGAAGAACCCNATGGCGGTAATTACTCGGCCAAAAGCCTGAACTCTGGCCACCCATTCCAGATTGTATTGAACTTCTTCCACGCCAGGAGTATTCTGAATGGAGGTTATTAAATCTTCTACTTGAGATGAGGCTCTGGATTTTTTACTGAAGGTTACTTCGATTGAGGGGGGGAAGGGATTGAAACCCAGGCTGTCCACTACTTGGCTTAACTCGGGGAATTTGGCCTTAAATCTCAAAACAGCTTCTTCTCGAGAAACAAAATGAAATTTTTCCACAATTTCTGAAGAAGCCAGTTTTTTTTCAATTTCTTTCCGGGCCTCTGGAGTAATGTTCTGATTGAGAAAGAAGACAGCCTGCATGTTTTCAGTAATTTGACTGGCAGTGTAGCGGAGATTATTGGATAAGCTGAGAAAAATTCCCAGGATAAAGAAAGACAGGCAGATAATTGTGACGGAAAAGACATTCCTGGCCCGGAATTGCCACAGGTTGTGGGTTGTTTCCCTAAAAAAGTATTTGGCCTGCTGCAGAATCAGAGTATTTCCTTTCTTAAAATTTTTCCTTTATACAAGAATAAAATTTTCTCGCCGAAATGGCGAATTAGTTCCCGGTCATGGGTGCAAATAATTACCGTGGCTCCCTGGGAGTTTATTTCCTTGAAAAGACTCATTATCTCAAAGGCTAACTCCGGGTCAAGGTTACCGGTTGGTTCATCAGCCAGAATTATCTGGGGCCGATTGACCATAGCACGGGCGATGGCCACTCGCTGTTGTTCGCCGTAAGAAAGCTGGGAAGGGTATTCCCACATTTTATGATGCAGATTAACCATCCGGAGAGCCTGGAAAACGCGGCGGCGTATTTCTTTCTGAGGAACCCCAAGGACCTGAAGAACCACTGCCACGTTATCAAAAACTTTTTTATGGAAAAGTAGTTTAAAGTCCTGAAATACAATCCCCATTTTACGACGAAGCTGGAAAATTTTATGGTCGGGAATCCGCAGAATATTTCGGCCGTTGATAATGATCTGGCCGGAGGTGGGCCGAATTTCCCGGTAAATTATTTTTAACAGGGTGGTTTTTCCCGAACCGCTGGGACCGGTGACGAACCAGAAATCGCCTTGGTCAGCTTTAAAAGTAATATCCGAGAGGGCCCAATGAGGCTTCTGGTATTGTTTCCAGATCCGATAAAGTTCAATCATTTTGTCAAAACCGGATGACATCCCTTCTGGATAATACCTGAGGCTGAAGAGAGGTGATTATTTTGACGCCTTCCTTCCCTCATGCTGAAATAAGCTAATAGTTAACCTGGTTCAACTTTCTGTCTGTTTTTTGGCTTTTTCAAGGACTTCTGTAACAACTTTTCTCACCACTTGAGGATTGGCTTTACCCTGAGTGGCTTTCATCATCTGGCCAATGAAAAAGCCTACCACCTGAGTTTTTCCCTGGAGATATTGCTGAAGAGGTTTGGGATTGGCGGCGACGATTTCTTGAGCCAGGTTGAAAAGTTGGTTCTCATCAGAGATCTGGGTTAAACCCCGTTCTTCAATAATGGTTTGGGGATGTTTATTAGAGGCCAGCATGGCTGGATAAACTTCTTCTTTGGCCACCCGGATGGAAATTACATTCTTTTCCACCAGAGAAATCAACTCACCCAGGTATTTCGGCTCCAGAGGATAATCCTTAATGTCAATGTTTTTTTCTTTTAAAGTCTGAAGAACTTCCCTCATGACCCAATTACTGGCCTGTTTGGGCAGTCCACAAGCCCGGGCTACCGCTTCATAATAATCAGCTAATCCCCGGGAACTGGTTAACAGACGAGCATCGTAGGTTGGGAGGCCATATTCCTGGATAAACCGATTTTTTTTATCGTTAGGTAGCTCAGGCAGGGTTTCCTGGATGTTCCTAATCATTTTTTCGTCAATAACCAGGGGAGGCAAATCCGGTTCCGGGAAATACCGGTAATCATGAGCTTCTTCTTTAGTGCGCATGGGAAAAGTCTGCTCTTTTCTTTCATCCCATAATCTAGTCTCCTGGAGGATAGGTAATCCTTTCTCCAGTCTTTCTCTTTGCCGTTGGGCTTCGTAAGCTAGGGCTTTCTGCAGGAAACGGAAAGAGTTGAGGTTTTTGATCTCAGTTTTTATGCCAAATTCGGATGAACCTTTGGGTCGAAGAGAAAGGTTGGCATCACAGCGGAGACTCCCTTCTTCCATATTCCCATCACAAATTTCCAGGTACTGGAGGATAGTCCGAAAAAGCTGCATGAATTGAACAGCTTCTTCCGGAGAAGTGATTTCTGGTTGGCCAACTATTTCCAGAAGAGGGACTCCACTTCGATTGAAATCAAGATATGTTTTATCCTCGGAATCAGGAAAACCTTCATGAAGTGATTTTCCGGCATCCTCTTCCAGATTAATTCGCTCAATACCGATAGTTTTCTTTTGGCCGTTTTCTAATTCAATTTCTAGCCGGCCGTGCTCGGCAATGGGTACGTGGTACTGGGTGATCTGGTATCCTTTAGGGAGATCAGGATAAAAGTAGTTTTTGCGGGCGAAGATGGAGCGGTGATTGATTCTCGCACCCACCGCCAGAGCCAGTTTAATGGCCATTCGTACCGCCTCTTCATTCAGCACCGGCAGGGCACCGGGAAGACCCAGACACACTGGACAGGTCTGGGAGTTGGGGGCTTCTCCGTACTGAGTGCTGCAACCGCAGAAAAGTTTGGTCCGGGTCAGGAGCTGAGCATGGATTTCCAGCCCGATAACCACTTCATATTTATCTTGGCTCATGATGGGGTGAGGATTATAACATAATAAAATAGCTAATTGAAGATAACTGGGAGTTTATTCTTGTTGGGTGTTTAATGAGCAAAAAGGAACATAAACCAGCCAAAGATGAGGGCTCCGACCACCATGATTAAGAAGAGGGAGATAAAATAGCGCAGCTGTTCTTTTCGGGTGTTCCGACGGATTAGAGCCAGAACCAGGCTGACTAACAGGGAGTAGATAATCATCGACAGGAGGTGACTACGCAGAATCATTTTTTTCTTCCCATAGCGATATCAAAAGCATCCAGAGCCACCAGATAATTAAGTAAGCCCGCGCCAGCAATATAGGCGGTACCGAATTCAAAAGTGGGGCTTTTCAGATTTCCCAGTCCGCCCCCCAACCAGCGGGTAAGGAAATAGAATAAGCCGTTCCCCAGGTCAGAGAAAAATGCCAGGATGGTGAGAGGATTCTGGGTTTCGAAGGAATAGACTCGACCTTCCATAAGGAATCCCAGGAGAATCATCAGGGCGATGCTCCCCAAAAAAATGGCTCCTTTGGTATACTTTTTTATAGAGAAATGGCCTAGACCAGGAATTAACCATCCCAGCAAGAGGACAAGAACAGCTTTCGATTTAATCATTTTTTTAAGATGAATAAACATAATAATTAAAATTAAATGGAAATTCAAGAAGGAAGGGGCAGTCAGGTTTAGTCTTATAAAGATTTTCCCGAAATTAAAATTGCTAATCTGGAATAAATTCTTCTATAATGATAGAAAAAGTATAAAAATTAATAAAGTGGGTGGTTCTTTAGAAGAAAGGAGCTGTTTATGAATTTTAATGATTTCGAGTCGGTCATAAAATTTGCACTGGAACGAGAAAAGGAGGCGATTAGGTTTTATGGCCAACTCTTGGAGAAAGCTAATTTTCCGGGAATAAAGGAACTTCTTCAAGAACTCCAGGCGGAAGAAGGAAAACACAAAGAACTTCTAGAGGAGCTCCTCCAGAAAACTTTGCCGCCCACTGATATTCCTGAAGTCGAGGATATGAAAATTTCTGATTATGTGATTGATAAATCCCTGGATGAGGATATGTCTTTTCAGGATATTCTTATTTTTGCTGCCAAGAAAGAACAAAAGACCATTGACCTTTATCGGGAGCTGGCTCAAAGGGTGTCTTCACCCGAGTTGAAAAAACTATTTGATTTTCTGGTTTCTCAGGAAAAAACTCATAAACTTCGCCTGGAAAGCGAGTATGAAAAACATGTTTTGGAAGACAATTAGGTATTAATTTTTTAAGGAGAAAGGCATGGAAAAATGGGAATGTACTGCCTGTGGGTATATTTATGACCCAGAGATAGGTGACCCGGGGAATGGCATTCCGGCCGGAACGCCGTTTGAGGAACTTCCGGATGACTGGACCTGCCCCCAATGTGGTGTGGGGAAAGAATTTTTTCAGAAGATGGACTAACCTCGTTTCTTTTATTTGCCAGAATAAATCAAAATGAGAGAGCNAATTATCATCATTGGGAATGGTGTGGCCGGGGTGATTACAGCTAAAACCATCCGGGAATTAGGGGTGAGCGATGGCCTTCTTATTTTAGCCGAGGAAAAATACCATTATTATCCTCGCCCCAATTTGATTAGCTTTCTCGCCGGGGAGTTGCCCCGGGAGAAGTTGTGCCCCTTTCCCCCCGAGTGGTATGAGAAACAGAGAATCGAAGTTTATCTGGCTGAGCCGGCTAAGGAAATCAACCCCTCCTCCCGGGAGGTGATTACTCGGTCAGGTAGACGATTAACCTATTCTTTCCTGGTGCTGGCTACTGGCGCTCATTCATTTATTCCTCCTTTTCCAGGGGCGGAAAAGAAGGGGGTCTTTACTCTGCGCACCCTGGATGATGCTTGGCAGCTTATTGATTGGGTGGAGACGAGAAAACGGGTGGTGGTTATTGGCGGTGGACTTCTGGGACTGGAAACGGCGCGGGCTTTGAAAGCTCGGGGGGCCGAGGTGGAAGTGCTGGAGTTTTTTGACCATCTTTTACCCCGTCAACTGGATAAACCGGCCGCCTCTTTGCTTAAACAGTTAATTGAGGTCCAAGGAATTAAAATCTCAACAGGCAAAGCCACAGAGAAGATTCTGGGCAAGACCTGTGTTGAGGGGGTTGAATTAAAAGGTGGAGAGGTGAAACCAGCCGAGACCGTCGTTATTGCCGCCGGAGTCAGAGCAAACCTTGACCTGGCGCAGAAAGCGGGGTTGAGAATAGACCGAGGTGTGGTGATTGATGAACAGGGTCGTACAAGTGACCCCTTTATTCTGGCCGCTGGTGATGTAACTCAATTTCAGGGAAGAACTTATGGCATAATACCAGCGGCNTTTGACCAGGCCCGGGTGGCGGCCGCAACCATTGCTGGTGAATCAGTGGAATATAGGGGTACCATTCCGGCCAATACTCTTAAAATTGTGGGNATTGATTTAACTTCGATTGGAGTGGTCAATCCCGAGGGGGAAGATGTCGAGGAATTAAAGTCTTGGCAGCCGGAAAGAGGAATGTATCGAAAAATTGTTCTTAAGGATGGCCGGCCCATTGGGGCTATCTGGTTGGGCACGACACGAGGAGTTAGTCAGATCTCGGCCGCTATTAAAGCCGGGGCCGACCTCACTCCCTGGAAAGATCGAATTCTGGCCGATGATTTTGATTTTGGGGAGTTAAAGGAATAATGAGAGAGCCAGAGAACCATAAGAGAATTCAGATCATCCTTTTTTTTCTGGTGCTGATTCTTAGTCTGACCTCAGTTGCCCGGGCCAAAATATCGGTGTTTCTCTCTTTAGAGTATGCCAAGGGACAGGCTGAAACACCGTTTTCTCTCGGGACGTTTTATCGACCGATATTGGGGGTTAGTTTCGCCAATGAGATTAATCCCAAACTTGATTTTTTTGGCCAATTCTATGTGGTCGGGGAGAAAGAAATTCGCCTGGATGAAGCCTGGTTACGGCTTCGTTTTTCCTCTCGGCTGACGGCCAGAGTTGGTCTTTATATAGTCCCATTTGGCTATTACAATGAACATTCCCTGCCTTATCAAAGTTTGCTCGTCCAATCTCCTCTTACCCAGGAGTATCTTTTTCCCTACCGTTGGCGGGATTTAGGAGGAGTAATTCAGGGAACTTGGGGAGATTTTGGCTATTGCCTCTATTTAGGCAATGGTCTGGCTGAAAGCCCCTCCCTGGCGGATGGCCAGCAATTTATGGATAACAATAAAAATAAAGCAGTTGGCGGTCGGGTGACCTGGAATCTGGGAAAGGGCTTGGAAATTGGCTATTCCCGCCATCAGGGCTTCTATGATGATGAAAACCAGCGGCAATTGTTTCTGGGGGGGTACCATCTGGCGTGGGTAGGAGAAAACGCTTCCCTGATTGGAGAATATATCCGAGCTTCCCTGGAGAATCCCGATGAGTTTGGCCAAGGAAAAGCCACGGGGATGTTTATCCAGGCATCTCTGCGGCTTTTCGGGCTCCGGCCAGTGGTTAGTTACCAAAAAGTTGATTACCATGACGAATTTCATGGCCCGGGTTTTGTTTCCCCTTATCTACCTGGTGAGGGAATAGCTTTGGAGAAGGAACGCTGGAGTTTGGGGTTGGTCTATCCCCTTTTCAATACGGTTTATTTAAAATTTGAATACGACTGGAATACAGTGGAAAATGGCGTTAAAGAAGATAACGCCTATTTTCTTCAGGTAACGTTAATTTTTTAAACTTGTCCTCTTGTTTTTTATCTGCTAGAATCCTCGGGGATAAAAAAAGGGGTGACAGGGAACTTTGAGGAGTTTGAAGATGAAAAACCTGGCGGTCATTGGCGTTCAGTGGGGTGATGAAGGGAAGGGAAAGATAATCGATTTGTTGACGCCCTCATTTGACATCATTGCTCGTTATCAGGGAGGACATAACGCCGGCCATACGGTTTGCATCGGTGATCAACGTTTTGTTCTTCATCTCATTCCTTCGGGTGCTCTTCATCCGGATAAATTATGTATCATCGGCAATGGAGTGGTGGTTGACCCGCAGGCCTTTTTTAAAGAACTTGAAACTTTGAAACAACTGGTCAATCTCGACGAAAAACANATTATCCTCAGTGCTCGGGCTCATATTATTTTTCCCTATCATTTTGAACTAGAGAAAATCCAGGAGGAAATGAGGGGCGAGAAAAAAATCGGAACAACCTTTCGAGGAATAGGTCCGGCTTATGTTGATAAATACGCCCGCGTAGGCATTAGGGCTGGTGATTTATTGAATGAGGAGTATCTCAAAGAGAAAATCAGCCTTAATCTGGCCGAGAAAAACATCATTTTAAAATATTTCAATCTTCCCCCTCTTGATGAACAGCGGATTTATGATGATTATCTGGATTATGCCCGGAGGCTGAAACCCTTTGTCAAGGAAATAACTCCTATCCTGAATAAAGAAATCAGACAGGGAAAAAAAGTTCTCTTTGAAGGAGCCCAGGGAACATTACTGGATGTGGATTATGGCACCTATCCTTATGTGACTTCCTCTAATGCCACTGCGGGTGGCATCTGTACGGGATTGGGTTTACCTCCTGGCCAGGTCCATGAGGTCCTGGGGGTGGTCAAGGCTTATACGACTAGAGTTGGGGGTGGTCCCTTTCCGAGCGAAGCTGAACCCAAAATGGCGGCCTGGCTCCAGCAGAAAGGGAATGAGTTTGGGGCCACTACTGGTCGGCCTCGCCGGTGTGGTTGGTTGGATACGGTGGCTGTGAGCTATGCTTGTCAGATAAATGGAATTAACAAATTGGCTTTAATGAAGCCGGATGTTCTGGAGGAATTGGACGAGATTCCAATTTGTGTGGGCTATCAGTATAAGGGTAGTCTTTTGAAAGAATTTCCTCCGGAAATATGGGTTTTGGAGGCCGTAAAGCCGGTTTACAAAACTTTTAAAGGATGGAAAACCGCTCTCAGGAGTATTTCTTCGTGGGAAGAATTACCCTCCCAGTTTCTTGATTATATNAGGTATATTGAAGATGCCCTGGAAGCAGAAGTGGTTATTATCTCCACCGGCAAGGGTCGGAGCGAGACCCTGATTAAAGAAAAAGAAATTGCCAGTCTGGTTAATCTAGAAGAAATAAAAAGTTGCCTGACTTGAGAAGAATATTAGAGGTTGAGGGGAATTTCTTAAAGAAAGCATCCTTATTTTTGATTTTTGTGATGGCCTGAGCCTTATTCACCGAAGTCTCCGGTTATCCAAGAGTGAGAGGAGCCAATTCTTATTTACTTGAAAAGGAGGGGTGTTAACCTTTTTAAAAGCAACCCCTTTCCCTACTGGACAAACGGTCGAAGTTTACCGAGAGGAGCATTATAGCAGAAAAAATCAGAGAAGAATATACTTAACAAAAAATATATTAAATTTTTTATTGACAAATAAAGACAAAAGAATTAAATTTATTTTATCGATAGTAATAATAGATTAATAATTAGTAATGCTGGGTAAGCAGAACACCTCTTCGCACAAAGAGAGAAAAGTTGGCTTATCTTTGCACTGGGAGGCCAAGAAGATATATAATAATCCGATAGACTCAATAACCGGTTTATCGGGTCTGGTTAAATATTTGAGGAGGTAATTATGAAAGAAAAAGTAGAGAAGGCTCTGGAAAAAATTCGGCCGGCTCTCCTGGCTGATGGCGGTAATGTGGAATTGGTTGAGGTTAGTGATGACGGAGTAGTCAAGGTCAGATTAACGGGAGCTTGCGGCGGTTGTCCGATGTCCCAGTTGACCTTAAAAATGGGGATTGAGCGGATTCTAAAAAAAGAAATTCCTGAGGTTAAAGAAGTCGTGGCTATTTAGTCTAGAAAGGGAAATGAGTTGACTCAGGGAGAAATTTTTCGAGGGAAGGGTGANGTCAGTGAGAAAGATATATTTTGATCATATTGCAGCCACTCCTGTTGCCCCCGAAGTGATTCAGGCAATGCAACCCTTCCTTGGGGAAAAATTTGGCAATCCCCAGAGTCTCCATTCTTTTGGTCAGGAAGTCTCGCAGGCCATCGAAGAAGCCCGGGTTCAAGTGGCGGCTTTAATCAAAGCTCAACCCGAGGAGATTTATTTTACTTCCAGTGGTTCAGAATCAAACAATTTGGCGATTAAAGGATTGGCTTTAGCCAATCAAAAGAAAGGTAAGCATCTGCTTCTTTCGGCCATTGAACATCAATCAGTTCTTTATGCCGGGAACTTCCTGGAGAAACTAGGTTTTGAGGTGGAGAATATTCCTGTTGACTCCTATGGTCGGGTTGACCCGGAGGCGGTTCGCCGGGCCATTAAGCCGGACACTGTTCTGGTGGCGGTAATGATGGCTAATAGTGAGGTGGGTACCCTCCAGGAAGTGGGAGAGATCGCCTCAATTTGTGCCGAAAGAGAAGTTTTGTTCCATACCGATGCTGTGGCCTATGCCGGGAGTTTGCCCATTGATGTGGGCAGCTTGCCGGTGAANACACTTTCCCTGGCCGCTCATCAATTCTATGGCCCCAAAGGAGCCGCCGCTCTTTACATAAAAAAGGGCACNCGCATCCTGCCTCTGATTGACGGAGGAATCCAGGAAGGAGGCCGTCGGGCCGGCACAGAGAATGTGGCCGGGATTGTCGGGCTGGGCCAGGCAGCGGCGCTAGCGGCCAGAAAAATGAAGGACTGGCAGGCGGAGCTTGAGCCATTACGGGATTATTTGATTGCTGAATTGCCGCGCCGGGTAGAACATGTGGTGCTAACAGGTCATCCCCAACATCGATTGCCTTATCATGCCAGTTTTTGTGTGCGGTTTATTGAAGGAGAAGCCATGCTCCTCAACCTGGATATGAAGGGCATCGCCGCTTCCAGCGGTTCGGCCTGTACTTCACGAGCGCTGAAAGCTTCGCATGTGCTGCTGGCTATGGGCTTAGACCACGCTTTAGCGCAGGGATCGCTGGTTTTTTCTTTTATCAGGGGCAATAAGCGGGAGGACATAGATTATCTCCTGGAGGTGTTTCCGCCGATCGTCCAGCGTTTGAGAGAAATGTCGCCTCTTTACGCCAAGTTTAAGGAGGGTGAGAAATGATTTACAGTGAAAAAGTCATGGAACATTTTCAGAATCCCCGTAATGTAGGGAAAATAGAAGATGCGGACGGAGTAGGAGAGGTTGGTAATCCGGTCTGTGGAGACATGATGACCTTTTATATCAAGGTTAAGGATAACCGGCTGGTGGATATTAAATTCCAGACTTTTGGCTGTGGAGCGGCCATTGCTGTCTCCAGCATAGTGAGTGAAATGGCTATGGGTAAAACGATTGAAGAAGCACTGAAGATTACCAACAAGATGGTCGCCGAGGAGCTGGGAGGATTACCCAAAAATAAGCTTCATTGCTCCAACCTGGGAGCTGATGCTCTCCACAAGGCCATCGAGGATTACCTCCAGAAACAAAAAAAGCGCGAGAAGAAAGAAAAACGTCAGGAATCTCCCCGAAAAGAAAAGCCCGCTCAATTAAGTTGTCCTTACTGTGAAGGGCCGCTGGAAGGCTGGAAAGAATTTTGTCGGGCCTGCCAGGTTGAGCTGGAGGAGTGTCCTGAGTGTGGTTTGCCTCGGAAGAAGGGAGATAAGTGTCCTCATTGCGGAGCCACGACTGTCAGAGTCTAAGGAAAGAGGAATATAGAGACCAAGAGGAAACGATGAAAGCGAATGTCTTTCTTGATTGTTTTGGACTCTTGTGTCCTATGCCGGTCATTAAAGCCTCTCAAAAAATAAAAGAAATGAAGGTGGGCGAAGTGCTGGAAATTATTGCAACTGATGAAGGGATTAGGGAAGATATTCCAGCCTGGTGTCGGCAGACAGGTCAGGAGTTTCTGGGGGTCGAAGAGGATGATGAAGTGATTCGGGTCTATGTCAAGAAAGTCAGGGAGTAAAGAGACTTCTCCAATGGAGAAAGATTAAATAAGGAAAGCATCAATGATGACCAAAGAGGAAATAGTAGCCAGGATTAAAGAGCTCAAAGACAATTTAAAAGCCATCATTCTCGCCCATAATTATCAGATTGGGGAAGTCCAGGATGTGGCTGATTTTGTCGGTGATTCACTGGAATTAAGCCAAATGGCGGCCAGTTTAAAAGAAGAAGTTATTGTTTTTTGCGGGGTCCACTTTATGGCTGAAACAGCCAAAATGCTCTCCCCGGAGAAAACGGTTTTACTGCCGGAAATTAACGCCGGTTGTCCCATGGCGGATATGATCACCGCCGAGGAATTGAAAGCCTGGAAAAAAACTCACCCCGGGAAAAAAGTTGTTTGTTATATCAATAGCTCAGCGGAAGTCAAGGCAGAATCTGATTTGTGTTGTACTTCATCGAATGCTCTGCGGGTGGTGGAGTCACTGAACGATGAAGCAGTGCTTTTTGTTCCGGATAGAAATTTGGCTAATTATGTGGCTCGTCAGACCACCAAACAGATTATTCCCTGGGATGGCTATTGTTATGTTCATAATAATATCCGGCTGGAACATGTCGAGGAGAAGAGAAGAAAATACCCTGAAGCCGAGATCTGGGTTCATCCAGAATGTCGACCCGAAGTAATTGACCGAGCGGACCGGGTTTTTTCAACTGGTCAGATGGTTAAAGAAGCTGGTCGTACCTCCGCTGTGCAGGTGATTATTGGAACGGAAGTGGGCATTATTCACCGCCTGCAGAAAATAAATCCAGGGGTTGAGTTTATTCCCCTTAAGGAAACGGCTTTCTGCTCCAACATGAAGAAAATAAACCTGGCGAGTGTCCTCCGGGCTCTGGAAAAGGGACGTTATCAGATTGAGGTGGATTCTTCGATTCGAGAGAAAGCCCTAACGGCCATTCAAAAAATGATTTCAATATAATAGTGAATTTTAATTAAAATTAATTATAAAATAAGAATATACGCTTAAATCCAGGAGGAAAAAATGAAAAAAATTACCGAGAAAAATCTCTGGGATGCCTTTGCCGGTGAAAGTCAGGCCCATATGAAATACATGATTTTTGCCGAAAAAGCTGAGGAGGAAAATCTACGGAATATCGCCCGCCTGTTCAAAGCCAATTCTTATGCTGAGCAAATTCACGCCCGCAATCATTTACGAGCTCTCGGTGAGATAAAATCAACGACCGAGAATGTCGCGGCGGCTGTTAATGGTGAGGATTTTGAAGTGGATGAGATGTATCCGGCTTATATCAAAATAGCACAAGAACAAGGTGAAAAACAGGCTGAAGTGAGCACCACCTGGGCTCTGGCNGCCGAGAAGGTCCATGCTGAATTATATCGNCAGGCCAAGGCAGCTTTGAACCAGGGACGGGACCTGGAAATAGGCACAATTTATGTCTGTCCGGTGTGTGGTTTCACCATGGAAGGTGAAGCTCCGGAGAAATGCCCCATCTGTAATACTCCCCGGGAAAAATTCAGGGAATTTTAAGTTGCTTTAGATAAAAGGGGTCTTCCGGGAGGGATTGGATGAAAATGAAGGTTGATGATATAAGATCGCTCTCTCCGGCTGAGATAATTTCCTGATTATTGCCAGGTGGAAGATTTTCATTTCGGGGATGAGTTGGTCCATATTGGACCTTGAGTCCGGGTTGGGCGGAGGAGCAGAAAGAGGGTTGCCTGAGCCATAATGGTTGAAGCTGTTAACAGAAAAAGGCGGTTTTTGATCATCAAACCGGGGCGCGGGAAGATAAGCTGACTAGGCATGGCTTCAGAAAAAAATAAAAGGGGGACGGGGATGAGTAAAACTTTATCCTTACCGGTGAAAATCAGAAAAAGAGACGGCCAAATGGTGCCGTTTGATCAGACCAAGATTTTTCAAGCAATCAAAGCAGCCGCTCTGGAAGTTGTTCGCCAGGAGGAGGAAGCGCAGCGAGTGAGTGAAGATGTTCTGCCTCTCATCCTGGAGCGTCTCCGGACGGAATTTCAGGATTCAGTTCCTTCTGTCGAGGAGATTCAGGATATTGTCGAAAAGGCCCTGATGGAGAAGGGGTATGCTTTTATCGCCAAAAAATATATTCTTTACCGACAGAAGCGAGAAGAGCTGCGGCGGATTAAGTCGGTTTACGGCATTAGAGATGATTTAAAACTTCCTCTCAACAGTCTCTATGTTCTACGGAAACGGTATCTCCTTAAGGATGACCGGCAACGGGTGATTGAAACCCCGCGGGAAATGTTTCAGCGGGTGGCCCGCGCGGTGAGTCAGGCAGAACTTAATTTTAAAGGAAAACACAGTCAGGCAGAAGTTGAGGAAAAATTTTTCCAGATGATGGCCAATCTGGAATTTCTGCCCAACTCTCCGACCTTAATGAACGCCGGGACGACTCTAGGGCAACTTTCCGCCTGTTTTGTGCTTCCCGTTGAAGATTCCATGGAAGGGATTTTTGAGGCCTTGAAGAATATGGCCCGCATCCATCAAACCGGCGGGGGTTGTGGCTTTGACTTTTCCCGCCTCCGGCCGGCCGGCGACCTGGTGGCCACCACCAAAGGAAAGGCTTCGGGGCCGCTTTCTTTTATGAGTATTTTCAATGCCGCCACCCAGGTGATTGTCCAGGGAGGCAGACGGCGGGGTGCCAATATGGGCATTCTCCGCTGTGATCATCCTGATATTATTGATTTTATTGAAGCTAAACTCGATTCGACTGCCTTCTCGAATTTTAATTTATCCGTGGCTGTGACCGATGAATTTTTGAATAAAGTCAGGCGGGACGAGACGTTCGATTTAATTAATCCCCGGACCGGAGAAAAAGTCAGGTCACTTCGAGCCCGCTCCCTCTTTGAACTGATTTGCTATGCTGCCTGGAAATCTGGTGACCCGGGCCTCATTTTCCTGGATGAAATCAACCGTCATAATCCTCTGCCCGAATTAGGACCGATTGAAGCCACCAACCCTTGCGGNGAGATACCCCTTTATCCCTATGAAAGCTGTAATCTGGGCTCCATCAATCTGGCTAAATTTGTCCGCAATGGGGAAGTAGATTGGTTGAGGTTAAAAGAAACTATAACTTGGGCGGTCCGCTTTCTCGATGATGTAATTGAGGTCAATCGTTATCCCCTCCCGGAAATCGAGAAAATGACCAAAGCCAATCGGAAGATCGGCCTGGGTATCATGGGTTTTGCTGATTTTCTGATTAAGCTGGGCCTTCCCTACAACCATCCTCAAGCCGTGGCCACTGCTTCCCGGTTGATGCGGGTCATCCAGCAGATAAGCCGTCAGGCTTCGGCGGAGCTGGCTGAGGAGAGAGGAGTTTTTCCCAATTATGAGCGTTCCATCTATCCCCGCAAGGGATTGAAACTGCGCCATGCCACCCTCAACACCGTGGCTCCCACCGGTAGTATCAGTCTCATCGCCGGTTGTTCNAGCGGCATTGAACCCATATTTGCCTTAAGCTATGTCCGCCGCATCCTTTCCGGAGCCCACCTCTTTGAAATCCATCCTCTTTTTGAAGAAGAGTTGAAAAAGAGAGGCATGGATTCCCGGGATTTTATTGCCTATATCGGCCGGTTGGGCAGCATTCAATATGTTAAAGAAATTCCTGAGGAGTTAAGGCGTATTTTTGTCACCGCCTTTGATGTCCGTCCCGAAGAGCATCTGAAAATCCAGGCAGCTTTCCAGAAATATACCGACAATTCTGTTTCCAAAACAATCAATTTGCCCGGGGAAGCCACGGTCGAGGATGTTCGAGAGATCTACCTAAAAGCCTCTGAGTATCACTGTAAAGGAATCACTGTTTATCGCTATGGCTCAAAAAAAGGCCAGGTTCTCTATTTTGCTCCCGGGGAATCTGAGGAAGAAGATTGGTTGCGGGAATTTTTGACTGTTGATTCCGAGTTTTCTGGCGGCTGCTTCCGTGGCGAATGCAGTATTTGAAATAAGTAGTTTCCCGCCGGAGCAGTTTTTTTTGTTTATCTTCTCCTAAGCTATTTTTAACCATCTTCATGGCCAGGGTGAAAGAAAGACGGAAAACAACCAGACTGTAGGCGGAGATGAAAGGTTGTTTTCCCTGGCGAGCTATACTAAATTAAGTAATAAGTATAAAATAGCGTAGAGGGAAAGATATGAAGATTGAAAAGGAACCTCCCCATGAATTAAAAAAAAGAGTTAAAGAGATTATCCGGAATCTCCGCCGGACTTATCCCCACACTCGTACAGCGCTTCATTATGAGACTCCTTTTCAATTGCTGGTGGCCACGATTCTGGCGGCCCAGTGCACCGATGAAAAAGTTAACCAGATCACTCCTCTATTGTTTAAAGAATACCCGACTATTGCCGATATGGCCCGGGCCCGACAGGAAGATGTTGAGGCGATCATCCGACCAACAGGGTTTTTCCGAAATAAAGCCCGCAATATCATTGCCGCCGCTCGCCGCCTTATGGAGGAGTTCGGGGGAGAAGTTCCGGACCGCATGGACAGTCTTATCACTTTACCCGGGGTGGCCCGGAAAACGGCCAACATTGTTCTTTCCAGTGCTTTTCGGCGGGCGGAAGGGATTGCGGTGGATACCCATGTCCGCCGACTGGCTGCCCGTCTGGGGTTGAGTTCCCAAAAGGACCCCAATAAAATCGAGCAGGACTTGATGGCCATTGTTCCCCGGGAAGATTGGCTTGATTTTAACTATTTGCTGGTGGATCATGGTCGAGCGGTCTGCCATGCGCGGCGACCCCGGTGTGCTGAGTGTATTTTGCGGTCTTTATGTCCCTCCGCCGAGATAATCGCCTCCAAGAGCTCAGGGGGAAAGAAATGATTCGGGAAGCCATGTTTTATTCGATTCTGGCCAAAGGTGAGGTTAAATGTTATCTTTGTCCCCATCAATGTGTTATTGCGCCCGAGAAATTTGGTGTCTGCGGTATTCGACAAAATAAGGACGGACGACTGGTCAGCCATGTTTATGGACAAGTAATTGCTGCCCATGTCGATCCCATTGAGAAAAAACCGCTTTTCCATTTTTTACCGGGAACGAGAGCTTTTTCCATCGCCACCATTGGTTGTAACTTTCAATGCCCTTTCTGCCAGAATTGGCAGATTTCTCAAGCATCCAAGAGTGGTTTGCCTCATATTCCTGGAGAAAAGCTTGAGCCGGAAGATGTGGTGGCTGCGGCTTTACGCTCTCAGAGCCGAAGCATTTCCTATACCTATACCGAGCCAACGATTTTTTTTGAATATGCCTACGATACAGCCCGCTTGGCCAACCAGAAGGGCTTGATGAATAATTTTGTCACCAATGGCTATATTTCCGCGGAAGCCTTAGAGGAAATTTCTCCTTATCTTGATGCGGCCAATGTTGATTTGAAATCTTTTCGGGAGAGATTTTATAAGAAATTTTGTAAAGCTCGCCTCCAGCCAGTGCTGGAAACGATCTCCAGGATGAAGAAGTTAGGGATCTGGGTGGAAGTGACCACACTTCTTATTCCCGGGGAAAATGATAGTCCAGAAGAGTTAAGGGAGATTGCTCGGTTTATAAAAAGTGTTGACCCGGACATCCCCTGGCACATCAGTCGGTTTCATCCGGATTATAAATTGACTGACCGAGAAGCTACTCCCCTGAAAACTCTCCGTCAAGCTTATCAAATTGGTCGGGAAGAAGGCCTGGCCTACGTTTATTTAGGAAATGTTCTTGGTGAGGGAGAGGACACCTATTGTCCAGCCTGTCAGCGGGTGGTCATCAGGAGATTTGGCTTTTTTAATATTGAAATTCATCTGGATGGTAGCCACTGTGCCTACTGCGGTCAGCCCATAGCCGGTGTTTTTGATTGAGAGCCGAGATGAAGTCCTGGCTGAGACTTGGAATTTAGTTTAAAGAAGGGAGTGAAAGTTAAGGAAAAGAGAAAAAACCAAGGAGAGCTAGGGAAGGAGTGAAAACCGAGAATAGAAAAAGAGAATATTCTCTTAAGCTTTAATCTTTCTTATACTTTCTTATCCTCGCCCTTACTTTCACTAACCCCATTTTTTCGGCTGGATCTTAAGGCGGCAGTCCCAGTTTAACTTAAGCCTTAATTGAGAGAGAAGGGTTGAGGGGCGTAATGAAAGGGCTGTCTTTCCCCTGTGATCCAAGAAATCCCCTCTTGTTTTAGTAGTCGATTGAGGTTACTGGTTGCTTTGTTTTGTAATTGAAGCTTATCTTTTAAGCCAGAAGGCTTTGGGGCAAAGAGCGGATTTTCAGAATATCCTGGACGCGGGGGCCGATATCCATGCCTTTGACACACCGGGCTGTACAAGTTGAACAGGAGCCACAGGGATTCTCAGGCAGCTGGAGGGAAGAGACTACTTCATAGGCCAGCCTTAAATTGCTATAAGCCGCTGCGTACATATAGCTTCTCATCAAGGTGGGTATTGGCAGAGATTGAGGACAGCTCGGCTGACATTGGCCACACTGCTGACAGAAAAACCCGGGTGACTGGGCAGCCAGTTTCAGGTCATTGAGTTCTTCAGGAGTCAGCGTCAAGTCTTCCATAACGGAGAGGTCAAGTTCCAGCTGGTCAAAGGTTGTCATTCCGGGGATGGCTGTATGGGCATGAGGTTCATTGAGAGCCCACTTTAAAGCGGCTTTCATATTAATGGGTCTGGTCTTTTCCTTATCCCAGTAAACACCCGCTTGGGTTTTCATGATACACACACCCAGCCCCGCCTGAGCAGCCTCTCGAATGGCCCGGCGTACTTCTTCGCGGTGGTCCTGGCGAAAATTAAAAGAAGTCAAGACTACATCATAGATTTGACTTTGAATAGCCGCCCGGATAACTTCGGGTTCATTTCTGTGGGTGGATACTCCAATAAAGCGGGCCTTGCCTTGTTTTTTGGCTTCTTGGAGTGCCTCGAGCATTGGTTCGAAGAGAGCGTCTTTGGCGGCAGTAATATTGTGGAGATAGAAAATTTCCACATAATCCAGACCAAGGCGTTTCAAGCTGGTCTCAAATTTNGCCAGAAAAGCTTTTTTCATTTCTTTGGGTGGCAGCTCGGCCAATGATTTATCCCGGGAAGGGCCGGGAACTTTGGTGGCAATATAAAAGGAATCTCGAGGTCGCCCTTTTATTACCTGGCCGATCATGACTTCATTGCGGCCTCGCTGATAGGTATGAGCGGTGTCGAGGAGAAGAATACCGGCATCGAGGGCGGCTTGAACCAGATTGGGATTATCTGCATTCATGACCCCCATACTGACAACAGGAACCCTGAGCCCGGTTTTTCCCAGGGTGCGGTAAATGAATTTGCCCTTTTTCTTCTGGTCGGGAGACAAAAAAGAGGCCTGATTGGTGAGAGGCAGGCTAAGGCTGGCTATGCCGGTGGCTCCAAGTTTAAGAAACGTTCTTCTTCTCACACTCCGGGTATTTCTCTTCATGCCTGCTCCTTTAGTTGAAATTTTCTCTATTATACCAAGTCGATAAGAAATATTTAATTTTTACTTTCAGCGTCATTTTCTTTTCCCGCTTTTCTCTTTGAAAAAACTGCTCTGGGGAAGATTTGATTTATTCTCGGGAGTTAATTATATATAATAACGTTCTTATTTTTCGTGTTTGTGAAAGTGAAATTCCTTGGTATTTCAACCCTATTGGCCAGGCCGTGGGATTTGAACATGCCGGTGGTGGACTGAAGGAATGAAGGAA
>MTOP01000099.1 GCA_002010725.1 Candidatus Aminicenantes bacterium JdFR-80
TTTTTTTTGGCTGATCAAACCGAATCCAGTTGAATTCAAATTGGAAAAATCATTATATAAACTCTTCCTTTCTGAAACAATATTATTTAAAAAATTTTTAAGAAACATGATTCCTTAGTTATCGGTCATTGGTGCCTGGCTATCAGTAAAGAATAACAACCCTGCCCGAACTAGCCAAAGTAGTGATCAGAGAAAGATTGAAACAGGCTTTTCACCCCATGTCGCATTTTGTCGNATTTTGTCGTATTTTGTCGTATTTCTATTTCAGCTTGGAATTATTAAAATTTTTTAATTTGACTTTTTATCGCCAATNTCTTATTGTAAACGACGCCAGGATCCTCCGGCGCACCCAAAAAATTTTCAATCCATCAATTAATCGATTAATGGCAGATAGAATTCTCGACTCCTGGAAAGAAATCGCCCAATACCTTAAACGCGATGTCCGCACCTGCCAGCGCTGGGAAAAAGAACTGGGGTTACCCGTTCATCGCTTTGAGGATTCCCCTCGCTCCCGGGTATTTGCCTATCCTGAAGAAATCGATCGCTGGTTGAGGGAAAAATTCGGCTCTGGGGAGCTAGCCGCCAAANGTAAGAAGAAAATCANATCCAAATTAATTGTTGTTTTGATAGTCATTGGAGTAATAATCATTCTGATTTGGATGTTAGCTTCTCTGCTCCACCACAGTGAACCCTATGATTTTAAATTAGAGCGAAATACCCTGATCATTACGAATCAGAAAGGTCATCATCTCTGGAAATATACTTTTGACAACCTTAATTTGAGCTCTGAAAAAGAATACAGGAATCACTTCCAGAAAAGGCAATTGATCATTTATCCTAATAATAAGAGCGAATGGACATTGCCCTGGATATATATTGGCGACATCAACCATGATCAGCACAACGAAGTTCTGTTTCTCGTCTATTGGGATAAACCTCAACCAGGAAGCTACCTCTATTGCTTCAACCACCGGGGGAAGATCCTCTGGCGTTATCTGCCCACTGATACTCCGGTTTTCGGCCAGATCACCTACTCAAAAATCTTCCGCAGCAATGGTTTTATTCTCGAAGACTTTGACCACGATGAATCTTTTGAAATCATTGTTATTTTCCATTGTCCATCCTTTTTCCCGACCTTGTTAGTTCTCTTAAACAGTGAGGGAAAATGTCTGGGCAAGTACTGGAATTCCGGCCGGATTAATGATCTACTGACAGTTGACCTCAACGGCAANGGGCAAAAAGAAATCGTNATCGGTTTTCAGAATAANGAGTGGCGCCGGATAGGACTAGCCGTTTTCTCTCCTGACCATCTAGAAGGAGCTTCGCCCCAGACCAAAGACCATTATGATTGCAAAAACACACCTATTCGAGGCCGGGAAATATATTATCTCCTTCTCCCCCAAAATGAACTCACCGCTAAGCAGGGAACCTATAACGCGATTTTCAAGATTAATTTACTTGACGGNCCCCGCCTGGAAGTTGAGGAACAATTTGCTTCTTTGATGTACATTTTTGATCAGCATATGAAACTTGTCTTTTTTGATTATTCTGACAAGTTTTTTAAAGAATTTAAGTTATTAAAAGAACAGGGCATATTTCCGGCCAGTATGACTCTAGACGAGATTATTCGCCGAATCAAAAATAAAGGAATCCTTTATTTTGACGGCGACAAATGGGTCAAGACGGCTACCATGACCCGCTTCTGGCGGGAAAAACTAGCCGAAAATCGGCTGGATTAGGACCTCCATTCAATTAATTATTTTTCCAGGACAACAAAAAGCCCGGTGAAGACTCTAAATCTTTCTCCCACCAGTTCAATTTGGTTTTCAAAACAAATCCTTGCCGTTGGTAAAGCTTTACCGCCGGTCGATTGGTCTCATCAACCACCAAGTCCACTCTGAGGACACCTCTCTGTCTCAATACATTCAATCCGGCCTCAAATAATATTTTTCCCCATCCCCGTCTCCGCCACTCTCTCAGCAGGCCAAACATGTGAATCCTGGCCCGGACTGGTTGAGCCGTCCATAAATAATGCGGCCATAAATATCCTATGGGTTGACTGCCATTATATAAAACAAGAACCTCTTCAAGCCGAGCCTTCATTAAATTGAGATAATATTTTATCTCCGCCTCATTGTTAGGATTGAAGCCCCAGGAACCCAGAAAAACTTTGTTCTGTAAAGCTACTAAGCCAGCCTCGTCGCCTGGTTTAAAATGAGTTAAGCCCAGATTGTCGGGCAGTGGTTGAACCAGCCTTTTCGCCTTCTGATTATCAGTTAAATCAAGCGTAAGTTCCAGAAATCGACGAACCGGGTGATAACCATTTTCCGCCAGAAAAAATTGTCCGGCTTTATTCCTCTCCGGTAGACAAAAGTGAAGATATTTTAACCCCTTCCGGGCCACTTCCCTCTCCAGCTCTTGGAGAAGAAGACGACCTATCCCCTGATGACGCCAGCTCGGGTGAAGGAAGAGGTAGCCTATTGCCCGTTGCAGATAATGCTCAGTTAAATAACAGGCAAAACCAATATCATTTCCCGGCCCATCCACCAGAAAAATATCAGTAAAAGGATTAAAACTGCTATTCTGGAAGAACTGCTGCTCGGGATTAGACCAAAGCAGTGATGGAATATCCTCTCCTCGAAGGTGATTTTCTTGTTTAAAATATTGATTAGCCAGCTTGAGAAAAGCAGCTTTATCCCTTTCTTGAAACTGGCGAAGCAAAATCCCCTTTTTCAGCTTCATCTGGTCAGTTTTTCTCCTTCTTTAAATCAATCCTCATCTTCAAGTAAAGAATAATAACAATTATTAATCCTATTTTAAAAAATTATTTTAAAAATTAAAGTTTTAAACCTTACGGCTGTTTGATGACCTTCCAGCTTATCACAAGAAAAATTTTTTACTTTGAGACCAGGTGTCTCTTGTCATTGAGGCCAAAATAGCGGAAAATAAACATTTAGATTGAGACCAAAAAAGATGAGCAAGGAAACATCATCCCCAGCCGACATTCTGGTCATTTCTCCTCATCCCGATGATGCTGAATTCGGGGCAGCTGGCACGGTGGCCAAATTCTCCCGCCAAGGGAAAAAAGTCATTTACATCATCTGTACCAACGGAGATAAAGGCACCAATGATCCCGCTCTGACTCCCCAGGAGCTGGCCGTTCTTCGAGAGAAAGAACAATTGGCCGCAGCTGAAATCTTAGGTGTCCACCAGGTTGTTTTTCTGCGTTTCCCGGATCAGCAGATTGAAGATACCCCTGAGTTCCGGCGGGAAATTGTTCGCCAGATTAGAATTTTCCGACCGGAGATTATCATTACCGCTGACCCTTACCGCCGGTATATCTGGCATCGGGACCATCGGATTGTCGGGCAAGTCGTCCTGGATGCTGTCTTTCCCTACGCCCGGGATATCTGGTCTTTTCCCGAACTTCTTGAGGAAGGTCTTCAGCCGCACAAAGTCAAAGAAATCTGGCTCTGGGCTCCAGAGGAAAAAGATATTAATTGGCGGGTTGATATCACCGAAACTTTCGAGCTGAAATTAAAAGCCCTCCGCTGTCATCAAANTCAAATCAAAGAGCCCTGGGTGAAAGAGATGCAAAAATGGCTTTGTCAACGAGCTAAGGAAATGGCAGAGGGGGAAGATTTTGCCTGTGCTGAGGCCTTCCATCGTGTTGAAATCTGGTTTTAAGCTCAGATCTTCGTCCATTTATTTTCTGTAGAAAGAGAAAAATCCTTCGGGCAGTTTTTTCCCAGCTTAAATTTCGGGTGATTTCGTGGCTGATTCTGCCGGGCGGCCAGAAGGTCTTTCTTGTCTGAAGAAAATTGACGATTTTCGCGTGCAAATCATTCACTTCCCCTGGTTGAAAGAGGAGGCCGTTCTTTCCCGGCGTGATTAACCGGGGGAAAACACCGAGGCGGGGAACAATGACTGGCACCCCACAAGCCAGGGCCTCCACCGCCACCAGGCCAAAAGATTCATAATAAGAAGGCAGGATCAGGCCTTCTGCCCCACAATAATAATTTCTTAATTTCTCGTAAGGTCGTGACCCCAGGAAAAAAACCCTCCTTTCCAGGTGCAAATCTTGAACCAGAGAGACAAGCTCCCTGGCGCTTTTGTTCTGATCGAACTCTCTTTTTGTCCCCCCACCGATAACCACGACTTTCAACCGGGAGAATAAAACTGGCTGAAATTCCCGGAGTAACACTAAAGCCCGGAAAAGAAGAGGCAAGCCTTTTTCCGGAACCAATCTTCCTACATAAAGAAGGACCCTGTCCTCGGATGAGAAATTAAGCTCTCTCTGATAGATATCCGTTCTTCCCGGAAAAAAAAGTTCCTGGTTGATCCCTGGAGGAACCACACCAATCTTGGCTGATCTCAGGTCAAAATCCCGTTGCAAAATAGCCTTTTCCTCTGGACTATGGCAAACAATCCCTTCGGCCACCCGGGTAATGAAATCTTCAGCCCGGCTGCGGAAAGAAGGCTCTCTTCGCCTCAAATTTTTTGTCTTCTCTTTAGCCACTGTATGAAAAGAATGAACCAGGGGCCATCCCTTTTTCAATTTAAGCTGATAACCGATTAAGCCAGACAACCAGTAATGGGTGAAAATGATATCGTAGGTCCGACCTGTGTGCTGGAGAAAATCAATTAATTTTTGAGAAAATTGACTATAGTTCTGGATTAACTGGGAGGGAGGCAGGACGCGGGGAGGCCCATCATCAAGATGAATAACTTCAACCCGGGGAAAGACTCTCTTGGGCCCGCAACAGGCAGGATTAATCACCCGGGTATAAAGATCTACCGAAACTTCACCTTGCCTGGAAAGCGCCTGGCACAATTCCTTTAAATAAACACTCATCCCGCCGGCGTATTCACTCCCTAAAAGCGAAAAAGGACAGCTGTGATAGCCAATAAGGGCCACGCGCATCATTCTTCTCCCAGAACCAGAGAAACATTATATACCTGATCAGGTGAAACACCAAATTCCAGCTTGTATCTTTCCTGACCCCGGAGAAAATCCACTTCCTTTTTTCCCCGGATTATAGCCCTCCGAATGGCTTCATCAAAGAGAANAATNCCAGGGCTAAAGCGGGCATAATTACAGTCAAAAGCTACATTGTAAAGATAAATCCTGTCCTGAAAATCAAACTGGATAAGGTAAGCAATATAGGATTGTTGACATCTTAACCCCAGAATCACCAACCAGCCGGAGGAAGTCATCCTTTTAAAGAGGGCCTGGAAAAAATCTTTTATCCCTGCTTGGGCCCAGAAGGACATTTTTTGCCTGTCTCGCTGACTGTGCAACCGAATGAAATCATCCAGTAAAGCCAGGCTTTCACCAGGAGAAGTAATCTCTTCTATTCTCATNTGATTAAGCTCGGTTAGCCGTCGTCGTTTCCGACGAAGTTCATGCCGGACTTTTCTCTTAAGGCGAGCCTGGAACTCATCATAATCAGGTGGCAACTCAAGCTTAAGTACTGTGGCGGCNGGTTTTACCTCAATCTGCTCAGGTGGCTGGCTAGTGAGGGTGGGCAGAAATTTTAAAAGGGGGGAGGAGGAAGGAACATTCAGGAAATGCACCTCCCGGGTTCTGCCAGCTCCTTCCCGGAGAAAATCAAGAAAAAGACGGCACACCTCCTCTGCCTGCTTTGGGGAAAAAATAAAATCACCATAATCTGTCACCTCTGGAGAAGCCAGAAATATTAACTTCTCTTTTTTCCGTCGAAAGGGGGCAATTCCTTTTAGTCTATTTCCCTGCCAGAAGGTGATGACCTCCAGTTCATCTCCCCTACCGAAAGCTTGCCACCAGCTGGCCAACCATTCCGGAGAGAGGAAAACCGAAGCCCGGCTGGTCTCTTGGAGAAGAGTTGTCCACGCCTCTTTTAATTGCTGAAAAACCCGGGGATGGCGGAAAACCTTGATCTCCATTAACCACAAGCCAAAAATATGGGCACTAGCAGCTCAGTATTTTCCCTTGGTCCTTTTAACATTAATCACGGTGAGAACAAACTGCCGATAACGAATATAAAGGCCATCGGTCACGGAAAATTTAATTTTATAGACACCATCCTGGTCATAATCAGGGGTCCAGTTAAACTCACCGGTGCGCTGGTCAAAACTGGCTCCCTGGGGCAATCCTTCTGCCCCGAAAGTTAATTCATCTCCATCAGGGTCAACGGCCATTAATTTAACTGTTAATTTCTCCCCTTCTTTTATTGTCATCGGGTCCAGAGGACTGAGCACTGGAGGTCGATTTCCAATGGACACTCCCCAGGCTTTAAGGACCCAGGTACCGGTATTACAACTCCCCATCCGGATTTTAAAATAGCCAGCCTCGCCCCAATTCTTGCCCCAGGAATTCTTACAGATCCAGCATTTCTTGGTTTCATCATACCCGACCAGGACAACCAGATGACCCCCTTCATAGGTTGCGGAAGAAGTTGGTTGATAAACACCGCTCCGGTAGGCATAAAAATCAGAGTAAACATCCAGATAGAGGATCAATGGCGCTTCCAGAAGGGCTGCTTTTATTTTTTCTTTTTGCGGAGTTGCCTGGGTTACCCATCCCCAGCCATTTATCTTGGTTAAACGACGAGCATAATCAGCACAGAGAAGACAAGCCACATCCGCCGCTTGATAGGGAAAACAATCCTCCGGAGATACTCCGTTATATTGAAGATAATCAAGCGACTTCCAGGCCCAGCCGCCATCACAGTTGCCGGCCGGCGAACAGGAAACCAGTTCCTGCTCAGAAAGATCAGGATAATTAAGGGCTTGAATAATCAAACCCGGAGCTAAAGAAGATGAACCAGGGCCTAAATTTCCATCCTGATTCCCCTCCCTGCCTCTAGTCTTCCTGACCGAAAGAAGCGTGTATTTATCCCATTCTACATTATAGACGGCTTCCACCAGGCCCAGGGCGGCAAAGGCCCAGCAACTCCCGCAGCTGCCCTGATTTTTGACTGAAGTCAGGTAATTCTTGCCCTGACGATCAGCCCAATTCCAGGAACTGGGCAGCTCGGCCTGAGGCACAATAGGAACAAACCGACTGGGATCTTCCACCAGAGGGACAAAACCACCCAATCTCCGCCGTCTTTCTTCGGGAGAAAGTCGAGTGAGAGAGGTTTCCCCAGCCTGCCAGTCTAATCCTTCCAGTTTAATCTGCAGGTTAAGGCGGGTTATTTCATCTGGCCTGAAAGAGAGAGAAGGCGTCTGCGAACTGGTGAAGACAACCCCGGCCAGTAAAAGCACAAGGCCAATTTTTCNGGAAAAACGNAATCTTAATCTTCTTCCCTGTTTCATTTTAATTCATTATTTTTTTCTTTCTTGAATAATATTTATTGGAGTAATAGTCAAGAAGAAGAAATTTTCATGGAGGAAAAAGCGCGCCTGGCAGGAATCGAACCTGCGACCTTCGGATCCGGAGTCCGACGCTCTGTCCCCTGAGCTACAGGCNCCTAACTTTCTATTTTATACTCTATTTTTACTTTCAAGACAACTATCTTGCTTCTGCGGGAAAAATTCGTGGAACCATAATTCATCGCCATCTTAAGTAACCGGGTGTATTAATAGAGAGGATCAATATTTAATAATCACCATATCTTCGATTTTCACTTTAGTTGAAAATGAAGAAGCATGCAATTATTTCTGTTATNTCTCAGGAGATAAACTGGTGACAGCTATCTTTATCTTCTTTCTCTGGCAATAGTTCATCTAATCCAAGTTTTCTAGAGAAAAACCTTATTTTAATCGCTTGCGGGGAAAAATAATAGCGAATGAAGTACCTTCCTCTCGGTCTACCTCAAGTCGTCCTTCCAGCTGTTTGACCAAATCAACCACTATCTGCAGGCCCAGTGTCCTGAGATTATTTAGATCGACCTCTGGGGGNAGACCAATTCCATTATCACTCACTTCCAGCCGATAGTCTTTTCTTCCTTGAGGGTGCATTACTACCTCCAACTTTCCCGAGTTCCGCCCGACAAAGGCATATTTAAAAGCATTGCTCACCAGTTCATTAAGAATTAATCCGCAGGGAATAGCCTGATTGATATCCAGAAACACATTCTGAACATCTACATTAACCTTTATTTTCTTTTNACGTTCTTGAGTAAAATAAGCCGCATAGAGGTGACTAACCAGTCGGTCAGTGTAATCAGCAAAATCAATCCGGGCCAGATTTTCCATACGATAAAGAGACTCATGCACGAGGGCCATGGATCGAATCCGTTGATAACTTACATCCACCAGTTGACGATATTCTTCGTTCTGCGTGCGGGAAGCCTGTAAGCGGAGAAGACTGGCAATGAGCTGCATGTTATTCTTTACCCGGTGGTGAATTTCCTGGAGAAGAACGGTTTTTTCTTTCAAAGATTCTCTTAACTTTNTTTCAGCTTTCTTTCGATGGCTAATATCCTGATAAAGAGCATAAAATCCTCTCAGTCTACCTTCAACTACAATAGGAGTCACAGTTACTAGAACATCAATATTTTTACCCTTCTTTGTTTTCCGGACTGCCTCATAAACAACACTCTCTCCTCTTTCTAATTTTGGCTGATAAATTTTTCTAACTCTGGACATTTCTTCTTTNGACACTACCAACTCATCGACATGACGACCAATTGCTTCATCTGGAGTGTACCCAAAAAGACGAGTAAATTCTTTATTAATCCGAATAACTCTCGCCTTCTCATCTGACATGACAATAGCCGCCGGTGTCGCCTCAAATAATTCATTAAGAAAAGCCCGTTCTTCTTCCAGCGCCTGGCGAGTCCTAATTCTCTCGGTGACATCCCGATGGATACTGATAATAGCCAGCTGTCCCTTGTAGCTAATAACCGCGGCATTTATTTCCAGGAACATTTCCTGGCCATCCGGCCGCATATGAATGGTCTGCAATTCCCGGAGTGATCCGTTCTCTAAGGTTTGTTTAATATATCTCCGGCCCCGAGCCACATCTTTAGAAAATTCCTTCAAACTCCGACCAATAAATTTTTCCCNCGGTAGGCCATAAAGCTCACAGGCCCGGGGGTTAGCATCGAGGATTATTTCTTCCCGCGGCTCAAAAATTATGATGGCATCATGAGCATTCTCAAAAATACTCCGATAATAAGACTCAGATTCAGCCAGGGCCTGTTCGGCCCGCTTCTTATCCGTAATATNCAGAATCTGGGCCACTGTTTGCGGCCTTCCCTGACTATCTTTGACTACAGTGGAAATTATCTCTACTCGCCGTTTCTGAGCGTCTTTCCGGACGACATTAAATTCATAACGCGGAGGCACTCGTTCGCCTTTTTGCCGACGACGGTACCGATCAGCTACCAAGGCCTGGCTTTCTTCATCCAGAAAATCGCGAAAATCACGTCCAACGATTTCTTCCCGTTCATAGCCCAACATTCGACATAATTCATCATTAACAAAGAGAAAACGGTATTGATCATCAACAATCAATACCCCTGCATGCGAAGATTGGACAAGGGAAGCGAAGNGTTTCTCCCGCTCTTTTAACTTCGAGGTGAAAATATGGGAGGCGGGGCTTTCTAAAGCAACCCATTTTTTGTCTCGTTGAATCAACACATGAGGATGATACTGGAGAATATCAACTATNTGCTCGGGAGAACAGCGGTTTAAATCATACTGACAGATGGCCATCATCCGGGATTGTCCGATAGAAGCATGGATTTTCCCCTCATATTCATGGAGCTGGCTCCACATCGATTTCGGAACGCCGGAGATATTACCGGTCACCCGAAGACCGCTAAACCCCCGGATA
The DNA here is from genome assembly GCA_002010725.1 of Candidatus Aminicenantes bacterium JdFR-80. Lineage (GTDB taxonomy): Bacteria > Acidobacteriota > Aminicenantia > Aminicenantales > Aminicenantaceae > JdFR-80. The sequence goes on from MTOP01000099.1 coordinate 9,767, forward strand.
TCTGCCTCTTTTTCTTTTTCCTGCCACCGCTGCTGAATCGATCTAAAATCGATCTTCCCTTGAGAAAAGTACCATTCGGAGGAGGAATATAGTTGAAGCTGGCCTTTTTTTCTGACTTCAGCAAAATTTATTAATTCACGTTGGAGAATATTTTCTAAATCATCCTGGGGGAGTGGATCATCAGTCACCCAGATTACCAGGTCATTCTCAGCTAAGCCGGCTTTTATATAAGGTAAAAGAATCTCCAGAAGATCTTCTTTGTTTCGATAAAGCAGACAGAGGTGAAATCCCCAGCTGATAGGCCCGATTAAATCGAGACCGGAGTCTTTTACTGGAACAACCACACTCCTTCTCCCTTTCAAGCGCGCCCAATTTTTTAAATAACTTAATGTGACCAGCAGATAGGGCTAACTTATCTTATTATAAAGTAATAAGGTAAATCGAAAAAGTCAAATAAAGTAAATAAAAAAACAGTAATATTCAAATATTTTTTTTACCTCATTATAGAAATAACTTTTTCTTTTCGGACGGTCTATTCTCTTCTCCTCAGGAAGAGTTTTATGCGGGATGAAGAGTCAAGGAAATGGGGAGAAAAGTGAGAAAAACGGTAATAATCACCTTCCTCCAGCCCCAGAGGAGAAGAAAATAAGTGGCTAAAACAATCGCCCGTCCCATTCTCGAAGATGAATTTTCACTGTCTTTATCCACATTATCAAAATACTTGGGGNTAATTTAAAAATTCTCCCTATAGGACATATTTATATAATTTAATTCCCGGAGGAGGAAGAAATTTTTCCTGGTAAATCGCCCAATATCTCTCGCGGGCCTCCCCCAATTGGTTAAACAGAGGATGATCTTCCCGAACAGTGTGGGTAGTCAAGACTTTGTTCTTCTCCCCCAGTAGGGTCAATTTTTGACAGCGATTGAGGATTCCCGCGGTGCCGACACTGCAGGCGACCATGAGCCGTTTCTCTTTTACTGCCTGCAATAACTCTCCATAGAAAAGCTCTCTTTCCTCCACTTTTACCCCCCAATCCTGAAGAATGGCCACGATACCTTTGATGGTTATCGAAGGAAGTATGAGGGGACTTTCCGGTATTTTAACCACTGACCCATCATCAAAAGCAAAGAGAGCACAGGAGGAATCCCATTCGGTGATAGTTCTTTCCTCCAGCGGACGATGTAATTGGTCATCAAGGAAAAGAGCAGCGGCTGCTTCAGGATCAACTTCGCGAGCCAGATCGATCGCTTTGATACTCATGAGATAATTAACACCTAATTTGAGCCATCCCGTACCATTGGCCCGTACCGCCCGCACCAGATAGGGAACAACCACACCGTTAAANGGTTCTCCTAGATAACGATTATAGAGACAGGCTACCGCCCTAATTGCCGGTTTCCCCGGATGAGTCACCCCAATTGATTGCTCCTCATCAACAGTAAAAGGACGAAGATACCCCTGAGCCTGACGGCTGGCCATCTCTTCTAAAAAATCGCGCATCTCCGGGGTCCCTAGATATTGATGGATGAATAAGTTCTCCAATTCTTCAAGGGAGGGAACTAAATCCTGTTGGGCTTGACTGAGATTAAACGAGATTCCCCGACGAAACCTTTCAAGATTATCGTACCAGTTTAGAAAATTAAGATGCAGTCGACCTCGGTCATCTTTCTTACAAAAAAACCGAATTCCTTCAAAGGTTAAAAAAAGACCATAATGGATGGAACGAGACACAGCATACACTCGAGCTCCTCCCTCGAGAAGCTCAACTTTTTTCTCGTCCAGCAGAAAACGAAGTTGCCTGGACGCCCATTTAACTCCTTCAAACTTAGCCATGAATGACTCCCTTTGGATAATATGATTGACTGATAAAAGATGAAAAAGTAATTATCACTGGTTTTTTATATCACAAAAGAAGGGAAAATAAGAAGTGTTTTGCCGTAAAAATCAGCTTATTTTTCCACAATTAATAATGACTGAGGGTCAAACCGAATGGGCAATTCTCCGGCCGGGGGAAATTCATGATTCTTAATCACACTTAACCCCACTGTGCCNGCGACAAACCTTAAAGTCAAAACCACATCGAAAACCTGATGATAAGACTTCAACTGGAGGGGCCAACCATCTTTTCCAAACACCGGTTCTTCCGGGGGGAGAGAAACACTGAACCAGAGCGAACTACCCACCCGACGGGCAAAGTCTCGGAATAACTCCAGCTCTTCTTGAGAACCGGTGCTGAAATTATAGCCATCGACAATTATCAATTCCGCCGGAAAATTGCCCTCACTGACCATCGCTTCTACACTCCTTAGCACTTTGCTGGTTTGAGTGGCATCCTGCTTGAAATTCATAATCACCCGGTGGCGGGCCAGTGAGCCCAGGAGTTCCTCGGCCTTTTCCGGGGGAATATTTCTTCGGCGGGCAATTTGGTGAAAGATATCTTCGTACCAAGTCAGGATGTAGTCAACCCGGCGGGCATAAGAAACATGAATAACTGGTTTATCCTGCAGTAGATTATAAGTGGCCAGATGAACCAGACAGGCTGTCTTACCCACGCCCTTCCGACCAGCCAAGGCCCCCATCTCCCCCGGCTTAACTCCCCCATGGGTGGCTTGCTCAAGAATTCTCCAGGGGCTTTTGGCCACAATCTCCGTTTTTAACATTTGCTTTCCTCCTCCGTCACTCCTAAGCCACATCGGCTTTCTTTTTTTTCTCCGCCAGTTCCGCCTTTATTTTCTCAGACAGTGGAGCAGGCACGGGCTCATATTTAAGAAACTCCATGGTAAAACTAGCTTTTCCTTGGGTAAGAGAGCGCAGAGTCGTCGAATAGCCAAACATCTCACTTAAGGGGACTTCCGCATCAACCCGGGCAAACTGACCATCTTCCAGAGAGCTGATAATGATTCCCCGCCGTTGATTGAGNCTGGCAAAAATATTCCCGATAAACTCCGAGGGTCCTTCAACTGATACCTTCATAATTGGCTCGAGAATGACAGGGTTAGCCCGAAGATAGGCCTGCCGAAAAGCCTCCCGGGCCGCTGTTTGAAAAGCCAGATCCGAAGAATCAACGGGNTGATCCTGCCCATCCGTGAGGACTACTTTCACCCCGGTCACTGGAAATCCGGTTAAGATTCCCCGAGCCATGGCCTGGCGGAAACCTTTATCACAGGAAGGAATGAATTCGCGGGGTATTTTTCCCCCTTTAACCTGGTCAATGAATTCATAACTTCTATCTTTAAGGGGTTCAATATATCCGATAACCCGTCCATATTGACCGGCGCCGCCTGTTTGTTTTTTATGAGTGTAATCAAAGGAGGCTCGCCGTGTAATTGTCTCGCGGTAAGCCACCTGGGGCGGACCGGTCTCCACCGGTGCTTTAAACTCGCGTTTCATCCTTTCCAAGTAAACTTCCAGATGCAGCTCACCCATTCCCTGGATAATCGTTTCCTTGGATTCCGGGTCAACATACACTCGAAAAGTCGGGTCTTCCTTGGCAAACTTCTGCAGGGCTCGGGCTACCCGGTCGGAGGTCCGGTTGTCAACCGGCTTAATCGCCAAAGAAATAACCGGCTCCGGAACATGAATAGGTGACAGAGCCAGTCTTAATCCGGGACTGACAAANGTATCTCCGGATAGACAATCTATCCCAAACAGAGCAACAATATCTCCCGCTAGAGCCTGGTCGATGTCTTCCATTTCATCAGCATGCATCCGCACAATACGGCCGATTCGAAAGCGGCTTTGAGAACGGGTATTGAGCAATTCATCTCCTTTGCGAATTTTTCCCTGATAAAGACGAATATAGGTTAACTGACCGTAAAAGGTATCTTCCAGTTTAAAGGCCAGAGCCACTGTTGGGTCGTGGAGATCTGAGGTCAGACGAATTTTTCTCTCAGGATTATCCGGGTCAAAAGCTTCATTGATGACTTCTCCCGGATGAGGCAAATATTGACAAACCGCCTTAATAAGAGGTTGAACTCCTTTATTCCGATAAGCACTTCCCATTAACACCGGCAGTAACTCCCGGGAAATTGTGCCCCGTCGCAGGGCTTCGATAATCTGGGCCGGCGTTTCTCTGCCTTCCAGCACCGNTTCCATTAACTCATCAGAAAACATAGTCGCCGCATCAAGCATTTTTTCTCTGGCCTTTCGAGCGGCCTCCTCCAATTCCGGAGGAATCGGTCCTTCCCGGACAACTTCACCGAAATCTCCTTCAAAATAAAGCGCCTTCATGTTGATTAAATCAATGACTCCCTGGTGATGCTCTTCCAGGCCAAGAGGCAGTTGGACGGGAACGGGATTCCGGCCCAGCTGCTCTTTAATTTGATTGATCACTTTGATTGGATTGGCTCCGGTCCGATCCAGTTTATTAATAAAAGCAATAACCGGCACATGGTAACGCCGAAATTGCCGGTCAACGGTTATCGTCTGTGACTGAACTCCTCCGACTGAACAAAGAAGCAGCACAGCGCCGTCAAGAACCCGGAGAGCTCGCTCCACTTCGATAGTGAAATCGACATGGCCCGGTGTATCAATAANATTGATTTGATAACCTTGCCAATTGACTGTGGTTGAGGCCGATTGAATGGTGATCCCTCTTTCCCGCTCCAATTCCATAGAATCCATGGTCGCTCCCTTACCATCTTTACCTCTAACTTCATGCATCCGATGAATTTTTCGGGAGTAGAAGAGAATTCTTTCAGTCAGGGTAGTCTTCCCCGAATCAATATGGGCGCTTATCCCGATATTTCGTCTTTTCGTCAGCAACAGCTTCTCATTCATCGTAAACTAAGGCTCCTTCTTGAAAATTACCAGGGATTTAGTTTCCTCTGGGCGGAGATTTGTTCAAATTATATCAGAATCACGTTATTTTTTCAATTGACTTTATCCTTAGACCGCGTTAATTTAGGATAAAGGGGCCAATGAAATCACTACTGGGGAGACGTCTTCGTCAACTGCGGGAAGAAGCCAATCTTTCTCAGTCAGAATTAGCCCGGGCGGTGGGCCTTTCCCACGAACATATCTGGAACCTTGAACATGGCAACCGCATGCCCAGTCTGGAAACTTTAACCCGGTTGGCTGACTTTTTCAAAAAAGACGTTTCCTTCTTTTTAGCTGAAAAAGAAGCCGCCTTTTCTCTTTTGCTGAAAGAAAAAAGTCTGGACCGCCGACTCCGTTCTTACCTTCGTCATTTCAAAGAGTATGCCGAAACTTATCTGCGCCTGGAAGAACTAACNGGCCAGAGACCTACCCCGGCTCCTCTCTATCAAGCCTCCTCCGCCCTGCAACTGGCTCAGGAAGAAAGGCAGCGCCTTCAACTGGGAACCGATCCTCTGGCTGATNTCTTCCCTCTTCTGGAAATTAACGGCCTTCATCTTGTCCGGCAAGCCCTGGGAAAAGACAGTCACATTGTCGGAATCTTTATCTTCTTTGATCAGGAACAAGCGGCCTTTGGTCTGGTTAATGCTTCTTTACCGGAAGAAGACCAGGTGGTTATCGCAGCTCATCTTTATGGACACTATCTCAAGGACCGCTTTGCCGGACCCATCATAGATAATTCTGATATTTTTCTGGATTATTACCTGTCTCTCTACCATCCCCGGGAAAAATTTGCCCAGGAGTTTGCTCTTTCTTTTCTTCTCCCTCCGGCCAGGCTCCAGGAATACTTACGGAAAGAAATAAAAAAACCCATTCTCCATTACGAAGACATCCTTTATCTTCACCGGGTCCTGAAGATCTCGATCAAAGCTCTTCTTTCGNTGCTTTACCGGCTGGAAGTGATCTCACCCACCCGTTACAAGACTTTCACCAAATTTGACTCTGAACAGGGAGAAAGGCTCTGTTTCAAAAATCTCTTTTTTCCGAGCAAAGACAAACTAAAAAGAGGACAAATCCTCCANTCAGATAGATTCTGTCACCTGGTTATTGAGGCTCTCCGGAAGAAAAAACTAACCACTGAAGAAGCAGCTTCATTACTCCAGACAAACGTCAATGAGCTAGCCACCTGGTTGGCCACTTAAAACAGTGGTTCTTTCCTTACTTGAGCTTCTAGGCAATAATATACTCAGAAAAAAGCTCTTCCTCTCGTGCCTGGAAAAAATATTTTTCTACGTATCAAAGCCAGAAATGAGGAGCCAGAGTCTCCAGCCTGGATTCAGATAGAGAGAAGGACGAACCGGAAGCAGAGGCATTACTTTTTATTCTGAAGTCCTTTTTCTGCGGGTATAGAGATTATATAACCAGCCAAACACTGCTCCCATAATCCAGCCGTCGAGAATTGCATAAAGAGTAGCCACCAACACTCCCAGGAATCCCCATTGTCCGAAATGATAGCCGGGATAGATAGAATCAATCGCCTTCAAAAAGGCAGCCCCATAGCCGGGCAGAATCAAATTTCCAACCCCGACAAGAAAAACAATGGCTCCCCAGAGAGTGGCCAGAGTACATCCCAGTCGAATGGCATCTAATTTCATTCTTCCCTCCTTCTTTTTTAAATTATCATTTTTCGGAGAGAAAAACAATTTGCGGTTGAGCCGAGTCTATTACCCCCGGGAGTTACCTCGACCGCCCAGCTGTTTTATCCCTAACTCCTCCAGAGCTCCCTCCAGAGTGGAACTATCAATAATAATTGTGGTCACCGCTGATTCTGCCAGCACATATTCCGGCCCTTTGCCTTTATATTTCTCTTTGAGAACCACAAAATCAACATCCTGGTCAATCAGGTATTCCGCTAGAGCAATGCCTTTCCCCTTCTCCTGGGAAAGAAAGGGATTGGTCAAGATTTCCTTTTTCATAACTCTCATCTCTTCTTTCTTGACACCAATTACAGCCAAATAAGGCGCCTCTCCAAAATGAGGGGAAATATCTCCATCAGCTGAAGCCAGGGGAAAAGCATACCGCAGCACTTTCTTCTCTACTGGTTCATAATGGATGATTATACTATCCACAAATGGAATCTCCTGTTTTACTCTCTGTTCCAGAGTGGTGACTATCTGGTGGGCTCTTTCCACGTTTTTCACCCGGAGAGTAACATCTACCTCAATGAATCTGTATCGGCCGGATTGGCGGCCTGAGATATGTTTGACTGCTTCGACTTTAGACTCCTGCTCAATGATTTCTCTGATCTTATTTAATGTTTCATAATCAAGGGAGGCATCGAGCAAGACTTTTAGAGAATTAACCAGAATCCCATACCCAGATCTAATAATGAAAATGACGATAATTACGGCGGCATATTTTTCGATATTCAGTTGAAGAAAGTGCCCGCTCAGGCCAAAAAAAACGATCAAAGAGGAGAGAGCATCTGCCCGGGAATGATAACCATCAGCCTGCAGACTGGGGGAGTTGATTTTTTGCCCTACCTTTATTTTAAAGACCGAAAGAAAAAAGGAGATCACTCCAGAAATAACCGCTATTCCCAGAGCCAAAGGTAGTTTTTTAACGACCGAAGTCTGGGCCAGAATTACTTCTTTAACAATCTCATAACCGGCCCAAAAAATAAAAAAGGCTACGATCAAAGCCATTAAATTTTCAACTTTATACAGCCCATAAGGGAAATTCCGGGATTTCCGCTTGGAAAGCTTAAGCCCGATAAAAACAGCCAGAGTGGAGATAAAATCAGTCAAGCTATGAATAGCATCGGCCTTCAAAGCAATACTGCCCGTAAGAAAAGCAATGCCCATTTTTAAGCTCATTAATCCGAAGACAACNGCTCCGGAGATAAGCGATACCTTTTCTGCCTTATCCATGAGATTTCAACCCCTGAGTTTCGTTAGCTATTCCCCAGCCTTGACCTTTTTCCATAAAAAAATGGCCCTTTTCCTGGGGGCAATTCAACCAGTGTCTGGCTGACCCGGATTTAAGGGCAGGAAATATGGTGCCGGAGGAGGGAGTCGAACCCACACCCTGGTCGCCCAGGACTGGATTTTGAGTCCAGCGCGTCTGCCAATTTCGCCACTCCGGCTTCGTTAATTTTTTAGCATTTTTCCCTCGGGCGGTCAACCACTGGCCANCTGGGAGGTAAGCCTTTTATTATTAAGAGATTCTCTTCCCTTGTCATTTGCCTATCTCTTCTTTAGAATAAGAGCCCATGGAGAAAAGGATTATTTTCTGGGACTGGACGGGCACCCTGGCCGATGAGGCTCAACTCGACCGGGCTGTCTGCCAGAGCATGGAAAAAGAGATTGCCCGCCGGCGTCACATCTCCCGNGAGAAAGCCGCATCTCTCTTCCAGGCTTATCTCCGCCGGCTGGAGGGCACCTGGGAATGGCATGACTATCTCCGCCATGCCCGCCATTTCGGTCTTGATTGGCGGAAATCCCAGGAAGAAAATTTATCTTTACTGCGCCTTCTCCCCGGAGCCCGGGAGATACTGACACTGGCCCACGAAGGAGGCTGGCTGAATATCCTGGCCACCAATGCGGTTAAAGCAGTGATAAAACTACGGCTCCAATGGATAGGCCTCCAGGACCTTTTTGACGACATCATTACCAGTGATGTCGTACAGGCTTTAAAATCATCCGGGAAACATTTCCTCTACGGACTCCGGAAATGGTCGGCCCAGCCTGCTCTCTCCTTCTCAGTGGGCGATAATCCCGTCCAGGATATTCAGTCAGCCCAAAGTCTAGGGTTAAAAACTATCTTTTGTTCTTTCGGTCGGAACCTAACCCATTATCATTCTCCTCACATCTCCCCTGACCATTACCAGCCCATCCAGGCGGATTACAAAGTCAACTCTCTCCAGGAAATAAAAACCATCCTCCAGACAGAAACTTTCCCCAAAGAGGCTGCCCATGGATAAACAAGGAGAAGCTCGATGTCCCTATTTCGGCCGCTGCGGCGGCTGTGCCTTCCAGGACATTCCCTACCTTCAACAAGTCGAAGATAAAACCAGAATCCTGGCTGAGACCCTCAAAATAAAGGAAATAGAGGTTTTCACCGGACCAGCCTATCATTACCGCCAGCGGATGGATTTTGTTTTTCATGCCGGTGGATTGGGCCTGCGGGAGAAGGGCCGCTGGTATCAGATTGTGGATATCGAAAATTGTGTGATTGCCAATCACTCTTTAAATCAATTAATGAGTGAAGTGAGGGACTTCTTCCAAGAAGTAGATGTTTTTGATGTCCGGAAAAAGGTGGGCACCTTCCGCTACGCCGTTATCCGCACTCCACCCGCTGACTCATCCATCTCCATTGTTCTCAACCAAGACTCTCCCCGCCGGNAGGAAGCCCGGGAATTAATTAAAGAATTTGCCGCTCGCACCTCAGCTCACAATGTCCTCATTACCTATGTACCTCCCAACCGGGACGTGAGCATCTCCGAAGAATATGAAGTGATCAAAGGCAGCGANCANCTCCGGGAAGAANTACTGGGACAAACCTTTTTGTACCCGATCCAGGGATTTTTCCAGAATAATCACTTACTCACCGAAAAACTCCAGCTCTACTGTCAGCAACTCCTGGCAGAAGAAAAAGAAAATTATAAAAAGGCCTTTCTTCTCGACCTCTATGCCGGCGTCGGGACCTTCGGTTTGATNAACGCTAACTTGTTCAAAAAAGTTATTCTCGTGGAAAATCATCCTCCCTCACTCGAGGCCGCTCGTCGGAACATCGCTGCCAATCACCACCGCAATATTGAACCTCTGCTTCATGATGCCAAATATCTCAAGAACATCCTCCTGCCCCAGCCCCTTATAGTTATTGCCGACCCCCCCCGAAGTGGAGTTCATCCCCGNGCTTTAAAATACCTCAACCGGATCAGACCCCAGCGGATTCTCTATGTCTCTTGTAACATCCGCCAGCTGCGGACTGATCTCAGTCTTCTCTCCAATTTTAGGGTCAATCGGGTAGCACTGTTTGATTTCTTTCCCCATACACCTCACATCGAAGCAGTGGTTGAACTCCTTCTTATTTGACATTTCTGACCAATCTGAACATAATCTTTGCCTGGAGTTATCGTGGTCAGGGTTAGTCGAAAAAAATTAAATGCGATTGTGGATAACTTCCCAGGCAAAAAAATCCTTGTCTGGGGAGATTTTATTCTCGATGAATATATTTTCGGCACCACCTCCCGTATCTCCCGGGAAGCACCAGTGCTCATCCTGTCTTTTCGNCGCCAGGAATTTACCCCCGGCGGCGCGGGCAACACAGTGCTNAACCTCAAGGCTCTGGGAGCTTCNCCTATTCCGGTGGGTGTTATCGGGGAAGACGAACCAGGTGAGCGGCTGATTGAATCTCTGGAAAAAGCCCATATCTCAACCGAGCACCTCATCCGCCTGCCCTCTTTCTCTACTCCTCTGAAGACCAGGATTTTAGCCGGGGAAGAAACAGCCCGGAAACAACAGATCCTCCGGATTGACCATGAAGAAAGAGTTCCGGCCCAGGTGGCCGTCAGGAACAAGCTCCTTCACCAGCTACAACAACTGGCTCCTTCAGTGGATGCTCTCCTCATTTCTGATTATAATTACGGTGGTGTTCAGGAAGAGCTCTTCCTCCAAATCCAGCCTTTTTTTCGTCACCGGCCATTAACCCTGGACTCCCGATTCCGCCTTTTACGCTTTAAAAAAGTCACCGCCCTGACTCCCAATGAATCCGAGGCTCTCCACGCCTTAAAAATTGATGAAGTGGAGGAGGAAGACNAATTTAAAACCATCGGCCGTCAACTCCTTCACCGGAGCGAAGCTCAAGCAGTTCTTCTTACCCGTGGTTCCCGAGGAATGATGCTTTTTGAACGCCGCAAAAAACCCTTCGTTATTCCCATTTTCGGCACCACGGATATTGTTGATGGCACCGGAGCCGGCGACACTGTGATCAGTGTTTTCACTCTGGCTTTAGCCTGCCAGGCTAGNTTTAAAGAAGCGGCGCTGCTGGCCAATATCGCCGGCGGTCTAGTGGTGATGAAAAAAGGAACGGCCACTGTCTCCCCGAACGAGCTGAAGGAGGCTCTGCACCGTTGACCAGGCAGAAACTCTATTCCCTGGATGAGCTGGCCCGGCGACTATCGCAGTTGAAAGCCCAAGGAAAAAAAATAGTCCTGGCCAATGGTTGTTTCGACCTCATCCATGTCGGCCATATCCGTTATCTTCGGGAGGCCAAGGCCAGAGGAGACATCCTGGTGGTGGCTCTAAACAGCGACAGCTCAATCCGTCAACTCAAGGGATCCGGCCGACCTCTCCTGGAGGAGAGCGAACGCGCAGAAATAATTGCTTCTTTTGAATTCGTGGATTTCGTCACCATTTTTGATGCTCTCACCGTCGAACATGTCCTCCGCCGGCTTCAACCCCACGTTCATGCGAAGGGCTCGGATTACACTCAAGAAACCGTTCCGGAAAAAGATACTGCCAGAGCCATCAAGGCTGAAATTGCCATTACCGGTGGGCCAAAGGTCCGGTCCACTTCGGAAATAATCAAAGAAATAAAAAAAAATTTAAAAAGCCTGCAGGAAAGGCATTTTCAAGATAATTGACCTTGAGAATAACCGACTAATGGCTGAAAAAAAAGATTCTCTTCCGACTTTTCCTGAAAAGCTGGATTTCCTGATTATCCGTTTGAGTTCTCTAGGCGACATTATTCATACTCTCCCGGCGCTGGCTACCTTGAGAAGAAATTTCTCCCAAGCTCGGATAGGTTGGGTGGTGGAAAGAAGGGGACAAGAGATCCTGGACTGGGTGACCGGACTGGACCAAATATTCGTCCTGCCCACCTCTCCCGAAAAGGGGGCTGCCCGTCTCCTTAACCCGGCTCTGCCTGCTTTTCTTAAAACACTTCGTCAAGCGACCCGGCCCCAGGGTAAAACCCTTGATTTTCAGGGACTAATTAAATCGGGCCTTCTTTCTTTTCTTTCCGGGGCCCGAACCCGGCTGGGCTTCAGTCGGCCCAATCTACGAGAGCCCCAAGCGGCTCTCTTTTATACCCAGACTCTCCCTCCCTTTGACGAAGTGGTCCATGTGATTGACAAAAATTTAAAATTACTTCATCTTCTCGGTCTAAAAGTGCCAGCCAAAGAGTTTCCTCTGGTTTTCGATCCTGCGGTGAGGGAAAAAGTAAAAACAATTATCACTAACTATGGCGTAAACTCCAGCCAACCTCTTTTGGTGGCCAATATCGGGGCCGCCTGGCCGACCAAACGCTGGCCAGTCAATCACTGGATAGATTATCTGCGAAAAATCACAAAAACGGGCCGGTTNTTTCCTCTTCTCCTCTGGGGTACTGCGGAAGAACGGCAGGAAGCAGAGGAAATAGCCCGTCAAACCGGAGTTCCCCTTTTACCCTATCTAAGCATAAAAGAAGTGATGGTTCTCATCGACCTGGCTCATCTAATTGTCTCCGGAGATACCTTTGCCCTGCAGGTGGCGGCCGCTTTAGCCAAGCCCACCCTGGGATTATTTGGACCGACCGATCCTAACCGCAACGGCCCCTGGCATATCCTAAGTCGCGTGGCCGTTACCCCTCTTGATTGCCGAAATTGCTATGCCCGCCGCTGCCGGAACTCAACCTGTATGGCAGCTATTTCTCCCGAAAAAGTCTGGCAATTAACCCAGGAATTGGTGGAGATGAATGGCTGAGAAAAAAGTAATCAACCTCCTTTACCGCTGGCGGGTCAGAGTGGGTTCGCTTGGTCTGGTTGTGGCACTTATTTTTGCGGCGCCGACGGGATTATCTCTTCTTGCTGGCCTGGTTATCTGCTTCCTGGGCTTGGGGCTGCGGGCCTGGGCTTGTGGCCATCTGGAGAAAGACAAAGCCCTGACCATTTCTGGACCCTATCGTTTTACCCGCAATCCGCTTTATCTGGGGAATCTCATTATTGGTCTTAGTGTAGTCATCGCGGCTCGCTCGATGGTGGTCTTGAGTTATTTTCTCTTTTATTTTCTTCTCTTTTACCCAGTGATAATCAGTTATGAAAAGCAAAAAATGAAACAGATCTTTCCTGAAGATTACCACCAATTTGAGAACCAGGTGCCGCTTTTCTTTCCTTCTCTCAAACCGGCTCTTCCCCGGAATAATCGCCGCTTCCAATGGTCACTCTATCAGAAAAATCGGGAGTTAAGAGCTGTCGGGGCGGCGCTTATCTTCTGGGCGCTGCTCCTGAGTAAAATGTTGTTTCTTTAGTCGATTGGAGCAATTCCTTGGCTAATTCCANTTGTTTTGGTATATATTCTTTGACCATGCCCACCTCTCGTCGTCAAGAACGAATTAACCAGGTTCTGGTGAACCGTCAGGGAGACCTCCGGGTTGTTCTGGAAGATGTGGTCAACACTCACAACGCCAGTGCGGTGGTCAGAACCTGTGAGGCCGCAGGCATCATGTATGTCGATGTCATTTATAATCAACCGCGTACCTTTCCGGTCAACGAAGCCATCTCGACCCGGGCAGAAAAATGGCTGGCCATAAATCTTTATTCTTCCACCAGAGAATGTCTTCTCTCTCTTCAAGCCAAAGGTTTTCTCATCGCGGCCACCGCTCTTTCCCCAGAGGCTATGCCCTACACCGAAGTTGACTTTACCCAGAAGCTGGCTATTGTCTTTGGCAACGAAGCCGAGGGGATTTCTCCTCTGGCCCGGGAAATGGCTGATTTTCTGATTAAAATTCCCATGCGGGGTATGGTGCAAAGTCTCAACCTTTCGGTCTCCGTAGGCATTATTCTCTTTGAAGCTCTTCGCCAGCGACATCAGGAAAACAACTGGAGCCAGCACCGCCTTACGCCGAAGGAAATAGAATTTTTCACCCGCAAGTGGTTGCAGGTAAGGGGAAAAAAGAAGGAAGGGGAAGGCCGGACGGCCTTCCCCTCAAGAGAATAAGGAGCCGATTACACCCGTAATCCCCGGAATTTTTTATCGCCGGCTATCTGTGGCTGAAAAATATTCTCCCGGGATAACTCTTTTAATTTCCGGGAAAGCTCAATCATATTTTCTTCCGCCCGCCGATTGATNTCAGCCATCTTCTTCCGTAATTGAGACATCGTCTCCTGGCTTACCTTCTGGACTTGTTTACTCCACCGGGAAAGACGCTGTCGGAAGTGGGGACTTNTCTCCAGGTTGAACCAGGCATCAAAAGAACTCTCTTCTTCTGCCACTTCCACCTCAACCTTTTTCTTCTTCTTATCTCTTAAAAACTCGATTTCAATTCTTTCTCCCTCTTCCTTCTGTTGAATAATTCGACTTAAAGCTTCAACTGTTTCCACCCGTCGTCCGTCTGCCCGAATGATGACATCACCGACTCTAAGACCTGCCCTGGCCGCCGGGCTATCTTCCTCCACTCGACTCACCAGAAGCCCTCGTCCTTCTTTGACTCCAAAATGCGCCGACAGTTCCCGATTCAATTCCTGGAGATACAGCCCGATATAACGGCGGCTTTTCCAGGTCCATTTTAAAGAGGGAGGCGGAAATGGAGGAAAATATTTGGGAAACCATTCTTTTAGTTTCTTCTCTGATTCGCGACGAAAATCTTCTTCGGGATATTCACCCAGACGTATCTCCAGCTCTTTTNCCTTCCCCCGATGGCGAATCCGAACTTTGATTATCTCTCCCGGCTCTCGTTGCTGGATAAGGGAGGCCAGTTTTTTGGAGGAATCAACTTTCTGGCCTTCGACTTCCAGGATAACATCTCCTTCCTCCAGACCTGCCAGTTCAGCTGGGGAGTGCTTTTCAACATCAATAATTTCCACCTCGCCCCTCTTATTTTCCACGATTAAAACCCCCAACCATCCCCGCGACACCCGGCCTTTTTCTTTAATTTCTCGGGCGACCCGAGTGACCACCTCAACAGGAATGGCCAGGGCCATGCCCGAGGCCGGGGCTTGAGCTCGAGAAATAACATAACCTGAGCCAACCAGCTCTTTCTCTCTAAACTCAAAAACAACGGGCTGTTCATCAAAGTAAATACCCCGCAGGATACCAATCATCCTTCCTTTCTTATCAATCACCGGACTGCCACTCGAACCAGGCAGAACCCAAACATTCAAACGCAGTCTGTTTTCAGCCACAGAGCTGACAATGCCCTGAGTAACAGCTGGCTTATTCTCGGGCGAAAGACAGACAACTCCGATCCAGGAGCCTGGGACTAAATTATCGGTTTTACCTTTTTTGAGGGCTGGCAGCTTCACCTTGCTTTTGATTAAAGCCAAATTGGAAAGAGGGTCAAAACCAACAAATTCAGCTTTGGTNCGCCGTCCCTGGGTATCAATCACGTAGATTCTTTCTTCCCCGGGAGAAATTAAAGCGGTGGTTAAAATGAACCCCTCCTCAATGACCACTCCGGTGGCCACCTTGCGGGTGGCGTTGAGAGCTTCAACCCGAACCACAGAAGGGGCTACTTTCTGAACCAGGCCCTCCACATCTTCGGCCTGAAGAGAAGGCGAGCCTATTCCCCCTATAACTAGGTAAAATCCCAGAATAAAAATTAACGGACAGCCGGTTAACCAGTGAATCTCTCGTTTCTTACCAGTCATGATAGCCCTCCTTAATACTTGATTGGTCGTCCGGGGGTATCGGCAATCGGCTCCAGAATATAAATTGTGTTTCTTCTGGGCTGAGGTGAAAATTCGTTGGTGTAAATCACCGGTTCTGTAATAGGAATCACTTCCTGAGAAGAAACCGACCAGCTGACAGATTCTGATTTATTCTCTTCCCAGGAAGCTCCCTGATATGGCTGGTGGCCGGGAGAAATCAACCAGAAGACCACCAGCAGAGTGGCGGCCGCTGCCGCCAGAGAACCACCCAGAATATAAGTCAACCGCCTCGTCCTTTGTTTCTTCTTCTTCCTGGCCAGATAACGCTCCCAGACCTTTTCCTCAAAATCCGGTGGAGCTTTTACCCGAAGAAACTGATTAAGAAGTTTCAACTCCTTCATGGTTTCCTTCTCCCTTTGGTGAGCGACCTGCCCCCAAGGCGGTCGTTTTCTCCAACTCTTTTTTTAACCGCTTCCTCCCCCGGCTGATGCGGGCTTTAACTGTGCCCAAAGGCAGGCGGAGGATTTGAGCGATTTCTTCCTGAGAAAAACCTTCTAAATCCTTGAGAATGAGAGGAATCCGATAATGAGGGGATAACCGATTGAGAGCCGCCCGTAATGTCCGGATGAGCTCGTCCTTCTCGGGCGAATTATACGTCGGTTCCTCCTCAATGAAAATGTTTTTTATGTCATCAAAAGAAACTGTATTCATCTTCTTCATTCTTCTTAACTCTGTTTTAGCTAAATTCGATGCAATCGTGTAAATCCAGGAAGCCAGGGGGGCAATCGGCCGGTATTTATGGGCTTTAAAGAAAACACGGAGAAAAGTTTCCTGGGCCAGGTCAACTGCTTTCTCATAATCTCCCATCAGCTGCCAGAGATAGTTAACCACCCGGTCTTTATAGCGCCTGACTACTTCCTGAAAAGCTTGTTCGTCTTTTTGCTGCAGACGTTTAACCAGTTCTCTTTCATCCATCCTGTTCATCTTAATTAACCCGGGTCGGCCGAAAATAGTTGCCCAGCTTATTCTTATCCCCCGGTAAAACTCAGTGGGGAGTATCTGCCGGCGGGAGCTCTCTCCCTTTTAACGATTTATCCGGCCCGTCAGGTGAGACCGTGTCCCAATTTGACCACAGCCTACGTCTCCTCCAGTTCGATCAACACCCGGTCGGCATCAACCAATTCACCGACAGAAACAAGAATCTTTTTCACTCGTCCCTCAATTGCTGCTTTGATCTCATTTTCCATTTTCATGGCTTCCACTACGGCCAAAGTCTGATTCTCCCGGACTGCTTCTCCCTCCTCAACATTTATTTTAATAACTTTTCCCGGCATCGGTGCCTTTACTTTCAGTTTATCTCCCAGGGCAGCCCCCTGTTCTTCATCTCCAAAGTCTGAATCCTGCTGCGGCCGAGCAACCGACCACAACTCTCCCTGCACATAACAGAGATAACCGTTCCCCTCGGGAACAACATGGATTGTATATGACTTCCCTTTAACAATAAGGGAAAGAGCATTCTCTGAAATCCAATGGGCATCAACNGCTACNTTCTCATCGCCCAACTCTATTTCCCAACCATGGGGCGTTTTTTCAATAACCACAGGAATAAGTTCATCACCAATAATTAACTCGAAATTCATCGTTTATGACCTCCTTCCCAGCCGCCATGGCCCCAGGATTCGCCAGGGGGAAAGGGAGTCTTCAGCTGCTGGGATCACCTGTCCCGATGCTCTTCTCCCTTCTTTCATTTCTCTTAAAGCAGCTCCGATTAGGGCCAGTTTTTGACTCTCTTTACTGGGGGGGCGTGGCTGCCACTCAGAAAAATAACGTGGGATAAAATGAGTCGAGATTTTCCCCTCGAGAAAAACCGGATGCTGGACAACTTCCCTCAGGAAAGGAATCGTGGTTTTAATCCCCATGATGATATAATCCTCCAGGGCCTGCTTCATCCGGGCACAGGCCTGGGCCCTGGTTTCTCCCCAGGTGATTAACTTGGCCAGAATCGGGTCGTAATAAATAGGCACTTCAAAACCCGCATACACTCCTCCGTCCAAGCGAATGCCCGGTCCTACCGGCTCACGTAGATAGCTGATCCGCCCGGAGGAAGGCAAAAAATTATTAGCCGGGTCCTCGGCATATATTCGACACTCCAAGGCATGACCCCGTTGACTGACTTCCTCTTGAGAAAAACNGAGTTTTTCTCCCGCCGCAATCCTGAGCTGCTGATGAACCAGGTCTATCCCGGTGGTCAACTCAGTCACCGGATGTTCCACCTGGAGACGGGCATTGACCTCAAGAAAATAAAAATTTTTATCTTTATCCAGTAAAAACTCCACCGTTCCGGCATTGGTATAGCCCACAATCTCCATCACCTTTTTGGCGGCTTCCCCCATTTTGAACCGTAACTCATTATCCAGGGCCAGAGAAGGCGTCTCCTCGATTATCTTCTGGTGGCGCCGCTGGATGGAACATTCTCGTTCAAAGAGATGAACAACATTTCCTTCCTGATCAGCTAAAACCTGAAATTCCACATGACGGGGTTCTTCAAGATACTTCTCGAGATAAACTGATTCATCACCAAAGGCTGCTTTAGCTTCTCGCTGACCGGCTTCCAGAGCGGGCAGCAAATCATCCTCTCGATAGACAATCCGCATCCCCTTGCCGCCCCCCCCGGCTGAAGCTTTAATCATCACCGGATAGCCTATTTCCCGGGCCGCCGCCCGGTAGTCCTCCAGAGTGTCCAGAGATTTCTTCATCCCGGGAATAATCGGCACTCCTACTTCTTCCACCACCTGACGCGCCCGGATCTTATCCCCAACAAGAGCCATGGCCTGGGAGTTGGGCCCAATGAAAACCAGCCCTTCCTCCTCACAAAGCCGGACAAAATCAGGATTCTCAGCCAGGAAACCATAACCGGGATGAATGGCCTCTGCTCCTGTTTGGCGGGCTACTTCCACAATTTTACTCATATTAAGATAGCTCTCCAGGGCCGGCGAGGGACCAATAAAAACAGCTTCATCTGCCACTTGCACGTGAAGAGCACCTCGATCCGCCTCAGAATAAACAGCCACTGTGGACACTCCCAATTCATGACAGGCACGAATAATTCGGACGGCAATTTCGCCTCGGTTGGCAATTAAGACCTTGCGAAACATCTTCTATCTCCTTGTTTAAACATCTTCTGAATCCATTTTCTCCACCCAGCTGGGGGAACGCTTCTCCAGAAAAGCCGCCATGCCTTCCTGTCCTTCCTCGCTTATTCTCAACTCCGCAATCATTCGGGCGGTAAACTCTCTGGCTTCGTCCAGCGACATGATGGGAACTCTAAAAAGAAGCTCTTTACAGGAGGCCAAAGCCTGGGGGCCTGAAGACAGGAGCAGGGCAGCAATTTCCAGACCCCGCTTTCTTAAATCTTGTGGGGAGACGACTTCATTAACCAGACCAATCTCCAGAGCCCGCTGGGCTGGAATTCTCTCGCCGGTTAAAAAATAGCGCCGTGCCTGCGCTTCGCCGATCCGACGAATCACATAGGGCGAGATAGCCGCCGGTACCAGGCCGATCTTCACTTCGCTTAACCCAAAACGGGCTTTCTCGGAAGCCACCACAATATCACAGGCAGAAACAAAGCCGACTCCTCCACCGATAGCGGCTCCATTGACCAGAGCCAGCACCGGCTTGGGAAGTGAGTAAATCTGATATAGAAGAGCGGCCACCCGGCGGGATTCACTGAGATTCTGCTCAAAGGAAAAATTAATAATCTCCCGCATCCAGTTCAAATCAGCGCCAGCACAAAAGGACTTACCTTCACCAGTGAAAATCACCAGACGGATAGATTTCTCCCCGGCCGCCTGCCGGAAAGCGGCCTGCAACTCTTCGATCATCTGAATATTAAAAGCATTATGCACGGTGGGTCGATTCAGGACGATGAAGAGAATCGCCCCTTGTTGAAAGACCCTAATCGTCTGATAAGTTTTTTCTCTCATGGTCACATCCTGAAAATGCCCATTTTGTAATCGGGGATGGGAGCATTCAAACTCATAGCGATCCCCAGAGCCAGAGCCTNTCTGGTCTCCAGAGGATCAAGAATCCCATCATCCCAAAGCCGGGCCGTACTATAATAAGGACTGGCTTCCTGTTCATATTTTTCCAGAATGGGGCGGATAAATTCCTTCTCCTCTTCCGGAGTCATTTCTCTGCCCTGTTGGGCCAAGCGTTTCTTTTTCACTGTTAATAAAACATGAGCTGCCTGCTCACCCCCCATAACACTGATGCGAGCATTGGGCCACATCCATAATAAGCGTGGTCCATAAGCCCGACCGCACATAGCGTAGTTGCCAGCACCATAGGAACCACCGATAATCACCGTAAACTTGGGTACATCAGCATTGGCTACAGCATGGACCAGCTTGGCGCCATCTTTGGCGATGCCTCCATGCTCATACTCTTTGCCGACAATAAAACCAGTGATATTCTGCAAAAAGACCAGAGGTATCTTCCGCATAGCGCACAGCGTCACAAAATGAGCCCCCTTAAGTGAACTTTCGGAAAAAAGAACCCCGTTATTAGCTAAAATACCTACAGGATAGCCCATAATCCGGGCAAAACCGCAGACGAGCGTTTGACCGTAGAGCTCTTTAAATTCCTGAAAACGACTGCCATCAACCAGCCGGGCAATAATCTCTTTAATATTAAAGGGCTTCCGCAAATCAGTGGGGACAATCCCGTAAATCTCCTCCGGGTCATAATAAGGATCTTCCGGTGGAGCAATATCCAAGGGAAATTTCGCNGGCCGATCCAGCGTTTCGATGATATTGCGGGCGATCTGTAAAGCATGCTCATCATTCAGGGCATAATAATCCGAAACTCCCGAGATGCGGCAATGTACGTCGGCTCCTCCGAGTTCTTCATCGGTCACGTCAACCCCCGTGGCTGCTTTGACCAGGGGCGGCCCACCGATAAAAATGGTTCCCTGTTGCCGGACAATAACCGTTTCATCACTCATGGCNGGCACATAAGCCCCTCCGGCTGTACAGGAACCCATAACCACCGAGATCTGGGGGATGCCCAGGGCGGACATGCGCGCCTGATTATAAAATATCCGGCCGAAATGCTCCTTATCAGGAAATGTGCCGGCTTGATGGGGCAGAAAAATTCCGCCTGAATCCACCAGGTAGATACAGGGTAGTCGATTTTCCAGGGCCACTTCCTGCGCCCGGACGTGTTTTTTGATGGTCATGGGGAAATAAGTGCCCCCTTTCACCGTGGCATCATTGGCCACCACCAGGACTTCCCGGCCGTGGACGACGCCTATACCGGTGACAATACCTGCTCCCGGTGCCTGATTGTCATACATATCGTAGGCTGCCAGGGGACTCAATTCTAAAAAGGGAGTATTTTTGTCAAACAGTTTCTCGAGCCTCTCTCGCACCAGGAGTTTCCCCCTTGATTTATGCAGTTCCTGGTATTTGGGTGGTCCCCCCTGCTGGATACGGGCTAATCTTTCCCGGTAAGTGGCCACCAATTCTTTCATATGCTCGTAATTGCGACGGTATTCCTTACTCTTGGTATCAATCTGACTTTTCAAGCGAAACATTATCCACTCCTTTCCCGAAAAAGCTGTTTATGGCCAGTTAAAAAAGGTGATCCATTTTTTCATCATAAAACAGGGTCTAAGTCTTCGGCAAGATTCAAGTACTCACCCGGCATTCCCTTTTCCCTTCAGCCTCATCCTCGACCAGAAGAATAATGAATATCCTTTTCTTCTTTGAAGGGCCAGTTTCTTCTTAAAGAAGATAATTTGAGCCAATTTTTTATATTTATCTTCTCAGAGAAGATAAAAACTCAAGCCATCTTCTTCCCTGAAGGCAATCCGCTCTTCATTCCGGCACAAATTTATAGCCGTAGCAGATGATACCCGCCTGGCCCTCTTCGTATATTTTTCTAAATTCAATTTTCACCGGCATCCCTACCCGCAACTCCTCAAAGGAACAATCCACTATCTGGGCGGTCAGCCGGACTCCATCTTCGAGTTCGGCAATCCCCACGGCATAAGGAGCCAGATCGGCAAACTGATGCGGCGGCACGCGAATAATGGTATAAGTCAAAAGTTTGCCCTTCTCCGCCAGACGAGTGGGAGTAAACTCCCGCGAGCCGCAAAGGGCACAAATCTGGCGGGGAGGAAAATAAATTTGACCACACGCCTGGCACTTGCCAGCCTCCAGGCGGTATCTCTGGGGAATTTCTCGCCAATATTTAGCTGGTGTCGGCATGGCTCCCTCCTTAATCTTCTCTTTCGAGAATATGAACGACTGAACTCCCGCCGGTGCCACCCATATTTTGGGTCAGACCGACGCGGGCCTCCTTGACCTGTCGTTCTCCGGCTTCACCCCGAAGTTGTTTGACAATTTCCACTATCTGAGCCACTCCGGTGGCTCCCACGGGATGGCCTTTCGACTTGAGTCCGCCACTGGGATTAACTGGTATCTTTCCCCCTAGAGTGGTCAGGCCGGCTTCGGTGGCCCGACCTCCTTCTCCCCNGTCAACAATTCCCAGCGCTTCCAAAACGCAGATCTCGGCAATGGTGAAACAATCATGCACTTCCAGGACATCAATATCTTCCGGACCCTTGTTGGCCATCTGGTAAGCCTGTTTAGCCGCCTGATAGGTAGCCTCCAGCCAGGTCATGTCTTTCCGCTGCNCCAGGGCAATACTATCAGTGGCCTGCCCAGAACCAATAATTTTGACAATCGGTTTGCCCANGGAACGGGCCATCTCCACCGGACAGAGGATGGCGGCCGCCGCCCCATCAGTGATTGGAGAACAATCCAGCACCCGGAGGGGATCAGCCACCAAAACTGAATTTAAAACTCCTTCGACNGTAATCTCAAAGGGATATTGAGCCACGGGATTTCTGGCTCCATGACGATGATTTTTAACCGCCACCAGAGCCAGTTGCTCGCGGGTAGTTCCATATTTTTCCATATGAGCCCGAGCAATCAAGGCATATAATCCGGGGAAAGTCAGGCCATGATAGCCCTCATATTCCTGGTCAGCTGCTGTTCCCAGAGCATAAGTGGCTTCACTGCCCGTGACATCGGTCATTTTTTCCACACCACCCACCANAACCACATCACTCATGCCTGAAGCTACTTCCATAAAACCCAGCCGCACCGCGGCTCCACCGGAGGCACAGGCAGATTCCACTCGCGTGGCTGACAGAGGAACTTTACCTAGATAATCAGCCAGTAATGACCCTATATGTTCCTGGCCCACAAATAAGCCCGAAGACATGGAGCCGATATACATCGAGTCAATCTTATCCACCCCGGCATCATCCAGGGCTGCCAGAGCTGCTTCGACAAAAATCTGGCGGAGGGACTTATCCCAGAGCTCACCCCATTTTTTATTTAACCCAACACCAATAATAGCCACTTCTCTCATCATCTCCTCCTTACTCAGCCTTGATAATTTTGCGACGATATTTGGCGTAAGTGCCGTAATCCAGGTAGATTTTCCGCTTCTCCAGGAGNAAGCGGGTCCGGGGGGCTAAATCTCTGACCTCATTGAGCCGTGAGGTCGCTTTAAAAATGAAGGCGTCGCTCCCGGCCCCAGAACCAAAGGAAACCATGAAAATCAAATCTCCCGGTTGAGCTTCATCCAGGATAGCTGTCAGTCCCAGAGGCGAAGAACCAGAATAGGTATTACCCAGCTTATTGACCAACAAGCCGGTCGCCAGTTGCTCCCGGGAAAAACCAAGCATCTTGCCTACCTTCAAGGGGAACTTGCCATTGGGTTGATGGAAGACTGCGTACTTAAAATCCGCTGGTTTCAGACCGCTTTTTTCCAGAATTCCCTGACCGGCACCCACAATATGTCTGAAATAAGCCGGTTCACCAGTGAANCGGCCCCCATGGCGAGGATAATACTGATGCTCCCGCCGCCAGAAATCAGGCGTATCGGTCATAAAGGTATGAGTGAAGAGGATCTCCGCCAGAACTCCTTCGGTGCCGAAAATAAAGGAGGCAGCTCCGGCCGCGGCCGAATACTCGAGAGCGTCGCCAGGAGCTCCCTGCGAAGTATCTGCCCCCACAGCCAGGGCATACTCCACTTCCCCGGCCTTGACCAGACCCTGAGCGACAAACATTCCTTCTGTTCCGGCTTTACAGGCAAATTCATAGTCAGCCGTGTGGGCGACCGGGGTAGCGCCGATTGCTTCCGCCAGAATTGTTCCGCTGGGTTTGACCGCATAGGGATGAGATTCTGAACCGACATAGACAGCCCCGATTCGAGCCGGGTCAATCTGAGCTCTCCTCAGCGCGTTCTTAGTGGCTTCCACCGCCATAGTCACGGTATCCTGATCAGGTGAAGGAACTGACTTTTCTTCCAGCAATAACCCCCGCTTATAAGAAGGAGCATCGGCTCCCCAGACCTTGGCAATCTCTTCAACTTTGATCCGGTTGCGGGGAATATAAGCCCCGTAACCTACAATGCCAACCATATAAGCCTCCTCGTATAAAATTTGGAAATATAGGGAAAGGGAAAAAAGAAGGAAAAAAAGAAAAAGTTTATTCTAACTTGGTTATATAGCATGAATTATGTGAGTAATTATCCTCTCATAGAAGAATTAAGAAGTCAAGAAAACAAGATGAGCAAAACTGGTTAGACGAAAGGGGCAGCCAGAAGATACCACCCTACTTGGGGACGACTTTCTCTTAAAACCTGAAATTACCAGAAATGATGNCTGATTTTCACCCTTGACCTTCGTTCTTATCCAGGAAAGTCTTTGTTTCACTATTACCTATCCAGATGTTTCCTGTCTTTTTTACGGTTGTCCAGTTGATAGTGNTTACTGTCAAAAAAGAAGATCTAACCCTGCGCTTTCCTTCAAACATCTTTTATTTTTAGAGAGAATGGAGTATATTCTGGTGGATACACAGGGAGGAAAACCGTTTTCGGGGAGCGAACCATCTTCTTGAAAATTTCGTTTATAAAGATGTGAAAATTGGAAACCGCCAAACTTATTTCACTCTGCCTGGAAGGCGATGAAAGTGCCTGGAAAATGATTGTTAATACCTATGCCCCTCAAATTTTTAATTTAGCCTACCACTTCACTGGTTCACAGGAAGAAGCAGAGGATGTAACCCAAGAGATTTTCCTCAAATTACTTTCTTCCTTAAAGAAATACAAAGAAAAGATGAACTTTACCGCCTGGCTGCTGACCCTGACCCGCAATCATCTGATCGATCGTTACCGTCGGGAGAAAAAAGCCAAATCTCTCCGGCAGGAACTCGATGAAAATTTCGTAANGGAAACCAAGAGTCAGAGTCCAGAAAACAATCTGGCCCGCAAAGAAACCCAGGTCATTGTCTGGCAGGCCCTGGATCAGCTTAGTCCGGAAATACGGCTAAGCATAATCCTTTTTGATATTCTGGGAAAAACCTATGAAGAGGTGGCCGAAATATTAAATATCCCGGTGGGCACAGTTAAGTCCCGCATTAATCGGGGACGGTTGCAATTAGCTCGCCTTTTGGCGGACCGTCAGCCTATTTAAGGAGGGCGACCATGAAATGTCAGGAAATTGTTGAAAAATTAAACGATTATCTCGAAGGAAACCTGGCGGCTCAGCCAGTTCAGGAAATTGAAGAACATCTCAGTCGATGCTCATCCTGTCAAAAACTCTTCGCGGCCCTGAAGGAAGTCAGAACTTCTTTGCAGAAAATGCCTCAGCTCACTGTTCCTCCTTCTCTTGCGGAAAAACTTTATCAGCTGCCTACCAGAAAAAAAAGCCGCTGGCTGCCCTGGCGAGCGTTTACGGCCTATCCCTTTCCCCAACAACTGGCAGCCACCCTGGCCTCTCTCCTCCTGGCCGTGTCCTTTTACACCCTAATGCCCAATAAAAATGTTTTGGCCAGGTTTATCGACCAACAATTCCATCTGGGCTATCACCGGATTTCCCGCCTGGTGACCAAAGCTGAATTCATCACCGTCAACCTCGAAAAAGTTGGCGAATCACTAACGCTTCCTCTCCAGGCTTTAAAAGAAGAAGGGAAGGAAGACTAACTCAGGTTTTTAAAAGGAGGCAAACATGAATGAACACCAAGAAACCAAGATTATCNCCTCTAGAGCGTTGAAATCACCTTTTTTGGCCGGATTCCTCTCCTTTCTTTTTCCCGGAACAGGAGCTCTATACAATCGTCAGTATCTCAAAGGAGTACTGTATATCATCATTTTTGCCGGTCTGGTCAGCATGCAGCCTGAGAGCCAGGCTCAACCCTTTGTGGGAATTCTCCTGGCGGGTTTTTATATTTTTCAAATCGTCGAATCTGTGCAAACCTCAAGAGCCATCAACCGCCTGGTAGTCACCGGCGAAATGCCCCCGGAAGAAAAAATTCCTCAAACTATTCCCACGGGTTCCGTCTTCTGGGGACTCCTTCTCATTATCCTGGGAATCNTTCTCCTCCTGGCGAATTTCGACCTCATAAGTTACGGTTTTCTCTTTGACTTCTGGCCCGTCCTGGTTATTGCTATTGGAGCGAAAATGCTCTATGAATCGACCCGGAAAAAGGAGGAATGATGAGCCGGAATCGAGGAAGTGATGCTTTTATCTGGGGAATTATCCTCATCGTCATTGGATTAATCTTTCTCCTTAATAATTTGGAGATAAATGTCTGGCGAATTGTAGCCCAACTCTGGCCTCTTATTTTAATTATCTGGGGAGCAAGAAAACTCTATTTCGGTCTGAAAGAAAGAAAAGAGGAACTGCTTCCACCCTCTCNAGGGGAAGCAAAAGGAGAAAAGGAGGAATGAGAGCAAGAGAAATCTGGCTGTTGCTGCTCATTCTCTTTCTGGGGGTCACCTTCTCTCTTTATGAAAAAGGAGAACTTGACCTTCAGCTTAATCTGGATGGCTGGTCGATCTTTCCCTATTCCCAATTCGAATTCAGCGAAGAAATTTGCCTGACTCCACCCTTCCCAAAGACGGTGGCTATAAGTAATTCCCGGGGCAAGATAAGAATAATCGGCACCAATGAAGAGGCCATCACTATCCGCCTGACTAAAATAATTAGAACCAAAACGCGAGAAAAAGCGGAGCTGGTGTCTCAGAAGCTTTATCCCATCGTCATCAGTGACGACTCCCAACTCCTTATCACCAGCAACCGTGATGAATTCCCCCACCAAAATATTCGCCTGGACTTCCAGCTGACGCTTCCCAGAACACTTAAAGTGGATATCAAAAATTCCTACGGTCTGGTCAGAATTGAGGCTGTGGCTGAGGCAACTGTGAAAAATTTCCATGGTCGGGTAGAAGTGGAGGATATCAGCGGAAACGTCAAAATTAATAATTCATATCAAGGCGTCACCGCGAGTCGGGTTGGTCAGAATCTCACCATCAAAAGCAGAAACTCAAAGGTGAAAGTTAACCAGGTGGGCCAGGCCGTTCTCATCACCCATGCCTATGGGGCCATCAACCTGGTAGGTGTCCAAGGGCCAACCACCATCGAAGCTCACCACTCCAGCCTCCAGGCCGAAAACCTCCAGGCTCTCTGCCAAATTGAAACTTCTTATCGACCGATTTCTCTTTTCCAAACTAGAGCAGCTCTCATTGCCACCAAGAATTCTGTGATCAATATTGTCCAGAACCGGGGCAAATTAGAAATCCGCAATAGTTATGGCCGTCTGAAAATAATTGACTCCCAGGGAGACATCCAGATTCGAGGGAAAAACCTCAAGGTGGTTATTCAGGATTCAGGCGGCGAAAATTTAGACCTGCTCACTAGTTACCGGGATGTCGAACTCCGGAATATCACCTTTACTCACTCGGTTAACCTCGATACGGCCCACAACTCAATTTATCTGTCGCTGGGGAAAATCAGTGGACCATTAAAAATTAACGGAAAATACACCAGCATCTTTTTTGCCTGGCCGCCAGAGATGAGGGTACCACTCTGGGTGAGTAATAAAGGGGGGAAGATCATCTGGAAATTAGAAGCCAAGCCTCAGTTTTTTACCACCAATGGAACTTCCCATCTGGAGGCTTTCGGAGAGGAGAAAACAGAGTCGGNGATTAAAATCCAGACAAGTTACGGCCAAGTGGTTATTTCCCCGAAAACAACCACTCAGAATTCTTTTTATCCCTGAGAATCACGTTGGTTTATCGCCNGAATCGATACCTGAATCGGAGGATCAAACTGAAAACTGGGGGAAGAACCTAATATTTAAGACTTCAGCTCATATATCCGGGCACATAACTGGCCATTAATCTTAATATCAAAATAGGCAATCAGGTTACCCAGATCTTTCTTATANTTGGTGACATAGCGGGCAAAATCTATTTCCCGTCGGAAATGGAGAAGATTTTCAAACTCGCACAATTCATCATACAATTCAGTTAAATAATGTTTGATACTTCGGTACTGGGCATTGATATCCACCAAATCTTTACTGCTTAACTTCTCATAGTCAAGATAAGGCGGCAGTGACTGGAGAATATTGCTACTCTCATTCAGCAAATCATTGAGATATTCTTTAATCTCCTGAAAAAATGACCTATAACGGAGGGGATGACGCATCTTCTCCTGAGCCCGGTCAATCAAATTCTCGTATTGATCCTTTAAAGAATTAATAAACTCCCGCACTCCGAGATATTTTCGTCTAAACTGGAAAAGATCGATAAAATCCCGACCAATATAAATTTTATCCGAATAATTGGTCAGAAGTTCCCGGGGTGAATGGGTATAAAACTTGATTTCATATTTCTTGCCTCCGGAATCCCTTTCCCGCAAACGGGCCAGGACCAAAAAATTGTTTTGTTCAATAAAGTAAGAATTCACATCCAGCAAAACTGAATAAATCGCCAGGTTGCGGACAATATATTCCTTTAAGTAATTCAAAAGACCGCCCTTGCGCTGAATAAAATCAGTGATAGTTTCATTGGGTGTAGGATTAATCACTGAGTAAGAAGGTGAAAGCAGGTAAAGCACCGGACCAGAACCGAGCTCCAGATGGAGATTTTTCAGAACGTTATGGCGGAGGTCATCAAAAAAAATGGGCCTTAATTGGGGGAGGTCTTCCAGTTCAATTCTGGTAAGTTCCTGGACTTCATTCATTTTTTACCCCGGATTTAAATCCTATCATGGGAAAACCAAAAAATCAAACTCTCCCTTTGAACCTATCCGGTGCTAGGGTTTACATCTCAGCGCTGAAAGATCCACTCAGTATTTCCGTATTTTTCTTTCTCCAGGTGATAAATCTTTTCCCGATCTTTCTCGGTCAGCACTTTCGGACGAATCTCTGCATTAAAGTACTCCGAGAAGCCGCTGATCAAGGCCGCGACCACCTCATCAAATTCCACCACTCTACCCAGAGCCTCTTCTAAAGAAATCATCCGGATAAGCCTCTCATTATTGGTACCCGGAGTTATCAATTGGAGTAGACTGGCGTTATTTCTTAAGGGAATTGAACCATGCTGGAGGAATCTCTGGCCGACTCTTTTCTGAGCACTGCCGATAAGTTTTTTTCCTTTAATTTCAATCTCGTNTTCAGCCGGAAAAGAAAAACAGGGCAAGTCTCCACGAGCATATCTCTCTGGNGTCTTAGCAGCCAGGTGGGCTTCCAGACCGAGTCTCTTCAAGCCGAGAATTAAGGCTTCGGAAACCAACCGATAAGATTCCCGCAGTGAAGTGGAAAAAATATCCACTTCAGAGGAAGCCACGGTGTAGGTCACTTCTTCATGATGCAAAACGAGTTTTCCTCCGGTCATCCGNCGGACAATATCAACTCCCTGCCGACGACAAACCTCCAGATCAACCACTCGCTCAGTTTTCTGATAATAACCCAGCGAGGCGGTAGGTCTACTCCAGGTATAAAACCGCAGGAAGGTAAGGGGCGCCTCTTTCACCTCACGGAAAAGAAACTCATCCACGGCCATATTCCAGCTGCCATCTTTAGGTGTTCGATCAACCAGAAGATACCATGTTTTACGGGAAGCCATGCGTTTATCCCCCTTATAAATTACTTCTCCTCACTCTAGGGAAGATGAGCCGGAGAGACTGGAGCGGGTAACGGGATTCGAACCCGCGACTCCGAGCTTGGGAAGCTCGTACTCTACCGCTGAGTTATACCCGCTCTTCTTGAAGGTTACCCGATGTTCCAGAAAATAAAATACAGGATAAGGCTGAAAATTGTCAAGAGTCCGGCCTTTCCGACAGGTCTCCTGGAGGAACGACTAATGGAGAGGCAGCTGGGAGTAACCAGGCCTGGAAAAAATTGTACCGGCCCCTCATTGGGTTTGAGACAAGNCCAAGACAAGTGGCCCAAAAAGTGCCTCCCCTCTCTGTCTTTAACGCCATATTCCGGGGCCTGATATTACTTTTCCCCTTAACAACGATTGACCTACTCCCCTGAGTATGATAAAAAAATTTTCTATGTTTAGCCCTGGTCACTCCTTTCCCCTTACCTTCCGCCGTTTCTTCCTCCTCTTTATTTTTTCAATTCATTCATACCAAAATCAATTTTTAAGGAGGAATTTCCTTCGACCATAAAATATTAAGGAGGTTATCCAACCATGAATCATTCCCTTAACAGTAAAAAGTTTATCACTTGGTTGGTTCTGGGAATTTTATTTATTTTCGCCAGCTATATGTACAGCCGAACTCCTCTCAGCAAAAATCTTCTCAAGAATCTCACCTACCGGGAAATAGGTCCGACCCGGCAGAGTGGACGCTTTGTGGATATCGCCTGGAATGAAAAACAACCCAATACTTTTTACCTGGCAACCGCCACTGGTGGACTATGGAAAACCGAAGATAATTTCATCAGTTTCAAGCCTCTTTTTACCAACCAGAAAGTTTTTGCTATCGGAGCGGTGGCTGTGGCTCCTTCCGACCCCAATATTGTCTGGGTCGGCACTGGAGAATCCAATAATCAACGAAGTTGCTATTCAGGTAACGGCGTCTATAAATCAACCGATGGCGGCCAGACCTGGCAGCACATGGGGCTGGATGAGACTCATCATATTGGCAATATCGTTATCCACCCGACCAACCCAGATATTNTCTATGTGGCGGCTGCTGGACATCTTTACTCCAATAATCCCGAACGAGGTCTATATAAAACCACTGACGGCGGGAAAACCTGGCAACTTATTCTCCAGAAAGAGGTAGATGGACGATACATCGGGGTAATTGATGTAGTCATGGACCCGAGTAACCCTGATATCCTCTTCGCCGCCACCTACGACAAAGTCCGCAAACCTTACACCTTCAATCTCGGCGGCCCGGGAAGCCGGATTTACAAAACCACCGACGGCGGCCAGACCTGGAAAATGCTGACCAACGGCCTGCCTCAGGGAATGCTGGGCCGAATTGGGCTGGCTATCTATCCTAAAAACCCAAAAATTGTTCTGGCCAGTATCGAGAATGCCAATAAGCCCGGCATGTCGGATGAAGAGCGCTATAAAGAACTCCTCGAAGACAAATCCAGTGCAGGCATGATCGGCGGTGAAGTCTATCGTTCTGAAGACGGGGGTGAAACCTGGAAAAAGATCAGCCCTGATGGCCAAAGTATTGGTGGCTCACCCGCTTATTATTATGGCAAGATTATTGTGGACCCCAATAATGACCAGGTCATCCATGTTCTCAGTGCAGCCTCCTGGGGCACGTATGACGGCGGCAAAACCTGGAAGCGGCGGCCCCTGCGGTTTGGCGGCGATGACCATGCTCTCTGGATTGACCCCCGTGACTCAAATCACATTATCGTCGGTTACGACCATGGAGTGGGCGTGACGTATGANGGCGGTAAACACTGGTATCACCCGGATAACCTCCCTCTCGGCCAATGCTATGCTGTTGGCTTCGATTTCTCTTATCCCTATCGAGTAGCTGTCGGACTTCAGGATAACGGCTCCCAAATGGGACCCAGCACCAAACGTGATGGTGGTCCGATCCGTTTTGAAGATTGGCAATCGGTCGGCGGAGGCGACGGTATGTATAATGTCTTTGACTGGAAAACCAATCGCTTCCTCTATAATGAATATCAGTTTGGAGCTCTCCAGCGGATCGATCTGGTCACCGGCGAAAGAAAATCAATCGCTTACAGCCGGATTGATAAGGATATGCGCTGGAACTGGTGCGCTCCNCTGCTCGTCTCACCCCATAACAGTAACGTAATTTACCATTGTGGCAATAAAGTGGTTAAATCTCCTTTCCGCGGAGAATACTGGGAAGTCATCAGTCCTGATCTAACCACCAACAACCCCAAATTCCTGACTACCGGTAAGGGTGGCGACGGTAATATCCAGTACTGCACCATCACCGCTTTCGACGAATCACCCCTGGTGGAAGGTCTTCTCTGGGTGGGCACCGATGATGGTAATGTCTGGGTGACCCGCGATGGCGGCCAAAACTGGACCAAACTCAATGATAATATTCCCAACAATCCCGGCTACTGGGTCAGTCGGATAGTAGCTTCTCATCATGACCCGGGCACAGCTTATCTGGCTTACACCGGCTATCGCCGGGATGATTTCCGGCCTTTCCTGTACAAAACCACGGATTACGGCCAGACGTGGACATCAATTGTTGGCAATTTGCCGGATGAACCTATAAATGTCATCCGGGAACACCATCAAAACCCCAATCTCCTTTTCGTCGGCACCGACTATGGAGTCTATGTCTCCATTGACGGCGGACAGAGCTGGACCTCAATGAAAAACAATATGCCTACCCAGCCCGTCCACGACCTCAAGATTCATCCCCGGGAAAACGACCTTATTGTCGCCACTCATGGCCGAGGAGTGTTCATCGCTGACATCTCTCCTCTGGTTGAATTAACTCCCACTGTGCTGGCTAAAGATGTTTACCTCTTCAATATCGAACCCAAAGTAAAATGGGTCAGTAACACTACCCCCAACTACGCCTCAACTAATTTTAACGGTCGAAGCGAACCTCGAGGCAGCACTATTTATTACTATCTGAAGAGTGACTCAAAAGAAGATGTCAAAATATCCATTTATCGGGGTAACCTCCTGATCAATGAGTTGAAAGGTTCCAAGAAAGCAGGTCTGAATAAAGTCCTCTGGAACTGGACGATTAAAGTCAAACGGACACCTGAAGAAAAGAAACAAGTCAAAGCTAAAATTAAACGTTACAAGCAATATGGCTTTACTCCCCGCGGGCCTCAGTTTGATGTCAATTATAAATATATCCCGGCTCCTGAGGGAGAATACACAGTTGTTCTCCAGGTTGGTGACCACGTTCTGAAGAAAACCGCCCGCATTCTCCAGGATTACTGGTTCCAACCCAATATTAATCGTTAACAAGTTGCAGTCAGAAGCTGAAAATTTGCTAATTTGGGAATAGTTCCCGGGAAAAAGCTCCATTAAGCCTGTTACTCCACTAATATCTGAGAACTCCATANGGTGATGCAGGCACTTGCCAGAAGTTTAGCTGTTTCAACCTCTTTAGGCTTGGAAAATCCAAAAGTTAAATCATTCCTCAAATCTTCTCCTCTGCTGGGGTCTTTCTCATTTGTCGGNGATGGGCAAAATAGNCCATCGTTTTCGTAAATTTGAAGCAAGATACCTCTTCCCTGGCTATCAAAAGCTTTAATGGGTGGAACAGCTAGCAGCAAGTATGNAGGTCGCCCTTCACATTCAGGACAACATTTATCTCCTGCAGATGATCAACAACAATCAGTTTGACTTTATCTTGGTAAGAAGAGTTTAAATCCTAAAACTCACTTGACCGTCTATCCCATTCAGGAAAAAAATAAAGGAAAATATGGACATCCATTTTTTGTCCAGGTATCTAAAAGGGGGACAAACCCCGTCTTTGACTCCTCTCTTCTGTATTTTTTTATNTTAAAAAAATATTTTCATCTAAACTCTTGACACCTTATTGAGAATTTAAATAATATCGTTATCTAAAATGTCCAGAGAAAAGATTTTATTGCTTACTTTCCTCTCCCCCATCTCCAATTACTCCTACTTCTATTACGGACGCTTCTAAGCGTCCGTAGTCTCACTCTTACTCCCCCTCTATTCTAAATCAAGCTCCAGTCTATCTTCAGGGAGGTTAATCATGAACGGTTTAAAGCTTACTATTCGAAACAACAAAGAGAAAACAATTGTTCAGGTTGGTCCATATGCTATCGGAAAAGATTTCGTTATCATCGCTGGTCCCTGCAGTGTGGAGAATGAAAAACAAACGCTGGAAACAGCCCGAATTGTTCAAGCAGCCGGCGCTAATCTTCTTCGAGGCGGAGCTTTTAAACCCCGCACATCTCCCTACTCCTTCCAGGGGCTTGGTCTAAAAGCTTTAAAAATCCTTCAAAAAGCCAAAAAAGAAACGGGATTACCCATTGTTTCCGAAGTACTTGATCCTCGCGATGTAGGTTGGATGGGTGACTATGTGGATGTTTTTCAAATCGGAGCTAGAAACATGCAAAATTTTTCCCTTTTAAAAGAAGTGGGAAAAACAAAGCATCCAGTTATTTTGAAAAGAGGGATGCACTCCACCCTCCAGGAATGGCTCTGGTGTGCAGAATACATTCTTAATGAAGGCAATCCTAATGTCATTCTCTGTGAACGAGGCATTCGCACCTTCGAAAGATATTGTCGGAACACACTGGACATTACAGCTGTGCCGGCGATTAAAGAAATCTCCCATCTTCCGGTAATCGTTGACCCCTCTCATGCTAGCGGTCGAGCCAGCCTTATTTCTTCGCTCAGCTTAGCCGCTGTCGCGGCTGGAGCAGATGGCCTTCTTATTGAAGTCCATTATCATCCCGAAGAAGCCCTGTGTGACCGTGAGCAGGCGCTTTCTCCTCAACAATTCTCTGAATTAACCCCCAAAATCAAATTATTACGTAACTTCATGGAGGGAATCCTATGAAAAAATTTCTTCTCTCCACTTCCCGGGGTAAAAGTGAAATTTTTTTGGGAAAAGTGGAAGAAGGTTGGGCCAGGATAAAAGAAATTTCCCGGGCTCCACTTATAGTTGATGAAAAACTCTGTCATCTTGTCCCTCATCTCCTTCAAGGGAAAAGATATATGACTCTCTCGGTAAGGGAAAAAGATAAATCCCTTCTTACGGTGATGAAAATCTATCACCAATTTCTGGAGTGGAGATTAGATAGATCCTCTCTCGTTATAATCTTAGGGGGAGGAGTCCTTAGTGACTTAGCCGCCTTTTCTTGCTCAACTTACATGAGGGGGATTAATTATCTGATTACCCCCACCACTTTCTTAGCCCAAGCTGATGCCTCTCTTGGAGGAAAGAATGGATTAAACTTCGCCGGGATAAAAAACATCATCGGAACTTTTTCTCTTCCCCAAGCAATCGTTATCGATCCGGGTTTCCTCAAAACTCTCCCTNGCAAAGAAATAAGAAACGGGCTGGCTGAAGTCATCAAACACGCTCTTATCGCTTCGCGAGATTTGCTAGCTTTCATTGAAGAAAAATGGCCCCATGCAATTAATTATAATCCCGTTGTCCTGAAGAAAATGGTGGAAGAATCAATTAAAATCAAAATCAATATTGTCTCTCAAGATATCAACGAAGAAAACATAAGGCGAGTTCTTAATTTCGGTCACACCTTTGCTCATGCTTTGGAAAAAATACTCGGTTTGGCCCACGGAGAAGCGGTCGCCTGGGGAATGGATATGGCCACCCGTCTCTCCAGGTTTTGTGGACTCCTGGTTCCATCTGAAGCCAGCCGAATCCAATCACTTCTTGGCCAAATATTTCCCCAACTTCATTCAATCCCTATCTCAAAAACTCTTCTTGACGAAATATTTCAAAAGATTCAGCAAGACAAGAAAAAAGCTGGGGGCAAGATTCATTTTGTTTTCCTTAAAGGTATTGGCCAACCTGAAATTCGGCTTCTTTCTTTAACTAAACTGAAGAGGTTAACCCATGATCTGTGTCAGCTTGGGTAAGATTAGTTTCAAAAAATGTTTGGCCATCCTTCCTCAGGTTGAAATGGCCGAAATCCGTCTAGATTTGATGAATATCTCTATTGAAAAAATCACTTCTCTTTTTTCCTCTCATCCCCATCTTATTGCCACCTGTCGACAGGGAAAATTCAGTCACCAAAAAAGAGAATGGCTTTTATTCAAGGCTATTGAAGCTGGCGCCGCTTACGTCGATTTAGATTTGGAAAAAGACCTTAAAATAATGAAAAATATCTTGCCCCTCCTTAAATCAAAAAAGAGTCGTCTCATTCTTTCCTACCATAACTTTACTGAAACTCCTCCCACCTCGCAGCTTAGAAAACTAGTCAGCCTGGCTTTCAAGAAAGGAGCCGATGTAGCCAAAATTGCTTGCTATATCCAAACTCCTCAAGATAACGCCCGCCTCATCAGTCTTCTTCAGATAAAAAAGCCGGTGGTTATTTGCGGTCTGGGGGCTCTTGGAGGAATAACCAGAATCGCTGCTCTCTTTTGTGGTAGTCCTTTCACCTATGCTTCCTGGAAAAATAGGCCACCTACTGCTGAGGGCCAAATAGAATATTCTTCCTTGAAAACACTATGGAGGTTAATTAACCATGACTAACCTCCAACTTTTTGCCATCATCGGCCGACCCATCGCCTTTAGTCGCAGTCCCTATTTATATAACAGGGCTTTTTCCCGGTGGGGACTTAAGGCTCATTATCTCCGGCTGAGCTCCTTCTCTCTCGATGAAGCCTGGTCATTAATCAATGAATTAAACATCCAAGGATTTAATGTCACTTCTCCCTACAAAGAAAAAATTATTCCTTATCTAAGAGAACTATCTCCGGAAGCAGCCGCTATTGGAGCGGTTAATACAGTAGTTAGAACAGAAAAAGGGTTTAAGGGGTATAACACCGACCCAGAAGGCCTTATGNCTGTCCGGCAATCTTTAAATTTGAACTTCAAGGGCAAAAAAATCCTTGTGCTTGGGGCAGGAGGAGCTGCCAGGGCGGCTCTTTTCACCTTGAATAAATTCACCTCCGAGCTCTGGCTCACCAATAGAACCCCGGATAAGGGTCGTTGGGTTGCCAAAAAATTCGGGTCTCTCTTCCTCCCCCCACCAAATATAGCCGAGAAACTATCTCAATTTGATATAATCCTTTCCTGTATTGCCCGGCCTGACCTTCTCCTGCCAATAAATAAACTAAGCGAGAAAACCATCCTTCTGGAAGCCAGCTACCAACATCTCAAGTCACCCTCAGCTTCTGAAACTTTAAGAATAAAGAAAACCTCATTTCTCAGACCTGTGACTGGACTCGAATGGCTTCTGGGACAGGGGATTAAAGCTTTAGAGATCTATTATAACCAAAGACCGGATAGCTTTCTCCGCCAAATCCTCCGAGAAGAAATTTATAATCCTCCCTCTCCTCCCCAGAATATCGCTTTAATCGGCTTTATGGGTTGCGGAAAATCAACTATCGGTCGTGTTCTGGCGGCCAAACTGGGGTCAGATTTTATTGACACCGACGAGATTATCGAAAGGGAGAAGGGAATGTCTATTCTCCAGATTTTTTCCCGATGGGGAGAGGAATATTTCCGGCAATTAGAAAGGTCTTTTCTTCCTCCCTTGCTTCAAAAGGCAAAAAATTGTGTCATTGCTCTGGGTGGAGGAGCGGTTAAAGATCCAGTTATTAGAAAAAACCTCTCTTCTTCCTCCTTAACTATCTGGGTCTGGTCGTCGCTTGAAGAATGCCTCAAAAGAAACCAAGGAAAGCCAAAACCTCTCCTTATCCGGAACTCTTCTCCCCAACAACAGGAAAGACTGTTCCAGGAAAGAATTCCTTTATATGCTCGAGCATCCAATTTGGTCATGACTAACCGAGATGGCCAATTATCTTCAACGGTGAGGCTTACCTATGAAGAAATCAATTCATCCTTCTAGAATCGAAGGCCAAGTAGAGGCTCCACCTTCCAAAAGTTTAACCATTCGTGCCTTGGTAGCTGCTCTTCTGGCGCCAGAAGAGAGCTTTATTGTCCATCCCTCCCTCTGTGATGATGCTCAAACGGTTTTGAATCTTGTTCAAAGACTCGGGGCTGAGGTAAGCCTTTCATCCTCGTTAATTCGCCTTAAAGGTGGATTCCCGGGCAACTTTAATCTCTCGTCAAAACCACAGGCTTTTTCTTGTGGTGAATCGGGACTGGCCATAAGACTCATGGCTCCTCTTCTATCTCTCCTATCTCAACCAGTTATTCTTTACGGCCGAGGAACTCTCTGGCAGCGGCCAATGGATATGGTTCAGGAAGCCCTGAGCAAATTAGGGGTCCATTGCTCTACCCGGCAAGGATTTCCTCCCCTAATTCTCCACGGNCCTTTACAACCAGGGCACATCACCATTAAAGCCTCCCGGACCTCTCAGTTGCTAAGCGGCCTCCTCATGAGTCTTCCCCTCCTGAAAGATGAGTCCCGAATCAAAGTCCTCCATTTAAGAAGTCGACCTTATGTGGATTTGACTCTGGAGGTGATGAAAAAATTTAATGTTCATATCGAACTCCAGGATGAAAAAGATGAACTAATTTTTAAAATTCCAGGAAACCAACGCTACCAGGGATGTTATTATAAAATTGAGGGAGATTGGTCAGGCGCCTCTTTTCTGCTAGTCGCTGGTGCTATCGGGGGAAAAGTTGAAGTAGCCAATCTTCGCCTGGAATCGACTCAGGCCGACCGAAGAATTATTGATGCCCTCCGGGCCGCAGGAGCCAGGGTTACTTTATCACCTACCCGAATTATTGTCGAAAAGGGAACACTCCGGTCTTTTGACTTTGATGCCTCAGATTGTCCTGACCTTATTCCACCCCTAGTGGCTTTGGCCGCTTCCTGTCCCGGAGATTCCCGACTTTTCGGAGCTGAAAGGCTAGCTTACAAAGAGAGTGATCGAGGGAAAGTTCTAGCTTTAGAGTTCAGTAAAATTGGCGTTCCCATCCAGAAGAAAGCCAATAGGTTAATAATCTCGGGGGGAAACATTAAAGGAGGAGAAACTTATTCTCACCATGATCACCGCATCGCCATGGCCTGTGCGGTGGCCGGCCTTGTCTCCAAGGAAGGAGTCAAAATTGAGGGCAGCCAAGCGGTGAAAAAATCATTTCCTGGTTTTTTTGAAACACTCCAACATTTGGGAGGGAAAGTCCAATGAACACTTTTGGTCACGCTCTTCGCCTTTCTATCTTTGGAGAATCGCATGGCCCGGGTGTGGGGATAATTATTGATGGCGTCCCGGCCGGTCTTCCTCTCACTATCTCTGATTTTCAATTCGACTTAAAAAGAAGGCTTCCCCGTAGACCGGGAACTACATTTCGACAGGAAGAAGATATCCCTCAAATAATAAGCGGCCTTTATCAGAAAAGGACAACTGGTGGTCCTCTGCTTATTCTTTTCACCAACCAAGATATCCAGCCCCATAATTACAACAACGTAAAAAGACTTCCCCGTCCCGGTCACGCTGACCTGGCCGCCTTACAGAAATTCTGTGGATTCAATGATCTGCGCGGTGGAGGCTCATTTTCCGGCCGGTTAACAGTTGGCCTAGTGGCCGCCGGAGTAATTGCCAAAAAAATTATCGCCCCTGCAATTGTCCAGGCCAGGGTGATGGAGGTGAGAGGGAAGAAAAATTTTCAGGATGAAGTTCTTGCTGCCTTAAAAGAGGGCGATTCTGTCGGTGGCCTGGTTGAATGTCGATGCAGCCCTCTCCCTATTGGTTTAGGTGAACCCTTTTTTGATTCAGTTGAATCACTCCTCAGCCATCTCCTTTTTTCTATACCCGCAATTAAAGGCATCGAATTCGGAAGCGGTTTTAACCTAGCCAAAATGAGGGGAAGCGAAGCCAATGACCTAATTGTTGACCAACAAGGA
Organism: Candidatus Aminicenantes bacterium JdFR-80; assembly: GCA_002010725.1. Lineage (GTDB taxonomy): Bacteria > Acidobacteriota > Aminicenantia > Aminicenantales > Aminicenantaceae > JdFR-80. The sequence goes on from MTOP01000099.1 coordinate 49,047, forward strand.
AGGACTTTGACCAACCATAACGGAGGTATTACTGGAGGCCTAACCAATGGTAATGAACTCTATCTCCGAGTAGCGGTTAAACCAACCCCAAGTATAAGTCGGCCTCAGCCCACGGTCGATCTTAAGACTGGTCTTAGAAAAACAATTAAAATTAAGGGCCGCCATGATACCTGTATTGCTCTTCGAATGCCAGTTATCGTTGAAGCAGCCGTAGCATTAGTCTTGGCTGATTTAATGTTAAGGGCTCAGGAGAGAAAGCGTGTTTGGGGGGAGAGAAATGAATCAGATTAAAAAAATACGACAAAAAATCGATTCCCTGGATATGGAAATTCTGCAAAAACTTGACCTGAGATTCAGTCTGGCAAAAAAAACGATTAAATATAAATCCCACCTCCAGGATAAAAAGCGAGAGACCGACATATTGAACCAGATAAAATCCCATATCAGACGATTTAAAAACTTAAGAGAAGTATTTGTTTTAGAACTCTTCCAGATGATCCTCAAAGAAAGCCTTTACCTTCAAAATCTGGCCGTCATGGAGAAAAAAGAAAAAATATCAATAGAAAAAAAAGAGAAAATCGCTCGTGATTCTTCCAGGAGGAAAAAATGAATATCAGCCACTCATCTCATCAAATTAAAAAAATAGCTATTATCGGCCTCGGTAAAATGGGTCAATGGTTTGCCGAGAAACTTAAAAATATGGTGATAGTAGCTGTCTATGACCTGGAACAGGAAAAATGTTTCCAGGTAGAGAAAGTCATTCCCCTCCGGAAATTGACTGAACTAACAGACTTCCAGCCGGATCTCCTCCTAAATTCGGTTAATATTCAGGCCACAATCCCTGTTTTTGAAGAAATAATAAATTATCTACCTACTGATTGTCTCCTGGCTGACATCACCTCGGTGAAAGGCAATTTGCCGGCGTATTACCGTCAGAGCCAGCGAAGATTCGTCTCCACTCATCCGATGTTCGGACCAGGCCTGACTGAGATTAACCAATTAAAAAAGGAAAATGCAATTATCATCAAAGAATCNGACGCGGCCGGCAAACATTTTTTCCGGGAATTCTATCAATGTTTCAAAATAAACATTTTTGAATATTCTTTTTCTGAACATGATGAAATAATTGCTTATTCCTTAACTGTGCCCTTTGCTTCCAGCTTGGTTTTCGCCGCCCACTTAAGCTCCTCAGCTGTTCCCGGGACTACCTTCAAAAAACATCTGGCTATTGCCCGGCATCTTCTCCAGGAAGACGACTATCTTCTGGCAGAAATTCTTTTCAATCCTTACTCCCTTCCTCAATTGGAAAAAATAACCCAACGTTTAGAATTCCTTAAACATATTATCAGAGCAAAAGATTACGAGGAAATAATTAGATTTTTTAAATTGTTAAGAGAAAATATAGCCAAGTAACCATCGACGAAAGGTTATTATTTCGGCAAGAGCTCTTTTCCAGAAAACCAAATTATTGCTTCTAATTATAAAGTATTATTTAATTTTGAGCTCTGGCAACCTGGTATTAAAATCTATTTAAAGAAATTGATTAAGCTGTTCCCAGGCTTCCACGAGATGGTGGATTGTCTGGAGGTCTATTCCGGGTTGAAAGTCAACGAGGGCGATAAGTCCCCCCTGAGTGTAAAGATGGGCTAGGAGTTGGCGTAGCCTTTCTGCAATCTCGACCAGCCCTCTCTTTGGAAAGAAATAAGAATAATCAGCGCAACCCCAGAAGGTTAGCCTACCCCGGGCAATCTTTTGTAATTTCTCCAGCCCCAGAGTAAAAACCTGGGCGTTTAAAGCGTCAATGCCTATTTCAATTAAATCCGGAATTATCTCCAGTATAAAGCCGTCAGAGTGAAAAAAAACCTTCTTGCGGCGGTGGTGAATAAGCTCAATATACTCCTGATAGAGAGGCTTGAACAGCCGACGCCAGAGGGCGGGNGAAATCAACATCCGGTCCTGAGAACCCCAATCATCAACTAGAACAAGGGCATCAATGGGTGTTGACGTCCAGACATCAATCATTTTCAGGTTGAATTCATGAACAAGTTTCACCAATGATAAAAAATCCGGCTGGAGAAGGGAGAGGTCTTGAAAAACCTCCAATTCTCCCCGAAGGGACTGAAGTCGCTCAAATAGACGAATCTCCACTCCCCCGAGAATAAAACACTCTGTCTCCTGACAAAAAGCCCTGATAGCCTTTCGGTCAATTTTTAGAAGAACTTCTGGGGGATGGAAACTGGTTACAGCCGATAAATCCTGGAGAGGCGCTTCCTTGACTTTGCCTAGATAATGAGACGTCGGCCTTTCCCAGACACAACCCCATTCATCTATGTAAAAGTTAGGACCGGATTCAGGCCGGGGTGGGCGGAGAGAAGAAGGATAAACCACCGGCGAAACGACGAGATCATCGGGATATTTAGTCCGAATGAGTTTGATTGCGGCGGCGAATTTTTCCTCCGTCCAGGCTGAAGAGCGGAGCTGACGGGGAATCCGGGGAGGAGAAGCAAATTCCAGCGTGCGATATACCAGAGACCTGGAAGTGAATCCTGTTATCCCACTCAACTTTTCCTCTTTCTCCTTGATGTCTGCCATTTAATCTTTCCACAATTATGCCTTAACATCAATAACCTGATTTGAATCACGTAAAATGTAACCGAACTTCGAGAAGAAGGGAGGTTACAAGAAGCAGATGGATATGTTTGATTTTCGCCTTGGCTGTGATATTTTATTGAAATTGTTAAAGCTAGATCAAAAACACTTCCATATATTTATCTTTAAACCCAATTTTAAGCCCTCGGGTCATCGTACTAATGGATACCTAGAGTTGACGATAGAGGAGGACCTCGTTTAAGAAAGTGTCAGAGACCCTAATGAACAAACACTTGTCACAGCCAAGACAGAAGTTATAAAAGCAAGTTACAGACAGAAGTTACACCAGAAGTTAAACTTTGATAAAACTCAAAGTAGCCGCCCCTAGACTTGGCTAAAATTTTGATTGATGTTAGACTTTAATCAAATCTGTCCTCAGCAAAAAAGGAGGTACTCATGCATAGCCCGAATTTCTGGTTAAAGCCAAACCGGACCTTGGGTCAACTTTTTATCTTCCTCCTGGCAAGCAGTCTGCTTTTGAGTACGACCGGAAAAGCGGCTGAAATAAAGGCCACCAGTAAAATCATCCGGGTGACTGTCTTCCCCCGGAGTGCCTCGGTCCACCGCCTGGCCAAGGTTAATCTGGCCGCTGGCCTGAATACAATTGTTTTTCCCGATCTGCCCGTCAGCCTCAACGATAATTCTCTCACCGTTCAGGGTGAAGGAGGCCCGGCTGTAAAAATTCTCAATCTGGAAGTAGCCCGCACCTTTGCCGCCACTGCCTTTCAGGAAGAAGTCAAAAAACTCGAAGAAAAAATAAAAGAACTGGACAGAGAAATCGCCACCCGGGAGGAAGCCCTCAATATTTGCGGCACCAAAGAAAAGTTCCTGCAATCTCTCGCCGACGGCAGTTCTTCCGAGGCCTGGAAGCAGATAATCATCGGCACAACTCCCCGGTTTGAAACTTGGAAAAAGACGCTGGATTTCCTCGGGCAGCAGCTGTCCATCATCGCCCAGGAGAAACTCTCCCTTCAGCAAAAAATTTCCCATCTTAAAAAGGAACGAGAAACTTTAAAGAAAAAACTGGATGAAATTAAACCGCGGCAGCCCCGCGAAGCCAAAAAAATCTCCATCCTCCTTGAAGCTGATCAGGCTGGAGAAGTATCATTCCTCCTTACCTATCTTATCCCGGAGGCCACCTGGATCCCNCGTTATACATTGCGAGCCTTTCCTCAAGATAATCGGTTGGAAGTAACTATCTTTGGAGCTGTCCGCCAGAGGAGCGGCGAGAACTGGGACGGGGTGACCCTTGAGCTGGCTACCTCAACACCGACAGCCGGAGTCACGCCTCCGAAACTCAATCCCTGGTATATCGACCTTTACACACCCCCGCCTCCACCTGCCCGCCCCAAAGGAACCAAGATAGAGTTCCTTGGCGGAGTT
>MTOP01000068.1 GCA_002010725.1 Candidatus Aminicenantes bacterium JdFR-80
TTTTTTTCGGGCTAAACTAAAGAGAGCGGTCGATTAAAATAATCCAGCAAATACTAGCTCAGCATGAAAGAGTTCTCTGGTTCGACGACGAACTTTCCAGGGAACTGTCTCTTTTACTTTCAGATAAAACCAAAACTTATCATACAGATGAAGCTTCTTTAAATAATATCGCGCAAAATCTGTCAGGTTATCAATTAGAATACGACCAACCTGCTTCCCTTTCTCATCAAACACAATTATCTTATAGGTAGGCTCCTGTCCTTCCTGAGTAATCTCTTCTAATTTTCCATAAACTTTGACTGTTTCCTTGCCTTCCCAGAGTTTGTTTTTATTATAAGCCAGATTATCCAGCGTNTCATAAGCTTCTCTTGCTTTCAGGTCAATATAATCCTCTAAAGTTGGCTCTTCACTTCGGGTGTAAAGAGGCTGCCATGTTCCCGTCTCATCTTTCACTTCCAGCGTATTGACTATAAGTAGAGATGGTCTTTCAGGAGTATATTCGCCTTCCCCCTTTACTTCCTTGCCAATTAAGGTAGACGCATCAAAATCTCCGGCTAAATACAGATCAAATCCGCTTACTTGAGGAACATACATATAATTTCCTACCGCTGTTTTAACTTGACCTTCAAAATTAATAATTCCTTCTTGAGAAACAACACTCACTTCTTCCGTCGGAGCCCCCTCTTCAGCCTTTTGTCCACATGAAGTTAATGTTCCCCATATAAAAAGAAAAGATAAAACCAAAAGAGCTACTAACTTTAACCCTTTAAAACTCATGCGGTTTGTCCAAACTTTGTCGTTCATAATCCAACCTCCATGATTAAAATGAGCGATTTCTCTGGGGCATGTTATTTTCTTAAACATGCATCCTTTCATCTCTAGTGAAGAGTTTTATTTTATACCACTTGGCTGATTAAATGTAAAGAAAAAAAGCTGACTTAATTCAGCTGAAATCAATTAATAAAATGAGACTCCCTCTTTTCTTGTTTTTCCTTCATTAATAGAAATTAATAAAGGCTCCTAATAAGCCCTAAATTAGAACTACCCTTTCCAGANAACCTCACTCTTCTTCTGGGAGTGAAGGAGTAAGTACTTTCTTCTTAAACCTAGACCTTCCTGAGCTCCAATGAAAGGCAACCAGGGGGAAGGTNTCCCTGGTTGCCTTTGGCCAATTATTTCTTTTTCAGGATAGGCATTCCTGTCCGTTCTGTCTCAATCACCTGATAGCCCTGAGGTACCTCATCCAGAGCACCAGGTCGGATATCGCGGGCAAAATAATAGATTCTCTGTGTCCGTCCCCCCTTCAAGTTAACATCTTTGTAGTGGAGATAATAAGTAACTCCTTTAGAGTTGGTGAAAGCATAAGCCATGGTTTGAACCTCCAATAAAAATTTTATTTAAAAAACAAACCCTAAACTTATTCCCAGTAAATGAGCTGTTGTTGAATAAGTTCCTTCTCCTAGATTCATTCCTAATAAAGGATGATAATAGATATTCCGATTTGGACTGGTTCTTTCTCCAAATAATTCCAACTGATAACTTATATTAACCACGAAATTTCCCCGGTTATAACCGAAGCCTGCTGTTAAAGCCCATCGATTGGCATCGGGCAGCACGGGGTCCATATATTCAACTGGTTGGGGAGTTTGATCATAGAGAACCCCCCAGCGCAAGGCCAGATTTTCTGAAGTCTTGTATTCAAATCCAAGGCGCAGGGCAAAAGCATCTTTCCAATCTTCAGGAACAATCATCGGTTCCGGATCAGGATAGGGGTCTTGATAGTCAATGTTGACCGTGTAAGTATCATAGGTGCTCCATAAAATATAATTAACATCGAAAGCAACTATTAAACGATCTGTAACCTTCGAGGAAATACCAGCCCCGAAAATATGGGGAAAACTGAATGAGGTACTGGCCTCCCCTTTTCTGGGAACAAAAACATCAAAAGGGGGAGGGACTTTGGAAGAATCAAGGGTTATATCACCATCAAAGTTAATTTTAAATCCACTGCGCCAATTCAAGCCGAAGGAAAAAGAATCCGCCTGATATAGGANGCCAGCATTAAATCCNAAACTATTCCCTGAAGCTTCAAACTGAGCGGGCACATCTGGTTCCAGGACATCAGGAATAATCTCGGCAATCTGCACCAGCTTGAATTTTATTGAGGCTAGAATATAGCTGACTCCAAACCCAATTGAAAAGCGATCATTCACTCTATAGGCGATGGTTGGATTAAAAAAGAAAGTCTTCATATCATCTTCATAGGCAATGTATTTTAGAGGGTAATCTTTTGGCCACTTTGTCCCCAATCCATAAGGAGAAAAGAAGCCAAATCCAGCCACAATTCGGTCGCTAAATTGATGAGTAATATAAAAAGTAGAAGGATAGAAAAGTTGGCTTTCTTGGTCAACTGACTGATAGGTAGGATCTGGCCAATTGGGAAGCTTCAGATTACTCTGACTGGTAATAAGCGTTGTCCCCAGTGAAACTTGGGTTCCTTTTAGCCAAGCTATTCCAGCTGGATTATGAAAAATAGCCGAAGGATTATTGGCTATGGAGACAAAAGCTCCTGCCATAGCCATGGCTGCGGCCCCATGTTCGTAAATCAAGAAGCCGGCTCCCTGAAGATTTACACTCGTCATTCCCAAAAACCCAAGGATCAAAATACCTACCACAAGATATTTTCTCATTTTGCTCCTTTCCTCATCAATTACAGAAAGGTGGTTATCCACCTTTTATCCGGGATTATGTCTCGTTTTTATAGGAAAATTTGGCCAATGTCAAGGGGAATATAATAAATTTTTTCCTATTCATTGATTTCCAATATTTTTGTCGAAACATTGAAAAAAATTTAAAATTTTTAAAAAAATTTAATAAAACTCTTTACTTTTTATTTATTTTTTGTATAATTTTAATTGGCTCTCTTGGGCGGGCTGGAGAGAGCTCCCACCTTTTGGTTCCCATCATCAACCCCCCTTTTGCTGACAACAGCCCGCACCCTTTCTTCACCCTCAAAACTATCTCATTGACATCCTACACAAAGAATGCTATTTATCTACGACAAATCTAAAAAGGATTGATGAATGGAGGATAAAACTAATCATTCTACCAAGCTGGAGCAACTCTACGCCCGCATATACAACCAGCTCCAGGATTTATTGGGTAAAAGTCCTCATCTCCTTTGTAAAATGGCTACTATATGCGCTCTGCTGCACCACAAACTTAACCATTTTTTCTGGACAGGATTCTATATCCTGATAAACGGACAGCTTTGTATTGGCCCTTACCAGGGCTCCCTTGCCTGTCAGGTTTTAGAGAAAGCGAAAGGAGTTTGCTGGGCTGGAATTAAAGCCAAAAAAACGATTATTGTGCCTGATGTCCATCAATTTCCCGGCCACATTGCCTGTGATTCTCGTTCAAATTCAGAAATTGTCATCCCTCTGTTCGATTTCCAGAGAAATATTTGGGGGGTCCTCGACGTGGATAGCCGTCAATTTAATGCCTTCTCCGAGATAGACCAGCTCTGGCTAGAAAAGATTGTTCAACTACTCACTCCAACTCCAGAAGAACTGAAATTTTTATCTGTTTCTTCCTAATAATCTAGTTTAGGAGCTTTTTCTAAAGAAACAAGCATAAGAATAATCTGTTTCATAGCAAGAAACAATCCTTCTATTTCCGCTTCTTCTCGTAAACTATGTTTGAAGCGGCCATAAGTCCGACCTAAATTGACGGAGAGAATTCCCTGAGCTAAACCTACATTTGCCTCAGTGGAACCCAGAGGATCAACTTCAATATCCTTTACTTTTAAATAATTTAAAATGTCCACCAAAGTCTTAACCAGGAAAGATTCCCGGGCACCAGAGATCTGGTAAGCTGGAGAATCCTTTCTCAGGTTAAGGTCAAAAACAACTTTTTCCTCTTTCGCTACCTCTCGACAAATCTGTTGAATCTGAGCCTGGATTTTTTCCAATTCTTCCTGAGAAGCCGACCTCAAATCAATGGTCAAGAATACTTCCTGAGGAACGGCATTGGTCACTCTTCCCCCTCCAATCATTCCCACATTCAGAATTGTCCATCTTTCCAGAGGGCTAGCTGGACATTCAATTTGATAAAGCCTGGTTATAGTCTTGGCGACCGCGACAGCCGGGTTTGGTATTCCTCGACTCTGCATCGTATGGGCACCTGGGCCTTTATAAACGACCTTTCCTCCACCAAACCCAAGGGCTCCATAATGAACTTTACCCAGGTCTCCATCCAAAGCTAAAACCAGATCAAACTTCTCTTTTGCTCCCTCGAAATAAGCTTTCATCCCCACAAAGCCAATTTCCTCGCCCACAGTCGCTAGAAAATAATAAGTATTTACAGGTTGAAAACCTGCTTCCTGCAAAGCCTTTATCGTCCAGATGAGATTGATTAAACTAGCTGTATCATCTCCAATGCCAGGAGCTTTGAGAACATTTCCTTCGCGTCTAACTTTAATTGACTTAACGCCTTGAAAAACGGTGTCCATATGAGCTGAAATTAAAATTCTCTTGCCTTCCTTTCGACCTGGCCAGACACCTTGAACATTTCCTTGAGAGTCAATTTGAACTTGATGAAGCCCCAGATTTTTAAAAATCTGGCGCATATAGGCCGCTCTTTCACCCTCATTACCTGAAGGCGAAGGGATCTCTGTAAGATAAATCCAGTTGGTAATAATCTTATCTCGATTTTTTTCAAGAAAAGAAAAGGCTTTCTTAATAAGAGGAGAAGTCACCACATCTGGAGTAAAAAGAGACTTATCTGCCCGTGCCGGCCCCAACAAAAATATTAAAAGTACCCCTCCCAGGGAAACCAATTTTTTCGCCATGATTCCTCCTTTTCCTAATTACCGAGGTCGATGGTGTTTCTGGATAACAGCCTGACCCATTATTTCCATGATAATTTTAACCGCCGCGGCGGCCGTAATCCCCAGAGGGTCTTTCTCTGGATTTACTTCAACCAGGTCCAGACCGATAATTTCCGCCTGGAGATGATGAATAATATCTATAGCCTGCCTGGTAGTCATTCCTCCTGGTTCTGGATGTGAAACGCCGGGAGCAAAAGCCGGGTCGAGAACATCAATATCAAAGGAAATGTATAAAGGGTGCTCAAATTCCAAATATTCAAGAGAAGCCAGGTCCTTCATTTCGACCATTCTGATTTTAAACTGCCGAGCATGCTCTCGATGCTCGCCAATAACAGCTCTGACTCCAATCTGGACCAGTTGGGCAGCCAAGCCTTCTTCCATAATTCGGTAAAAAGGACAGGCATGAGAGTATCTGTCGCCATAAAGCTCTACATAAAGGTCAGGATGAGCATCAAAATGCAGGATATCCAGCTGCTCGTATACCCGGGATAAACCGCGGACAACCGGTAAGCTAATCGAATGATCGCCGCCAAGAATCACCGGAACCGCTCCCTTACTAGCAACTTCTTCCACTAAAGAAGCCACCTTTGCACAGAGCTCATTATAATCATCACTGAGTTTTAAATCTCCAAGATCCACAAATCTTGTTTCCTCTTCGAGATCTACACCCAGTTCCGTCCAGGCATTCAAGATCAAACTGGTAGAAGCTTCCCGAATAGCCTGAGGAGCCTTGCGTGGGCCCTTAAGGTAGCTCTCTTTGCCATCAAAAGGAACGCCAACCAGGGCAAACTCGTAAGGGGCTCTCGGTTGTTTTTTTAAAGCACCTCCAAAATCAGTCATCAGCACCTCCTTAGGCAAACTTAAAGTCTAAAACATCAATTGGTAATAATTTTTCTTTTCATCCAGATGATTTTTCAACCGGAAGATCTTTTTCGTCTTTTACTGCTCCCGTTTCCTTAAAAACTATCTCAACTTTCTCCTCTACTTACTCTTTGTTTCCTCTTCAAAAAAGGCCAGGGCGGCAAAGCTCACAGCGGAGCGAGTCGATGAATCCAACCAAAATTGGTAATCAATCAATCTGCCTTGACAACCAGATAGCACCCCTAACAAAACCGTCAATGTTGAGAATCCGCAAACATTATACTTATCTTGGACCGCTTGATTAGCCCGCCAGAACTCCCGAACATCTCCTCTAACTAGAGCCTCAATCAATTTTTCATCATGGATTCTTGCTTCTGGGACAAGCTCCTCCCCGGGAAGAGAATGGCCAAATTTCAACCCTACATGAGCTAAATCCACACTGGCAATAATTAGACATTTTTGTCGATGTTGTTCAACAATCTCTTTAACTTTTTTAATCCAAGTAAGCAAGCCCGGTATATCTTCAAATTTCATCTGAGAAAGTAAATAATTATGGAAAGACCCCACCAGAATAGGAACGATGGTAAAAGAAAGACCATAGAAATATTGAAGAAAAAGAAGTGGAAATTCCAGTGAATGTTCACTCCGATGGGCAAAATCATCGGGAGAAATCACCGTTCGGTCATCTGCAATTAATTCCTGGACAACTTCCTTCGCTGTCTTCACTCTACCAAGAGGAGTCTCAAAATCTTTAAATGTTAGGCTAACCAATCCATCGGAAAGATGATGGCCTGTTCCCAGGAGAAAAATCAAAGGGGGAATCTCAGGGGGCAAAAACTTATAGCNGGCGGCATATACCCGTCCTCCCACCTCCAGATCTATATGGGGAACAACCAGCGCCATTGGCCAAGTTTTTTCNGCCGGACNAGGAGAATCTTTTTTATCAATAATTTTTCTTAAAAAACTGATTAATTCTTCTTTTTTTTCTGGATAGGACTGCCCAGCCAGAGCTGGTGGTCTCACGGACAAACTAGAAAATTTCTTTATTACCTCTTCTTTTTGAAGCCGATACCGGGGAGTGTCTAACAAACAAAGCTGGTCCAGATCATCAATCATTTTTTGAATTTCTGCCTGACTAATAAAAACCCCTTGTTTCATTCTTACCCATTGAAGTTGAAGCTCTTCTTTTGTTGAAGACCCCTGCAGTAATCGTAAAAAATCCAAGGTTTCTCCAAAAAAGACCAGAGGTTTTTTGATTAGACCAACCGGGTCTTTAACCACTAGAGCATCCTGCCCTTCATAAATTGTCCATAGATATTCTAAGTCGGTTCTTAACCTGGGAAGTTCCTGATGCTTATCCATAAGACAACATTCTTGGTATTTACCTGACTCCGGGAAAAAATGCAAATATTAATCAACATCGAAATTGCCGGGACACCAAAAAGTTTGTTAATATAGCTCCAACTTAAAGGAAAGGTAACGGCAGCCAATGAGTTACCAGAGGATGACTCGTAAATTCAACCGCTTAAAAAAGATTGCTCTTTTACCTGATAACATTTTACCCTTATCCTCCGAGAATTGTTATGTGGTCTTCTCTGATCATCATAAGGGAGATGGTAGTCGAGCCGATGATTTCAAAAAAAATGCTGAGCTCTACCTGGCTGCTCTAAGTTACTATTCCCAGGAAGGATATAAGTTACTTGTCCTCGGAGACAGCGAAGAACTATGGGAAAATGATATTCAGAGCATCCTTAAATACTACGACGATATTATAAACCAAGAAATCAAACTAGCCCCTTCCACTCCAGAAGGTCGAAAAATAAGGGTCTGGGGCAATCATGATAAAGAGGTTATTTTGAAAAGGTTTAACCGCCATTTACAGGCACTCAAAATTAACCTCTTCGCTGAGGTTGAGTTTCGGGAAGCTGTTTCTCTTGGGGGAGAAATACTTCTTGTCCATGGACATCAAGGTCGCTTCTTTGAAGACAAAGCCTGGCGAATAAGTCGGTGGGCTGTTCATCTTATCTGGAAATCAATCCAGAAGATACTAAATATCGGGATTGATGGGCCAGCTGAAAATCCCCATTTACGAAACAAGCTGGAAGAAGATTATTACCGCTGGGCCAAGCAAAATAAAATTATTCTCATTTGTGGACATACCCACCGAGCTGTATTTGCCTCCCTTTCTCACTATCATTATCTCCTCCGCCAAAAATCAAGTCTTTCCCAAGAAGAAAATCAAACCGGAGTCCCAAAAAAAGAAAAAACCCAGGAGGAAATCAAAAATCTGGAAAAAGAAATTCAACGGGTGCTGCAGAAAACCAAGGGTTTGATACCTCCCTCTCTTGACTCCAATCCACTCCCTTGTTATTTCAACAGCGGATGTTGTGGTTATACCAACGGCATCACCGCTCTCGAAATCCATCAGGAGATAATTAGATTAATTAAATGGGAAAAAGACAAAACTCGCCGTGTTCTTCAAGAAGGCAATCTGCAGAAATTCATTGACCAATCTAAAAACCAGGGTTCAATTATCTCCACTTGAGACCGAGGGGGGAAAGGGCGAGAAGAAACCTCTCGCCCCGCTCCCATTAACAGATCAAGCGCCGTGAGGAGGGATGTTTTAAATGTAAAATCACCCTTCCTCTCTGTCATCACCTCAAAAGAGGAATTTAGGGGTGATTTTTCCGCCGTTTCCCAGCTAACCCTTCTCCTCCTCTTAAGCAAGGAAATGGTTGCTTTTCCAGTCCAAAGGCCTATAATCGAAGGTAGATAATGCGGCGAAGGAGGAATAATGAAAGAAATTAATCATATTGAGACTAAAGAGGATGTCATTAAACTTCTTAACCTCGCCCTGGAACATGAATGGGCGGTAAGTTTTGAATATGTCATTCATGCTTATTCCATGCCCAAGGGTAAATATATTTATTTCGATCCCATCATGAAAATTCAAAGAGATGCTCGAGCCCAAACCATTCAAATCGGTATTGACGAAATGTACCACGCCCTTCAATTAGGCATCATTATTACTCAGTTAGGAGGAAAGCCATCCTTTAAGACCGATGAAATCATTCGGTACCCCAGAATAATCGATAATCTGGTCCATGATAAAGAAACTGAAGATATGGTTACTTCTCTTTACCAGCAAGCCAGATTCAAGACCGGGGCTTTCCCCGAAATAGAATACATGGTCTGGAACATTTCCTATGATGAAGTCAGACACTCCCGCCAATTTGAGGCCATGATAAACGCCATAAAGACTGCANGCCAAGAAGAAGACCTGTGTTACTCCTCCTCTCCAGTCAATAAAACCAAAGAAGAAATCCTTCTCCTCCACCAAATAACCCGTCTCGAAAATGCCTTGATGCACCATTATCTCAAACATGTCATCCTTTTCAGTCACCATCAGGATTTGAGTCAAAGACTCTTCAAAAATTCCATTGATCATATGCGGCACTGGGATAAAAATTCAGGATTACTGATAAAATTAAATGATGTCATTCAGCTCGAACAAGCCCTCGTAGATGAAGAGGGAGTAGAAAGAAGCACCCAGCCGATGCCGGCTGACTATCCCGGAGATAATCGCCTCACTGCCCTTGAATCCCTTCTGGAAAAAGAAAGGGAATTAGTCAAAGCCTATNAAAAAATCGTCCTTCTTTTCCCCGAAGGTGAAATAAAAGAGCAACTTCAAACCCATCTAGCCCTTGATCGAGAGCACATCTTTACTCTCGAGGCTCTCATTCAAAACACCCAACGAATAAAAGGACTAAATTAGCTTTTTTTGTCCTTAAGAGGAGGTTTTGATGAAAAAAATCACCACCAAGATTGAGAAATTCCAGTATTTTTATCCTTATTCCGTGGCTATCGTCGGAGGCCAGTCAGAAAGTGGCTTAAACTATATGACCTGCGCCTGGCACACTGCCCTGTCTTTTTCCCCTCCTCTCTTTGGTGTCTGTATTTCCAAAAAGAGAAAAACTCATCAAATCATCTCTGAAGCTCGTGAATTCTCAGTAAATTTTTTGACTATTGATCAAGTCAAACTTTCTGCCCAACTAGGTCGCCGTTCCGGTCATGACCTGGACAAAATCAAAGAATTCCGGGTTAAATTGTCTCCGGCCCAGGTTATCCAATCGCCTATCCTTGAAGAAGCTTATGCCTGTTTCGAATGCCGGCTAATCGAGGTCAAGGCCTTTGGCGACCATGACTTGTTTGTGGGAGAGGTCTTAGCTGTTCATTACGAAGAGGAGGCTTTCGACCAGGAGGGCGTCCTTCGTCCCACCCGGGTTTTACCTCTCTGTTATCTCGGAAGTGATTTTTATGTCACTCTGGATCCTGATACTCTCAACCATGTTTTGCCTGACTAAAAACTCTACTTTTTCCCTACCCAATTTTTCTCTTAACTTATAAGTTAGAGATGTGGAGGTCTTAATGAAAAGAGCAAAAATAAGCTTAATTATAAGCCTTTATTTGGTCCTTCTTACCGGCCCCACCAATTTCCTGGGCAGAGAAAAATCTTCTCCTCAAGCCCAACAAAAACCTCGAAGGATCTCTATTGANCAAATAATGCANGGTGAATCATTTGTGGGGTCGTCGCCCACCAATATTGTCTGGTCATTTGACAGTCAATATGTTTACTTTCGCTGGAAAAAGCCCGGCGAAAATAAATTTTCTCTTTACCGAATCTCGCCCCAAAATCCTGTTCCGGAAAAAATAGACCCAGCTGACATGCTGGCTCACCCTCCTTTTCCTTCTCAGTCAAGGGCTTCCTTCGGATACTATCGCTTTCAGCAACTCGGGATAAATCTGGTCTATGACAAATCCCACCGGCAGGCCCTGCTTCTTCAGAATGGGGATATCAGCCTTCTGAATCTCCAAACCGGCAAGATAAAACCACTCCTGCAAACCGATGACTCCGAAACAAAAGCCCGTTTCTGTTTTGACCAGCAAAAAATAACTTTTATCGCTCGTGATAATTTATTTCTCTATTCCCTAAAAAACGGGCAACTCATTCAATTAACCTCCTTTACACGGAAAAAACCCCCGGAGGAAAAAACTCCCACTGAAATTGAAAAATGGTATCTCGCCCAGCAACGCCAACTCTTTCAGGAATTCAAGCCTAAAAAAAGACAATCCAGTCACTTTTTTAGCTTTACTTGGGGCCCTAAAAAACATCTCCGGAAGCCTTTCTATCTCCAGGAAAAACAAAATATCTATTTTCTGGAGTTAACTCCTGATGAAACCAGGGTCATCTTTTTTCTATCAGAACCGGCCCCCGAAGCTAAGTCAACTCTTGTCCCTAAATTTGTCACTCGAACTGGCTACACTGAAACCATCCCTTCTCATCCCAAAGCAGCAGATATTACCCGCCTTTACCGGGCTGGCATCATGGCCGTCAAAACTGGCCAGGTCACCTGGATTGATTATGGTCAAGGAGATCGCCTAATCATTCCGTATGGTATCTACTGGTCTCCTGATGGCCAAAAATGCCTGCTTCTGGCCGAGTCAGAAGACCGAAAAGATGTCTGGTTATGGCTCCTTGATCCTGAAACAGGTTGCGTTAAAATTCTCGAGCATGTCCATGATCCAGCCTGGGTTAATCGACTCAGCTTAACCAACGTTATCTGGTGGCCAGACAGCCAGACTGTTTCCTATATTTCAGAAAAAAATGGCTTCGCTCATCTTTACCAATGTTCTCTTCAAGGCGAGAAAAAGGCCCTTACTTCGGGTAACTTCGAAGTTTCAGCCGCCTGGCTCTCCCAGGACGGGAAAAGCTGGTATTTCCTGAGTAATGAGTCTCATCCTGGAGAAACTCATCTCTACCGCATGCCTCGTCAAGGGGGTCCACGTCAACAAATCACCCAGGGAGAAGGCCGCTATCAGGTCTTTCCCTCACCTGATGAAAAATACTTGGCCCTCCTCTTCTCCACTTCCAATCACCCTGCCGAGCTCTATCTCCAGCAAAATGCTTCTGGATCAAAACCCACAAAAATTACCGAATCCACTACTGAAGAATTTCGTTCCTTTCCCTGGGCTAAACCGGAGATAATTACCTTTAAGGCAAGGGATGGATTCAAAGTTTATGCTCGCTTATATCAACCACAGGAGTGGCATCCCCAAAAACCAGCCGTGATTTTTATCCACGGAGCGGGCTATCTGCAGAATGCCCATAAAGGATGGAGCAGCTACTATCGGGAGTATATGTTCCATAACTTCCTCATGCAGCANGGCTACGTTGTGCTGGATATTGATTACCGGGGAAGCGCCGGCTATGGCCGCGACTGTCGAACTGCCATATACCGTCATATGGGGGGAAAAGACCTGGATGATATTGTTGATGGAGCCAAATTTCTGGTAGAAAAACTCGGGGCTAATCCCCGAAAAATTGGAGTTTATGGTGGGAGCTACGGGGGCTTTCTTACTCTCATGGCCATGTTTACCCAACCCGATGTTTTCGCAGCTGGGGCAGCCTTGCGTCCGGTGACAGATTGGGCTCATTACCATCCTGGCTATACTGTTGATATTCTCAACCGTCCCCATCTCGACCCTCAAGCTTATGAAAAAAGTTCACCCATATATTTCGCTGAAGGATTGAAAGGCGCTCTTCTTATCTGCCACGGCATGGTTGACACCAATGTTCATTTCCAGGATACCGTCCGCTTGGTCCAACGTCTGATCGAACTGGGTAAGGAAAATTGGGAAGTAGCCATTTATCCAGTCGAAGGACACGCTTTTCACAATCCTTCCTCCTGGGCAGACGAATATAAACGGATCTTCAAACTATTTGAAGAAAATTTGAAATAGCTTTTCATTTGAGGTATATTTACTCAAAAATGAGCACTGTCCTCGATGTGAATAATCTTCATAAAGCATTTACTACCGGTTTCATTCCCCAAAAAAAGAAAATATTAAAGGGAATCACTCTTAAGGTTGAAAAAGGAGAAATATTTGGATATCTCGGACCTAACGGCGCCGGAAAAACCACCACTCTCAAATGTATCTTAGGAATCATTTTTCCGGATGAAGGAGAAATACGCCTCTTCGGTCTACCTAACACCTCTCTTCAGGCCAAAGAAAAAATCGGCTTTCTCCCGGAAAATCCTTACTTCTATGAATATTTAACAGCGGCTGAATTCCTGCGTTTTTATGCTCAGCTTTTTGGCCTCTCCCGGGAAACAAAGGAAAAGAAAATCAACCATCTTCTCCAGTTAGTCGGACTGGAACGAGCTTCAACTGTCCAACTCCGTAAATTTTCTCGGGGAATGCTCCAACGGATTGGCCTGGCGCAAGCTCTAATCAATGATCCCTTGCTTGTTTTCCTGGATGAACCTCTCGGAGGACTTGATCCCATCGGCCGCAAAGAAATGCGGGATATTATTCTTCGGCTACGGGAAGAAGGAAAGACTGTCTTTCTCTGTTCCCATATCCTCCAGGATATTGAGATGGTCTGTGACCGGGTGGCTATAATTGTCGACGGCAAGATTCTTAATCAGGGGAAACTCCAAGATTTGGTGTCGGAAAAAATCCTCTTTTACGAAATAGTTGTCTCAGATGTTCCGGCTTCTTCTTTCAAAGGCCTGGGAGAATGTTTAGCTGAAGACGGGGGGCGGCTTCTGCTTAAAGTAACCGCCGAAGAAAATATCAAAGAGATCATGAAAATCGTTCTTAATCAAAATGGCCGGATCCACTCTTTGACTCCCCGGACCGCAACTTTAGAAGATTTATTCGTTCATCTGGTGAGGCAAAGATGAAAATATTGACCGTGGCCTTAAATACCTTCCGGGAAGCCATCCGGGATCGAATTCTCTATCTCCTCCTCTTTTTCGCTGCTATCTGCATTGCCTTCTCCCGTTTTTTAGCTCTCTTAACCGTCGGTGATCGAATCAAAATCGTCAAAGATGTAGGGCTGGCTTCCATCTCTCTCTTCGGGATGTTAATGGCCATTCTTATCGGAACTGGCCTGGTTTATAAAGAAATCGACAAAAAAACAATATTTACGGTGATCGCCAAACCAATCCATCGGTATCAATTCCTGCTGGGTAAATATCTGGGGCTAGTTCTTACTCTTCTGGTCATGATAGTCCTTATGAGTTTAATTTTCCTTGTTCTAATTTTTGTGCATACCTTAACCATTGAATGGAAATTATTAATTGCCATCTTCTTCATTTTCATTGAACTCTGTATCCTCACCGCCGTGGCCATTCTCTTCTCCTGCTTTTCGACGCCAATTCTCAGCTCCCTCTACTCTCTGGCCTTTTACCTTATTGGCCATCTCTCTTGGAGCATGGAAACGCTAATCAAGAAAGTTAAACCCGGGATTGGCAAAACCCTTCTCCAGATTCTTTATACCTTCCTACCGGATCTGGAAAACTTTAACTTCAAAACCGAGGTAGTCCATAACTTACCTCTACCCAGTGAGATTTATCTCCATTCTTTCCTCTATGGGCTTTTCTATTCTCTTTTTCTTCTAGCTTTAGCCATGATCATTTTTCATCGAAAAGATTTCGTCTGATGCGCAGGAAAACTTCTCTTTTCACTGCCCTAGCCCTTATCAGTCTCTTGAGTTTCATGGGTCTCAAATTGAGAATAGATAAAATCCCTCGTCAGAAACTTCCAGGTTCCTCCATTATCTATCTTCCTTCAGGAAAATATCTCAAATATGCCACCTTTGGTTACTCATCCCTCCTGGCTGATCTTATCTACATCTGGGCTATCCAATATTACAGCAGTTATGACATTCCTGATCGTTTTAAGTACTTAGAACATATATTTTCCATAATTTCTGTCCTGGATCCCCATTATCTTGACCCCTATGAATTGGGCGCTATGATTGCCATTTATGAAGCGCATGATGCTGAGCTGGCCTTCCGCATCTTGGATATGGGCTATGAAAAAAACCCCCAGGAATGGATTTTTCCTTATATTGCCGGCCATTATGCCCAGATGTTTCTTAAAGATTATCGACTGGCACAAAAATATTATAAACAAGCCATGGTTATTGAAGGCTCTCCCCCTATTTTAAGACGCCTTTATGCTCATGCGACTTATCGTCTGGGAGATTATCAAACAGCCTGGCAAAACTGGTTGGAGATTTACCAGGAAAGTCAAGATCAGCGGATAAAAAATATTGCTCTGAGCCATCTTTATTTAGTCAAATCGGCCATGGATAAGGAAAAGATTGAAGCCGCCCTTCACCAATTCCGGGAAAAATTCGGTCATTACCCCGAGCGACTCGAAGAGCTGGTTCAACAGGGCTTTCTTTCCCAAATCCCCAAAGACCTGGATGGCCGCGAATATCTTTACAACAAGGAGAAAGGGACTATTAAGGCTCCCCGATCACCATGGAAAAAATAATCATCATCATTTTTGGCCTAAGTTGGGGAAGTTTTCTCAATGTGGTTATCTATCGACTTCCCCGCAGGCAAAGTCTCATTCGCCCGCCTTCTTCCTGTCCAGCCTGCGGACAGACAATCAAACCTTACGATAATATTCCTCTTATATCTTTCCTTCTCCTGAAAGGAAAATGCCGCCATTGTGGAGCATCTATTTCCTGGCGTTATCCTCTGGTAGAGGTTCTAACCGCCGCTTCTTTTTTGCTTCTCTATCTCCACCTCGGATTGAGTCTCCACTTCTTTGCCTCCGCTCTTTTCACCAGTGGACTGATATCTCTCGGATTTATTGACTTCGATCACCAGCTCCTACCGGATGAAATAACTCTGCCTGGATTTATCCTGTGGTTAGTCTACACTTTTTTCCGGCCAGACCTTAACTTCGGCCAAGGGATACTCGGAGCTCTTACCGGCGCTGCTTTTCTCTTATTGGTTTACGGGCTCTACTACTTGCTGCGTAAAAAAGAGGGGTTGGGTTTGGGAGATGTGACTATGATGCTCTTTATCGGCTCTTTTCTGGGTTGGCGAGGGGCTCTCTTTACCCTTGTTCTGGCTTCATTCACGGGAGCTCTAGTCGGCCTTTTTTTCATTTCATTTCGAAAAAAAGATATGCACTACGCCCTTCCTTTTGGAACTTTTCTTGCCCCCTCAGCTTATGTGGCTCTTCTTTGGGGAGAAAGAATTATCCAGGCTTATCTCCATCTTTTCCAGAAATAGACCTCTTTTTCAATTCAGAAAGAAGTTAAATTTTTAGATTGAATCTCTAGAGAGAAAAGATCATTAACGAATTATCTTGAATATTTCTCGCCACGACTTAATCCGCAACAGGGCACCAATCGACTGTTCCAACCGCTGCAAAGTGGAGTTGTATTCCTGGATGTAAACTTCCCGCTTCCGTGTTTGGCCCTGAACCCGCTCACTTTCACCGATGGTCACCGCGGAACGAGTTTTTATCTCCAGATTTAGTGCTTCGGCTGGACCAGTGGCCGTTCGAAAAGCAGTGCTGCCAATAGGATTGCCTGCTTTAGCAACAATAAACCGGGCGTATAATTTTCCAATCCCGACCAAGCTTTCACAGGGATCAACGCTCTCGATACTACCGGTAAGGGTACTGAAATAAACGATGTAATCAGCAATTTTTGGATCTGCCCAAACCTTTTCTCCCACCCCAAGATCTCCCTTATCCAGAGCAGCACTGAGGTTCAATTCCTGGTGATCTCCGATAAACCATTCTACTTCAGGTCGAGCGCCATCCATGAGGGCAATGAAACTATAGGTTACATCATCAGGAGCCCGGTCATCTCCGCCTGTCCCAAAATAAATGCGAGGAATAGGAGTTTCAGCAGTGGCATCTATCCACACTGCCGGTTGACTGATAATAGGATAATTATGATTGTCCTCATAGATAGCTTCGGCCTCCCAATCTCGACTTCGTTGGAATTCATTGGAGACATCAATTTTCCACAAACGNCCATCTAAATCACCCACATAGACCCGATCAACAAAACCGTCCTGGTCAATATCCACCGTGGAAGGTGAACAGGGGATAGTATTTTCGATATCCCACCCTAATTGACGGCTTGTATCAACTTCATCAGCATCAAATAACCAGAATTCTTCTCCCGTTTCCAGATCAATGGCGTAGAATCGATTGCCGGTCCGTCTTTCTGAATTATTGTCATAGCCCGAACCAACAAAGGCCACCCAGGTGGCTTCACCGTTTTTGATCACTTTGCCAATAGCCGGTACAGACCAGGTTTCCCCCAGACGTTCATGAGTAAATTCCCATAGAGGTTGCGGATTTTCCGGGTCAGTGATATCCAGAGCAAAATAATAATTCAATCCGCCAGCCACCGAGCTGCCGTAACCAGCTCCCTGACCACAGATGAGAATAGTTCGCCACTCTTTATTTCCATCGCCATCGGCATCGATGTAAACATCAGCTGAGGTGGGTGTGCCGTCAACATATATATCACGGTTAAAATATCGCGCTCCGGTAGCATTATCCACCGCTCTCATATTACGTAATTTGGGCAGAAGATTATAAGGGATAAATGCCCATAGCTCTTCCCCAGTTAAAACATCAAAACAATGGAGCATGCCATCATTGGCGCCCACATAAAGGACCTGGCGGCGGTCACTGTAGTCGATCAAAAATTGATCATAGCCTTCCCCCATCTGACTGACGGTGCCGCTGGGCGGACCAACTACAATCGGATTGGAATGATTGATATCACCCAGTTTCCAATAGCGTCCTTCACCCCGAATAAAATTTATTAAACCCACGTTATCATTTTGCTGGTCATTGAGAAGCGAGGCTAATTGATTCACATTGGCTGCAGTAAAGTCAATCCTGGCCAGATCACCGTTGGTGTCGGGTATGGCCGTATAAATCAAACGATCAGCGGGCGAGCGATTTTGTAACAATTCTCCGGCATCCCAGCGGATAGTCACCCCACTGGCCACAATTTCCCGACCTGTCGTAGAAGTTAAATCCGAGCGGGTAATGGTTCTGAGCTCTGAATAAGAGGTATTAAGCATGGCCATCTGGGTAACATCGTAAGCCCGTAAGTGGCCCTGCCACCCAGGGAAGTAAAATGTTCCGGCAATAATCAATTTCAACTGACGGCCCTCTTCATCAACCAGCTGGGTGGCGACTGATGTTCGGGCATATTCCCTGCGTTCAACATAGACAAATCGAAATTGGATCTCCCGAATAATGGGCGTCTCAAAAGAGGCCCCCTCATAATCTTCCATTTCATCCTCTTCAGCCGAGAGGAGAGCCTTCCACATAAAATGAGAACCAAAATGGTTGAACGTATGCCACTCAAGAGTACCGTAATTTTGGATCTCGCTCCCTTCAAAACTGGCATATAATTCCCAGTTAACTCCATCATTGGATACATAAAGATCCACTCTTAACCCTTCGCTGGAACCCCCGATAACTCCCATCTGTAAACTGGTAATTCTGACTTTGGTGATGGCGTAACGCCGTGGGTCGAGATCCTCGGTATAAGAAGTAGAACGCGCTTCTCCAGAAGTAGTATAAACCGAAGCCAGCTCATTGATAATCAAATAATAATCACCAGAATGATTGGCATCAGCCAGAATGACATCATAGTCCCCATCCTGGTCATAATCCAGGACAGCGCTCATATCGACGTCATGGGGTGAGGGCAAAATGGGCTGACAATTGTTTAGACAGCGAAATTCCAAATCAAGAGTTGTGTCTCCAGTATCGGGGTCAGTATAAAGTCCATTATTTTTGTAAAACCACATCCGGGCTTCATTACCAGCATTCCAGCGGTCTGTCGCTCCAAAAATATCAATCCAGCCATCCATGTTGAAATCCCGCACACAGGTAGCCACCGTTCCGGTACAATCTTCGTTGGGAATAGGAATTTCCTTCCTGGTAAAATGCTCGGTGCCGTCATTCTCATAATAAACAAGATAAGCAATATCATTGACTGTCCCGCCAATGACATCAATATCGCCATCCTTGTCAAAATCAGCCGCATCAACTGAAGTCCCTCCCCGACCGATAGTAAAACCGGTACGTTGGTCATAATTTAGTTCCGAAATCTCAAAATTATCAATTTCAAAATTATCAGCTCCAGGATTACGGACTAAAAATATTTTATCCTGACTGATAACCAGAATATCAATATCTCCATCCTGATCAATATCGACCGAACACAGATGGTCGCCTGCCCAATTACAATAAATCCCAGCAGCCTGAAAACGAGAAGTAAAATCAAGATTGGGAGCTACATTATGAGGATAAAAATCCGGGTCGGTTTCAGTGCCAACATTAATATACATCGCCGCGACAAACTCAGTGTAGCCAAACTCATCTAGCCGGTTCTTATAGAAAAAGAAATCGAGAAGACCGTCATTGTTATAATCAGCGACAGTAATTGAAGCCGGGCCCACAACCAAACCATCTTCGTAAACCTCAGAGGGATCAATTTGAAAGACTATATTGTCATCATCATAGCCATCTCCATCTGCATCTTCATACATATTCCGCACCAGAATTAACCGATAGTTATTGTCCAAATCAAGACCGATAAGATCAGGTAACCCATCTCCATCGAAATCCCCTGCATCACAAACGTAAATGCGGGAGCCCATACCGGAGGGTTCAGCCACAGCAAAATTGGCCCCCAGATAATTCAGGGTAATATAACCATCTCCCCAGTGAGCTACCGAGGAATTTTCGGCATCTTGATAAGTGGTCGTATCAAAAGATTCAGTAATAGTCGCCTCGTACTCCTGACATTCCTCCCCTTCCTGGCCCCAAAAATGGAGCACCAAGAAGAAAATGGATAGGATAAAGAGACCAAGAATAGTGTATTTCTTAACTTTTCCCCTCATTTTCTCTCTCCCTGGAGGCTAATTATCCCCCTGTTTGAAGTTCGACAGCCAGCTCAACTTCAATCCGCGCTGTGGTTAAATTAGCTCCCTGACCGATCACGCCAATACAAACCAGCAGAACATCGGTCGGGTCAGCTACACCACCACCAGCTTCATCATCAATCAAAAAAACTGTATAGGTATAGTTGGGATCAAAGCTTCCATCATCCCGCCTAATATAAGGCTGTTTAAAGAAAAGAACGTTATCCACATCAGGCTGACCGTCGTTATTAGGATCGAGCATCGTCAAAATTTCCAGATCCGTCTTTTTCCGAAAATAATTATCATCCTGAGGCAAATCTATTCCCATTGGGTCACGCAGATAGTGCCCTTCAAAACTGACCCATGTTTCATTGGCAAAATTATCTTCAATGGCCAACCAGGCGGCATCAAAACCGGCTTCGGCGGCATTAAATGCCTGATCCTGGGATCTGATATTAGCGGAGACTTTGGGACCAGTACTGGTGATAGTAATTAGGGTAATTCCAATACTCAATAAAAATGCTAAAACCACAATAACCACAATTAGACCAACTCCCTTCCTCGGAGGAAGGCTAAATAATCTTATATTACGAATTGTTTTCTCCTTTATCATCTCGTCCCCAGATTATAAAGATTTAGAACCAGGTTGCGGATGGTTATTGTTGAATCCAGAAGGACCCGCCGTCTCATATCATCTTCGGTGGCGCCGGGACTGTTGGCTAAAGGAGGGCGCCGGTAAAGATAAATATTACTTGGCGGTGATCCTGAAACTCCGGTCATCCGTTCCTCTGTCCGACCCAGAACCCAAACCCGCACCTGATTGATGGCCGAAATAATTTCCCATTTACTCTGGCGGGTAGCATCGTCATCGTTCGGCTGGATGGTCCAGGAATTATCCCAGTCCACAAAACCATCCAGAACACCATCATTATTGAAATCGCCATTATACTGGAACTGGATGTTTTCAATATTTTGAGCGATAGCGTAATGAACTACCTCTCCCTGGGCATCTATGGTGCTCAGGTAAAGGGTATACGGAATTCCCAGATACCCATGTTCAGCATCTAGGGAAGGAATTGTCGGGTAATCCCCTGGTGTACCGGTAGTATCCAACCAATACTGTTTCACCTGGCCAAAAGTGACGATGGCATCATCCCAACACTCTTCGCCACACCCAGTATCAATTAAACCGCCAGGCGGATTTAAGTCTGATCGCCCGGGCTGCATATTAAAGTGTTCTGCTCCCTGACCGCATCCATGCATCGCATTCCGGGGAATAAACCGAAAGGCATAGCAGCCGGGACAAGTGGTTGACACAATAAGAATAACCCGATTCTCATAAAAATCCGGACATTCATAGGGAGCATTTTCTAGTTCCCAATCATAAAGGAAAGCGGTCGCTGCTCCTCCTCCAACCCCCCCTTGATACTGACGAATTCGCAAAGCCAGCGGCTCATCAAAATTACCCATGACTTTTATCGAATCCGCCGCTTCATTTCCCGGGCTAAAACCATCATACCCTTCCAGAAAATAACCCGAAATTTCTGGCACTAAACCTACCCCGGCTGAGCGAATATCCCGGGAAATAAAAAACATAGCTGTGCGGACATCATGTTGAAGATCCGCTATTCTTTGCTGATCCACGGCTATCCGATGACTGCGCATATAAATGGCCAATGTTCCCAGAACCACAATTAACATAACCACACTGGCCACGAGGACTTCGGCCAAGGTGAACCCTCTTCTCGGTGGCAGGCTTTTTTTAGGGCATCTCATCTTAATTCCACCTATCGAGCCAGGATGGTCCTGATGTCGGCCATCACCCGATGCTGAGATGGATTAGCTAACAGTTCATCGCGTTGGGTTGAGATCTGAGCTGGCCCAAAAACAAGAACTCTAATCTCGGTATAAGCTCCCTGCGATTGAAGCACGGTTATCCGCCGATAATCAAGGGTGCCATCATTATTAACATCAATTTGCTCATCAAGATTACCAGCGGAGANAGCTGATAATTCCGGTCCAGTGAGATTTCGCAAAAACTCAATCTGTTGTTGAGCCAAAAAGGTAGCATTAGCAATTCGATCAGCCCGGGAATTATTCAGGATACCATAAGTAAAAAGCTGGGCTAATCCGATTACGGCGATAGCCATCAGGGCAATACCTACCAGAGCTTCGATAAAAGTCATCCCTTTTCTTTTCCCGGATAAAACCCTAAGCGGATTGGCCTGTTTGATTTTTAATATTAATCCTCTCAGATTCTTTTCCATAATTAACTCTCTTCTTTCTGATAACGGATTGAACCTCCCTGATAAACCCATATTCGCCGCACATCAGGCTGGCCTGCTTGTTGAAGACGATCACTTTGTAAAACAATCGAATTCATTTGCGGATCATAATTGACCACTATTCCAATGGGAGAAAATTCAATCCATTGATTGGGCAAATTAATCGTNACATTAAATTTAANCGGGATCGCTTGCGGCACCTCCCCTGTGACTGTCTGCCAATTGTCCGCTGACTCCTCCACTTCAACTTGATAATACCACTGCTCTTGTTGTTGATAAAAACGGAGACGATGATCGAGCTTTGTTTTCACTGCCCGGAATTTTGTCCTCTCCAGAGTTGATAATACTTTTCTGGCCTCACTATCCAGACTTCGAGTTTCCAGTGAATTTAAAATGAGGGGATAAAGAGCCAGACTGGCCAACCCCAGAATAGCGACCACCACGATTACTTCAATCAAAGTAAAGCCTCTACTTTTCTGTCTGCTGGATTTCCCCGAGACGAGGCGCTCTTTTTGGGATTTTTTAATTAACATTGAAATTCCCCTTCTATCTACTCTCGCCATAAATTAGGAGAGGCTCTCACCCATTTTTGTCTACCCACCCGTTTCTGATCCTCTTCCTTGGTTTAAATGTTATCCCTCTTTTCCCTGTTTTTCAAGTCGAATGCCAGTTTCCTCCTTTATTACAGTAATAAACTAATATTAATGACTATAAGTAGTCAATCATCTTTGGAGAGGATATCTTGGGTTAAAATTTATCTTCCTCTCTCCTCGTTAGTGGGTGTTTCCTCTCACCTCTAATGGTTAATCAGGTCTAGGTTTATCTTGTCAGGTTCATCGGAATTTTGGATGCCTGTGATTCGAAAAAAAGATGCAACATTTATCCATTCTATTTTTCTATTTTTGACCCAAGGCTTCAAAAAAGGGGTCATTATTATCGTGACATGAGATTTATAATTATGGTATTTTAAGTGCACTGCCTCTCCGCCAAACACCTGCAAATCATGAAAATCCAGCCCGAATTACAATAGTGACCTGAAAGAGTTGAAGCGATTCTGATAACTTGGCTTGCAAAAACTGGGGAAACTATTTCCTAATGACGGAAAAAGTCCCCCCCAATTTCAGGCCAGAGAATAATTTTTTACCTAATGCTTCAGAAGATATATCATAATTTTGGTCCTAAGTAAGAGGCTTCAATCAAGCTGTTTGCCTATCAACTTTTCTCGTTAAACTATTATTAAACAGGACCCCCCTTAGTTGAATTTTATGTACGTCTGTGGTATTCAATGGGGCGATGAGAGCGCAAGGAAGTTACTTAAAATATATTATTTTCCTTATTTTCTTTTTTTTCTTCAGTTTAGCTATAACAGTTAACATCCCGGCTTTGCAAAAGAACTTTCTTTTCGCTGATGAAGCTATCTATTTCGCCATGACCCAGAGTATTGCTCATGATTATGATCTTGAATATACCCGGCAGGACCTCAATCGTTACTATCAACACTTTGACTCGGGACCACTAGGAATATTCCTTAAAAAGGGGAAAAACGGCAAGATTTTTTTTGCCAAATCTCTGGCTTATCCCCTTTTCGCCGCTCCCTTTGTCCGTCTATTTGACACCAATGGCTTTCTCATCTTTCATTCCCTACTCCTTTTTCTCCTGCTGTGGATGGGATTTTCCTTTCTGGCCCTCGACACCCCACCTTCTCTTTCCCTTGCCTGGATAATTAGCTTCCTTTTTGCTTCGGTAGCCTGGATTTATTTTATCTGGATTTCCCCTGACTTCTTCAACCTGGTCTTGGTTTTTTCTATCCTTTTCTTGGTCTTCTATAAGTATAAATATAAACCTAGCCACCCGGAAAACAGCCTCCACCTATTTCCCCGCCCCCTTCACAAATTTCTCTTATCCTCCGGCTCAGACTTTCTAGCAGCTGTTCTCACTGGAATAGCTGTCTACTCCAAGCCTCCCAACATAGTCCTGCTAGCTCCTCTTCTCCTTATTCCCATTTTCCGCCGGAGGTTCGTAAAACCTATTTTGCTGATGCTGGCCTTTCTGACGTCAACTCTCATCTTCTGGGGAGGAAATTATCTTATCACTGGCGATTGGAACTACCAGGGAGGGGAAAGAAAAACATTTTATTTCCAATACCCCCTGGAAAAGGATAATTTCACCTTTGATTCTCTAGGAAAGAAAATGTCAGCCGAAGGATACAGCCAGCGACACCTTTTTCCTCCCCGGGTAGTCATTCATAATCTCTTCTACTATTTCTTCGGTCGTTTTACCGGAATTACCTGGTATTTCTTTCCAGCCTTTTTTTTCCTGGTGCTATTTTTTATCGGTAAAAAGAACCTGTACCAATGGCTGGCCCTCCTGGCCCTCAGTGGAGAAATTCTCATTTATATCTTTTTAATGCCCGATAATTATGCTGGTGGGGGAGGTGCCCTGGCTAATCGATATTTCCTGAATATCTATCCCCTCTTCTTCTTTCTTAATCCCAGCCAACTCAAAGGTAGAGACCTTATTTCTATCTGGTTAATGGCCTCACTATTTCTCTCTCCCATCATTATTACTCCCTGGAAAAGCTCTCAATTCCCAGCCAATCATGCTAAAAAAATTCCCTTTAAGTGGCTACCGGTTGAATTAACTCTGGTTAACAATCTGCCCACCAATACCAATCCAAAGGCTTTTCGGCAAGAAATTGGCANTCCGCCCAACATCGGCTGGCTTCATTTTCTCGATGATAATTTCCATCCCCGTCTAGAACCTGATGGATTCTGGACTAAAGGTCCTCATCAGACGGAAATGATTCTCAAAACCTATTATCCCGTTAAAAAACTAATTATTCATCTCCTGAATAACCCCCGCAAAAGAAATCGAATCACTGTTCAAGTGGGGCGGACAAAAAAATCCATAACACTGGGATACAAACAGTGGGGGACCCTAGAATTTGATACCGGGAAGGGCTTTCAAATGCGGGCTATCCACCTTTACCGCTTGAAAATAAAAGCAGCCAAGGGCTCTATTCCCTATTTTGAAGATAAACTCTCGGATGAACGACGATTTCTGGGAGTTTTTTTCAAAATAGAAATAATCCCTAAAGAACAATAATCATGTGCGGCTTCTGTGGACTTATTCATCCCCACGGATTATCCCCTCCGGAAAAATCCCTTCTCCAGGCCATGANCCGGACCATCATTCATCGTGGTCCCGATGACGAGGGCTTTTACTTGGATGAACAAACTGGACTTGGAGCCCGTCGTTTAAGCATCATCGACCTTGAACACGGCCATCAACCCTTAAGCAATGAAGATGGTTCCATCTGGATTGCTTATAATGGCGAAGTCTATAACTTTCCTGAATTGAAAAAAGAACTCCAGGCAAAAGGACATAAATTCAAAACCAGAACAGATACAGAAACGATTGTCCATGCCTACGAAGAATGGGGAGAAAATTTTATCCAGCGTCTCCGGGGAATGTTTGCTTTTGCCCTCTGGGATAAGGCCAAAAAGACTCTTTATCTTTGGCGAGACCGGGTAGGCATCAAACCGTTATATTATTCCCTCCAATCCGATGGGACTCTTCTTTTCGGCTCAGAATTAAAAACAATTCTTGTTTATCCCCAGTTATCACGTTCCATCAACCCACGGGCTCTTGATCTTTACCTAACTCTGGAATACATTCCCGCCCCCTATTCCATTTTCAAGGATATCTATAAACTTCCTCCAGGTTATTTCCTCAAATATCATAAAGGGGAAATAACTATCAATTCCTACTGGGACCTCCCCTGTCCTTCCAAAAAATCTCAAACCACTCTTAAAGCTAAATCCCTGGACAAGTTAATGGAGGAGCTTTATTCCTTAATCAAAGAAAGTGTCTCCCTGCGCTTGATCAGCGACGTCCCTTTAGGAGCTTTTCTAAGTGGAGGCATCGACTCCTCGACCATTGTCGGCCTGATGCGNGAATTAGGGGTATCCCCCTTGATGACTTTCTCCATCGGCTTTGAAGATTCAACCTACAACGAACTCCAGTATGCCCGGCAAATAGCCCGGAAATTTGAGACCCACCATGAAGAGTTGATCCTTCGTCCTGATGCCGTTGAACTGGTGGATCGGCTTATCCACCATCTTGATGAACCTTTCGGCGACTTCTCCCTCTTCCCCACTTTCCTGGTGTCAAAAATGGCCAGAGAGCGGGTTAAAGTAATTCTTTCTGGAGATGGAGGAGATGAAGTTTTTGGCGGCTATGAACATTATCAGGCCCAAAAAATTGCCGGCTGGCCATTTGTATCCTGCGGAGGCCGTCTAGTAAGCAGAATTCTCCAGACCTTACCTCCGTCTCCTAAAAAAAAGGGATTATGGAATAAACTCCGCCGTTTCACCCAGGGATTGAACCATCCCATTTCCTTAAGACATCTACGTTGGATGGTCTTTCTTGGCGAAGAGGTTAAAAAAGAGCTTTATTCTCCCCAATTTTATAACCAATTAGAAGGAAACCTGGATCTAACAAAAATTACTCCTTTTACTGAGCTCTTCCTTAAATCAAACTATTATGACCCTATTACAGCTGAACTCTTCCTCGACTTTAAAATCTATTTGCCGGATGACATCTTGGTTAAGGTCGACCGCATGAGTATGGCCACCTCACTGGAGACAAGAGTTCCTCTTCTCGATCACCGCCTGGTTGAGTTTGTCTTTAGCCTGCCCGGTGAATTTAAACTAAAAGGTTTAACCACCAAATGGATTTTTAAAAAGACTATGGAACGCCTTCTCCCTCAGGAAAATATTTACCGCCCCAAAGAAGGATTCAGTATTCCCATTAAACACTGGCTCCGGCATGAATTGAAAAACCTGATGTTGGAGTACCTGGACCCAGCTCGTCTAAAAAAAGAAGGTTATTTCAACCCTGAAGTGGTCGACTCGATAATTAGACTTCACCTAGAAGGCCGGGAAAATTTCAGCCATCAATTATGGAGTCTTCTTGTCTTTCAAATCTGGAAAGAAAACTACCTTTGATCACCTTGATTTGAAATATTTCCCTGGTATGTTGGCCAATTCTCGCTTTCTCCGCTACCGGTAAGCCGGGAATCCAGATAATCTCTCCGCCTGACCAGAAAACTGGCAAGCGAGAGCGGAGAAAAAGCGGAATTCTTCTCTCCCGAAAAAGTTCCTTTAATTTTTTTCTTCCCGGGGCTCCAAGTGGTTGATACTTATCCCCTTCCTGACGAGGCTTAACAATCAGCGGAAAAGATATTTTTTGCCGATCAAAGTAAGCTCCGCCCCAATCATCAAAAACTAAAGCCTTCAGACAACTCTTCTCCTGGATGCTACCCTCAAAAATAAACCCGACCTCGGGGATAACCAGTTTCTCCTGGCCATCCCATTCATAATAAAATGAGGGAGATTCTGTGGAGAAAGGCAAATAAATCCTTTCTTTTTCACATCTTAATTTTATATGGCGGGAGAGACAAATAATACTCCCTGGAAGCGCTTCTAAAACAGCCTCGACATCACGAAAAGTAAAACCCCGCAAATCTCCCTTAATTCGGCGAAGATATTCCCGGACCACCCGCCGTCCCAGAGCTGGCGATAAGGCCAGAAGAGCAGGTCGATCAAGCTGAAGCATCCCCTCCTCTTCGGTGATTAACTCTTCTGCCCGGCTTTTCGCTAATTCATTAAGGATTTCCTCCTCTTCCCGGAGAATACTCATCAAAGTGTTGATATGCCTAAGAAGGGCTGGATCAAATTCCTTCTCTAAATAAGGAATCAGGTCCGCGCGGATTTTATTCCTGAGGAACTTTCGGTCAAAATTACTCTTATCAACCCGATAAGGTATCTTGTTCTCTCGAAGATAAGCCTCAATCTCCCTCCGGGAGATCTCGATTAATGGCCGAATAAATCGATCGGCCATGACGGGCTTCATCCCACCTAATCCTAAAGGACCGGTTCCTCGAAACAAGCGAAGAAAAAAGGTTTCTATCTGGTCGTTTAGATTGTGCCCGGTGGCTATTTTAGCTCCACCGATCTCGAGGGCCTTCTCCTCTAGAAATTTATATCGCCAAAAACGGGCAGTCTCTTCCAGATTGGCTCGTTGGCGGGAAGCTTTTTGTCGGACATCAACCTGCTGAACAAACAAAGGCAATTGAAGCTGCTCCGCTCTCTGGCGGACAAAAGCTTCCTCTTCATNAGCTTCTGGACGAAGTTTGTGGTTAAAATGGGCTAAATAAAGGACAAAACGCCACTCCTCCTGTAAAGATAATAAAAGATGAAGCAGAGCAGATGAATCAACTCCCCCGGAAAATGCCAGAAGAATTTTATCGCCGCGCTGAATGAGGTTATATTTGATGATTGTTTTTCTTGTCTTCTCCAGAAGAGTCATGAGATTTTCCAATGAACGATATTGACTGGCAAAGATTGCGGCTGAATTATGGAGCGGCCCCCATCCCGGGATGGTGGCGGTGGAGGGATTCGAACCCCCGACGCTGCGGATATGAGCCGCATGCTCTAACCAACTGAGCTACACCGCCAGGCGCGGAAATTTTAACCAAATTAACTCCCGAAGTCAATCTGGCCCTTCCCCGGCAGAAAGGTTGAATCTAACACCAGCAAGAAATAAACAAATAAGGTAAAAATAATCTCAGCGGATAACTACCTGACAATCACGAGTTTCAAACACAAGAGGGGTTCCTGTAGGCCCCATCGCTGAAATACCTGAAAAGGAAAGGGTGGCTTCCCCGGGTTCTTTGGCCTGGAAAACCAGGACAGCTATTGTGCCTCCTCCTTTCCTGCCCCGGCCTACATCCGGTGCAGTAAAGCCAATGGTACAACTGCCTGAACTGTTATCGATATTCTGAAGAAATGATGGACGGGGACCCATTTGTCGCACAAATCCTCCCATAGCCACCTGTTTTAATTCCACNACTTCAGGGTTATAGCTCACGTTAAACGACATGTTAGCTATTTCATCCTTAGCCTGAATATTAATCATTAACCGGAAAGTTCGCCCCTGGCGCATCTGTAAGCGGGTTGTATTGAAATAAAGATGATTCACTTCGGCCCCCGGTTGAGTAGGAGCACTCATTTCTCTCATTCTCAAAGCAGCTTCTTTCATACCTCTCTCTGGCAATTCTGCCAGAGTAATCTTTCCCGTGGTCTCCTTTATTCCTACCCAGATTGGTTCTCTGTCTTTGTCGCCGATTGGCGTCTTGCGGATGATATAAGGAGTAATGGTTAAAATTACATCTGTCTGCTGAATAGTTTGATCAGTGTTAGAGAAAAGACGACCGATCAGAGGAATGCTTTTTAGTCCGGCAATTCCCTTCAGTGTCTTTCGCTCTTCATCTTTTAAAAGTCCTGCTAAGAGATTGGTTTCTCCATTTTTCAAACGGATGACATTCCTTACTTCTCTTGTGGTGATAATGGGAATGTTGGCGTAGCCGGTTCCTCCTAAAGACTTAATCTGAATCTCCAGCTCTAAAGTTACTTCATCTTCGTAATGGATATAAGGAGTAATCTTAACATCGATACCAACATTCTTATACTCGAAAGAAGTTATCGGCTGGGTGCTGATTCCTCCGGCGGCAATCGGGGCCCAGGTGGTCCGGGGGATGGGAATCTCATCGCCAACCACATACTCTAGTTTTTCTCCCTCTATGCCTCTTAGGCGGGGTTGAGAAATAATTTTGGTATCAGCATCAGATTCCAACATCTGAATAAAGGCTGAGGGTAAAACAAGTTGAAAATTTTCCTTCTGTTTAAAACTCAAATCCGCTAGATTGAGCCAGCCGTCGGTAGCATTCTCCTGATTATAACGAATAGCTCCCCCATATTGATCAAAATCAATGCCCAATTGGCGGAGCTTCATCCGGGAAACTTCCATAATTTCCAGGTCAATTATCACTTCGCCCTTTGGTTTATCCCAAAGTTTAATTATTTTTTCCGCTCGCTCTACTACCTCAGGGGTGTCTCGGACCGTTATCGAATTTAAATTCTTATCAATAATCACGGTCGGGGCCTTGAACTGCGTGCGCAGCATCTGGTTCAAGCCTGCTTGGATCTCCTCAGCTTTGACATTGGACAGGTAAAAGGTTTTAATCGCCTGAATTTCATACTGCATTCTTTTTTGGGGTAAGTCCGGAACAATAATGACCGTCTTCTCATCTACTGGACGATAAAAATTTCGAGTGGCCAAACAGAGAGATTGGAGAGCCTGCTCAAAGGTCATCCCTTCGAGATCAATGGAAAAGGGGATATCTTTAAATTGTTCATCGAACAAGATGTTAATGCCGGCATGCTTTCCCAGAGCTGTAAAAATTGATTTCAAACTTGCTTTCTGGCGGAATTTTAAATCAATTTTTTCCGGTTTGACCTGAATTTTAATTGGAGGCTCGATGACGGTCGTCTCCTCTTCCTTTTCTTCCGGCGGTGCCTGACCGGCTAATTCCTGGAGATCTTTTAAAATCAATTGATTGGTTGGATCATACATTAATGCTTTTTCCAGTTCGGTTATAGCTTCGTGTTTTTTTCCCTGGCGGGCTAATTTTTTCCCTTGAATCCAGTGATACCGACTGGCTGAAACCTGAGCTCGAAGCAAGGCTAAACGGTAGACTGAACTTTTGGGATTATCCAAGACTGCTTNTTGAAAGAAGGTCACCGCCTCGTCCCATTGCTTGGCCATCGCCGCTTCAGTCCCGCGGCGATAATTTTGGCTTAAAGTAGCACATCCCCCAATAAAAAGAGCTATTATGATTAAAGAAACTGTCTTTTTCATGGTTTCTCCTCTATTAACCGAAAAGTTTTTTTCTCTTTATTTGGGCCGGTAATTTCCAATTCATCCTCAGAGATAGCGGAAATTAAAGAGCCATCTTCAAGCACATCGCCCACTTTAACCGCCCAGGGCTGATTCTGGTAAAGAATCAAAGCAACTATCCTCCCCTGGGACTTAATGTAGCCGATATATTCAAGGAAAATATTCCAAGTAACCGTTTTATTCGAAGAAACTTCTCCCTGAAGAGATTCTTCTGCTCCAGCTGAACCTTCTTCTCCCCTAGCTGGAGCGATCTTCTGGAGGCCTAAATTTGTTCCTCTGCTCCAGCGGGGCAGAAAGATATTTCTTAAAGGCGGCTGAAATTTCTTCTTTTTTTTTGAAAGAAGTTCAATGTGGACAATTCGTTCGTTCCTCTCAATAACTGTCTTTTTATTTGAATTACCTCTAGGTTCTGGCTGGTGTTTTTGAGCTAACCCAATCCCGGCCATTATTAATATGAATATAACCGGGATAAAAGGGGTAAAAATCACTTTTGTCCAGTCGGAATGATAATGCTTCTTTTTAATAATAATCATTATTAATATGTAATCATTTTTAAATATTGCTATTTCCGGAAATAAGCGGCTAGCACAAAATTGGCCTTCAGTCTGCCTGTGCCCGAATCTATTTCTGAAAAACGCAGATCCTCAATCATCAGAAATTTGGACAGGGTTTCCACAGCAGAAATAAATTTTTTGAAGGAATAATATGAAGTAGACAACTGAAAACTGACTTTTACTTTTTTGGTTCCTGTATCATCATAGCGAGCATAATCATAGCGGACATTCGAGACTTCCCCGCCGGCCGCTTGAAAGAGCAGGTTTAAATCGCTCCGTAGCTTTTCAAAGCCACTTTTATCACTATAAAAATATTTATTCAGAAAATTAATATCTTCCTTGGCCCTTCTCCAGCGAAGCCATTCATCTCTTAATTGTTCGAAAGTGATTTCCAATTTTTCCAGGTCTGTCTTGCCCTTTTCTAAAGTTTCCAGATGTCTAAAATAGGCTCTTCTCTTTCCCTGGGCTAAAACCTGAAAAACTATAATATTTAAAATCAGAAGAATAGTTAGGCCTAACAGCCACTTTTTTTCCGATTTAGTGATTAATTTCACGAGAAACTCCGTAAATAAAACTTAATTCCGAGACCAAATTATTGCCTTTCCCTGCATTTTCACTTATGACTTTTATCTCCCGACATCCTTTGGCAGCTAATTGTCGGGTAAAATCCACCAGATTGTCCAGGGTAGAAGAGGCCAGTTTAAGGCGAACATTCAGCTGCATTGTTTCTTGATCCAGCACAGGATTAAGCTCCACCACATAAGCGTTTTCCGGCAACAACTGCTCTAAATCATGGAAAAAAGATTCCCAGGAAAAACTTTTGCGGGCAATGAGGTGATTAAGTTTNTCCACCTGAGGATTTATGGCCAGCTGGATGGTTTCTATTTTCTTTTCCAGTTGCTTCCCTTCCCGAGTTAAAGATAATTTTCTTGTCTCCAAGCGAGTCAGCGAGCTACTTAATCCATTTATCTTAGAAGAATAATAAGTAGTTGTATAAACAGTTAANCCCAGAAAAACAATATTAAGGATGACCACTAAGATTAAAAGAGCCAGAAAAAGTCGGCGATTCCTTAAGGGATGAGTGGCTAGATTCAGAACAAGTTTTTTCTTCATTTGTAAGGCCTCACCTCAAAACTCCGAACAAAGGGGCAAAGGCTGTTTTATCTTCACTATTTAGATTAACCTCCACGTAGTCTTCGATCCCATTCACCATCAGGCCAAACTTTTCTTCTAACCGGGAATAAAGAACCTCTTTTTTGCCAGGCAGTGTATTTCTAATAATAATTCGGTCCAGTTTCAATTCTTCTTTATCTTCAATAAATCTAGCCGTTGTCTCAATTTCTTGGATAACCGATTCCCAGTCTTGATCACCTTTCTCCCCCCAGTTATAGGCAAATGTTTTTTGCCGATAAAAAACAATTCTTTCTCCAGCAAAAACAAAACCACCCCAAGAATCAGGTTCAATATTCATGACTAAACCTTCTCCGGGCTCCTTTAACAACTGAAAAAGACTAATAGTGGGAGGAGTTATTAATTTAACCTGAAACCCCAGGGAAGCGAAGAGTTCCTCGTATTCGTCGATTACCGCCCGCCGTGCTAGAACCCCCACCACTCTAAATCGTCCATTTTCCGGCATTATTTGGTAAGAAAGTCGAATATCTTGAGGCAAAAGAGGCTGCTGTTTCCGGACGGCAAAAAGAATAACTTTCTCCACCTCTGTTTCTGCTGAAGGCATTGACTCAAAATGAAGCACAAAGACCTTCAGGCTTAGTTCCGGAGGAAGAAAAGCGATGTTCTTCTTCTCAGGATTAATTTTCTCTAACCCTTTCCTGAAAATCTCTTTTATAATCTCTCGCTGACGAATATTCCTTTTATGGAATGAAGGCTCAAGAGAACCAGGGGGTAATTCCTCAGAAAAAACCACCGGTTTAAAGTTCGTCCTCTCTTTAACCAAACAACCTTCAATTCGCCCAGCTGATATCTGAAAACCAGCCTCTAGAACAGGTAACTCAGTAAAGAACTTTTTTAAACTTAGCCGCACTTTTTCGAAAAAGATCACTTTCAATCCTTATCTTCTTTTTCTTTATTTATTCTCTTGGTAACCCTGAGTATTTTAAAATTTTATTATTCAACAAAGGTGACTTTATTTAATTCTCTTAAACTCGTCAAGCCATTTAAAACCTTCTCCAGCCCTGCTTCTCTTAAAAAGACCATCCCTTCTTTTTTTGCCTGTTTTTTAACTTCAGAAAGGGGTTTCCTCTCCAGAATCATCTCTCGAATCGTATCACTCAATTCGAGGAGTTCAGCAATCGCCGTCCTCCCCCGATACCCGGAAAATCCACATTCAAGACAACCCTCACTTTCGTAAAACCAAACATCTTGATATTCCTGAGGGTCTAATCCTGATTCAAGTAAAATACTTTCTTCATAACGCACAGCCTTTTTACATTTCGGGCAAAGAAGCCGCACCAACCTCTGAGCCAAGATACAATTCAAAGCGGAAATAAAACTATAAGGGTCCACCTGCATATGGAGAAAACGGCCAATGACATCAAAAACATTGTTAGCGTGAACAGTAGTGAATACCAGGTGACCGGTCAAAGCTGATTGAATAGCTATTTGAGCTGTCTCTGGATCTCTAATTTCTCCGACCATGATTTTATCCGGGTCATGACGAAGAATCGATCGCAAGCCCCGGGCAAAAGTCAAGCCTTTCTTTTCGTTGACTGGAATTTGAGTAATCCCGTCTATCTGGTACTCCACCGGATCCTCAATTGTGATAATTTTATCCTCCGGCGATTTAATTTCAGTTAAGGCGGCATAAAGAGTGGTTGTTTTCCCACTCCCGGTAGGACCGGTTACCAACACCATGCCATAAGGCTGAACAATATACCGGCGGAAGCGGCGTAAAACCTCTTCTGAAAATCCCAGCAGATCCAGTCTGAGTTCAGAAAAGGCTTCGGTAATCATTTCCTTGTCAAGAATACGAATAACCGCATCTTCCCCATATATACTGGGCATTATTGATACCCGAAAATCAATTGTTTTATCTTTTATTTTCAACCGAAATCGTCCATCCTGGGGAACTCTTCGTTCAGAAATATCGAGGTCAGACATAACTTTAATCCGGGAAACAATGGGTTCCTGGAATTTCTTATCGATGGGCTCCATGGCCTGATCTAGCACGCCGTCAATTCGATATTTGATAATAACTCCTTCTTCCCGGGATTCAATATGAACATCACTGGCTCTTTTTTGAACGGCGGTAAAAATAATCGAATTGACCAGCTTAACAATTGAACCATCCTGGTCGGTGAGTCTTTCCACAGAAATAACATCTTCAATATCCTCTTCTTCATCTTTGACCACCTGAGTAATAAATCCTTCGGTCGCATCACGGAGAACCTGGAGAGCTGTTTCACTCTTACGAAGGGCTTCATATATTCCTCTTTTAGAGGCAGCATAAACTTCTACTTTCTTCCCTAAATAAGACTCAATCGCATCAATGGTTGCCAGATCAGAAGGATCTGCGATGGCGATTTTTACTCGCTGGCCATCATCCTCAAGAGGAACAAAAATTGACCGATAAAGGAAATCAACCGGAAAAGATTGCACCAGTTCCCGGTTAATAGCCACTGAGCTCAGATCAATATAGGGGACCTGATATCTTTCAGCCAGCTTTTTGGTATCCTCTTCTTCCTGAAGAAGTTCTTCCCAACGATTTTTTCCTTTCCCTTTCTCCATTACCGCACCACCCGGATGATATTAAAAATAGGGAGATAAACAGCCAACAACATACCAGCTACGATTAGGCCCATAAAAATGATTATCACCGGCTCGATCAAAGAAACAAAGGTATCGATNTTTTGTTGGAGCCGCTCATCATAAACTTCTGCTACTTCAGCTAGCATCCCATCAAGATTGGCAGAGGTTTCGCCAATGCGAATCATATCCAGAGCTAAAGGCGGGAAAATCCCAGTTNTTCGTAACGATTCAGTTAAACATTCCCCGTTGCGAATATCCTCCTGGAGATTGCCCATCTTACTTCTCAGATATCGGTTGGGCACCGCTTTGACGGCTACACCTAAAGACGAAACCAGAGAGATCCCCCCACTCAGAAGAAGACTGAGTGTTCGAGCAAAAAGAGAAACCCCTGACTCCAACCAGACTAACCCAGCAAAGGGCAGAGCTATTTTCAGCCGATCAACAGCCATTTTGACCTTCTCTTTATCTCGAAATACCAGGTATAAAATTAAAACCCCCCCTATTAATCCAAGGATATAAATTATATNATTCCGGATAAAAAGTGAAAGGCTCATTATCATTCTTGTTACCCGNGGAAGCTGAGCTTCAAAATCAGCATAAAAAGTTGAAAAGCGAGGCAAGACAAAATTCAAAAGAATACCCAGGAGGATAAAAGAAAAAATAACCAACATAGTCGGATAAGTGAGAGCTGACCTAATCCTTTTTTTGGTTTGGGCGACCAACCGGGCATAGCTGTTATATCGGGATAAAGTACTGGCTAAATTACCACTTTTTTCTCCGGCCATAAGAGAGGCAGTATAAACAATCGAAAATACATTTTCATAAGGAGAAAATGCCTCGGATAAAGACTTNCCCTCACGAACATCTCGTTCCACTTTCATCAAAATATCTTTAAGGAAAGGGTTCTTAACCCTCTTTAAAAGAATCTGAATACTTTTGAGAATCGGGTAACCAGCTTTAATTAAAGCGAGAAACTCCTGGTTAAAGAGGATAAAATCGTTATCCTTAATTTTTTTTCCTAGTGAGAGGTATGGAAGAGTAATGCTCTTCCAGTCTTTTCTCACAGAGAGGACACAAAAGCCATGTTCTTCAAAGTAACGTCGGGCATCTTCGGAAGAAGGGGCTTCAAAGAGCTGACTGAGTACGTGGCCACTTTCAGTGGCCATACGGCATAAATATTTGGGCATCTGTTTTTATATTAATCCTCAGTTACTTCTTTCTTTATCCAAATATTAGGTTATACTCTTCTGGTTGTCAATCTTACCCCGGGCAGAAAAGCCATGAAATGGGGGATGCCCCGGGGGGCTTATTGACAAAAAATCCCCAAACTTCTATCTTTAGATTATAACTAATCGAGATGATACGAAAAAAAGAAAAAAGAAAAATTATTCTTCTCCTGATTACCCTGGCCTTAATTATTTCTACTGGGGGGTGGTATTTTGTCCGAAGCTCCAATGCCTTTCACTCTTTTGAGTGGTCTCGGGGGAAACAACAGAATACAGACTATATGAGTAAAGTTCTGAACCGCAACTGGCGGCCACTGGGACTTCTGGAAAATCCAGAACTTAAAAAATACTTAGCTCAACCTGATATATTCTGGGCTATTCGTTCAGGTGAACGCCATATTTTAAACTAAAGGAATTATCCAGCAAAAATGAGAATTCTCTCCCTGTCTCCAAAAAGATAAACCCGGGATGAACAAGAAAATTATATTCATTCTCCTAGCTGTAGTACCTCTGACAATTCTCGCTATCCTTAATGTCACCCGAAAACTTTCCTGGCAAGAACCAACAGATGGAGTTTATTGGATTCAGAAGAAAGAAGGCTTAATCGCGGAAAAAGTTACTCCTGGAAGTCCCGCCTATTTAGCCGGATTGAAAAAAGGCGATGTTTTATTTTCCATCCAAATTCAAGAAGTTAATTATCCAATTAAGAATAAAATTGATTTAACAAAGACCCTCTGGCAGGCTTATCTCTCCAGCCAAAGAGTTTTCTATCAAATCCAACGGGAAGGCGAATTATTATTTCCTTCCTTTTTTTTAACGACTAAAAAAGTTGATCCCCTCTATTTCTTTTTCCTCCTCATTGGCGCCACTATTTTTATTTCTGGTATCATCGTTTCTCTGACCTCGCGGAAATTGTTGGCCAAGCCCACAATATTATTCTTCCTCATCACTTTATCCTTCTTCAGTGTGTTCGTCTTTTCTCCTACGGGAGAAATGGATTTTCTGGATAATATCTTTTATTGGCTGGATGAAATCGCCTTTCTCTTCTTCCCTCCTTTAATCCTCCATGCTTTTCTTTATTTTCCCCGTCGCCAAATCTCCTTCAGGAAGCACCTGCCTTCTACTTATTTACTCTACCTTCCGGCCGGTTTCCTTCTACTGGTCCNCCTTTTCCTTCATCTCAGCGCTTTTTTCAGGCTGGACTCAACTACCATTAGTCAAATATTCTCATCTGCCCTCCGTCTTGACTTAATCCATTACTTAATCCTGACCTTATTAACCCTGATTCTCCTGATTAATGATACGTTAAGAACCGTTAACCCACTGATTAAAAAACAATTGAAATGGATCACCTACGGTCTTATTCTCGGCCACACTCCCTTTAGTTCTCTCTATGTCCTTCCCTTCCTGTTTAAATCTGTGCCTTCCCGGGCAGCAGAACTCTCGGTGGTTTTCCTGGCTATTATCCCCTTTGCTTTTGCTTACTCCTTAACCAGTTTCCGACTGCTAGACATCGAAGTTCTGCTAAAAAAAGCTCTAACCCTAATTTCTTCTTATATCGTTTTGACTATTCTTTACTTCTTCGTCAGCTCACAAACACAGTTGTTTTCAGAGAACAAGCTGAATGTCTTCATCTTGGGAATAATTGCCATTCTTCTAGGAGGTACTCTTTTTTCTCCCTTGGTCAAGCTTTTTCAATCCTTAATTGACCGCATTTTTTATAAAAAAAGTTACCAGTATCGGAAAACCCTTCTTTCCATTTCCCAGGAATTAGCTCGCGAGAGAGATTTAAAGAAACTTTCCCGATCTCTGGTTGAGTTAATCAGTCAAGCTTTGGCCATCAAAGACATTGCCCTATTTTTACCCCAAGAAAACAAGGAAAATATCTTAACTGTGCTCGAATCCAGAGGAGAAATGCCTTCANTAGGCTCAACCATTGTCCTCGAACCGGTCCTGCTAGATTATCTAAAAGAGAAAAAATCCCTTTCTCTTCTGCCTTCGACTGACCAAAAAGACATCCCCATCAACAATCAGGCTCTCACCCGGAAAGGAATCTACCATATCTTACCTTTATTCCTAGAAGGGCGAATCATCGGAGCCCTGGCTATGGGAAAAAAATCTGATAAAAGTTTCCTCAACAGTGAAGATTGGGATCTCCTGTACACGATATCTCCTTCGGTTGCTCTTGCTCTAGAAAATGCTTATCTGTATAACCAGGTCCAAAAGAGAGCTTTTGAACTCGAGAAATTAAAAGATTACAGCCAGAATATAATCGAAAGTTTAACTGTCGGGGTGGCTGTCCTAGATGA
This sequence comes from Candidatus Aminicenantes bacterium JdFR-80, assembly GCA_002010725.1. Classification (GTDB taxonomy): domain Bacteria; phylum Acidobacteriota; class Aminicenantia; order Aminicenantales; family Aminicenantaceae; genus JdFR-80. The sequence goes on from MTOP01000068.1 coordinate 38,475, forward strand.
AAAGGGAATCGTTACGGGCTGGAATCGGGTTATGGAACAACTCTTCCTCATTTCCAAAAACTCGGCTATTGGTCGCCGTTTAAGCCATCTGCTCGGTGAGAAAAATTTTCTATCAATTTTTCCCCCTGACACTCAGCACGAACTCCGCCTGTTGAGTGAAGTCTCTCTGGAAATGCCCACCGGAGAGAAAAGAATATTTGATATTGCCAAAACACCTCTCCTGGATAACAAAATGAACCCATACGGAACGGTGATTGTGTTTGAAGACGTCACCGAGAAAATGTCCCTTCAGCAACAGCTGTTGACCTCTGAAAAATTGGCCTCTATCGGTCTTCTCTCCGCCGGTGTCGCCCATGAAATCAACACTCCCTTGACTGGAATTTCCAGTTACATCCAAATTCTCCAGAAAAAGCTGAACGATTCCTCCTACCAGCCTATTCTCCAAAAAATAGAAAAACAGACCGAACGAGTAGCCAGAATTATCAAAAATCTCCTTAATTTCGCTCGCAACCCGGAAACTTCAGCCTTTCAACCGGTCAATTTAAAAGAAAGCCTGGAAGAAATCCTTTCTTTAATCGATTATAAACTCAAAAAAATGAATATTACTCTGGATCTTCATCTCCAACCCGTTCCCAAAATCTGGGCTCAGCAAGAGAGGCTTCAACAGGTCTTTATCAATATCATTCTCAATGCTCTCGATGCTATGCCTCAGGGAGGCACACTCAGTATTCGCTTAGAAGAGAAAAACAGACAGGCCGTAATCGGTATCAAAGATACGGGCACAGGCATAAAACCTCAACATTTACCCCATATCTTCGATCCTTTTTTCACCACCAAAGGTCTGGGGAAAGGAACTGGTTTGGGCTTATCAATAAGCTATGCTATTGTCAAAGAGCACGGCGGGCAAATTCAGGTTGAGAGTGAAGTTGGCCAGGGAACCTGCTTCACTATCTATCTTCCTTTGAAGCCCCAAAACAAAAACTCTCTAAAATCCGTAATTAATTAGAGGAGAAAGATGAAAAATCAAGGCAGAATTCACATTGTCGACGATGAACCTATCATTCACGAAGTCTTAACTGACCTTCTCTCCCCTGAAGGATACCAGCTGGAAATATCTTCCAGCGGCGAAGAAGCCTTGGAGAAGCATCAATCCCAATCATTCGATTTAATCCTCCTTGATTTATTAATGCCCGGATTAAATGGCCTGGATGTCCTTAAGGAAATAATCAAAATCGATCCTCTCGCTGTAGTCATTATTATTACGGCTTACGGTTCTATTGAATCTGCCATCGAGGCGATGAAAAATGGCGCTTTCGACTATATCCAAAAACCCTTCAAACATGAAGAGCTTCTCCTGGCTATCAAAAGAGGTGTCCAACACCGACGTCTTCAGGAAGAAAATCTACGCTTAAAAACAGAACTACATCGAAAATACGACTTTGAGCGGATAATCGGCAAAAGTAAAGTTATGACCAGAGTCTTTGAGTTAATAAAAGCCGCCGCCCCGACACGCAGTACCATTCTTATTCAGGGAGAAAGCGGGACGGGCAAAGAATTAGTCGCCCGAGCCATCCATCAAACCAGTGATCGCGCCACCCAACCATTTATTATCGTTAACAGCGGTTCTCTTCCGCCTGATCTCTTAGAAAGCCACCTTTTCGGTCATGTTAAAGGAGCCTTCACCGGAGCGGTAACCGAGAAAAAAGGGCTCTTTGAAGCTGCTCATCGAGGAACAATATTTTTTGACGAAATCTCCTCTCTCAACCTGGAAACCCAGGCTAAACTCCTCCGGGTCATGCAAAATCGAGAATTCATGCGTCTGGGCGGAACCGAAACAATCCGCGTCGATGTCCGNGTTATTGCCGCCACCAACACCGATCTGGAAACACTCATTCATCAACAGAAATTCAGAGAGGATTTATATTTCCGGCTAAATGTCATTAAAATCGAACTCCCTCCTCTTCGGGAAAGGAAAGAAGACATTCCCCTCCTCGTTCATCATTTCCTGAAGGTCTATAGCGAGGAAAACAATAAAGAAATTTTGGGAGTAAAAGATGATGTCTGGGAAATTCTAGAGAACTATGATTGGCCCGGCAATGTTCGGGAACTGGAAAACGCCATTGAAAGAGCGGTTGTTCTTACTCAATCAAAAATAATCACCAAAGANTTACTCCCTCCCGCTATTCTCCGAAAATCATCACCCGTTAGAATCAGTCGGGAACAGCCTGAGCTTGGCCTGAAAGAGCTCCTGGAAAATTACCAGAAAAGGGTCATCACGGATGCTCTTCGTCAGGCCAACGGAATCCAGAAAAAAGCGGCTGAACTCTTAAAAATCAAACCCACCACCCTTAATGCCATGATAAAAAGATTGAACATTAATCCTCATAATTATTGAACTCAGGCAGCAAAAACTAGTTTATCAGGAAATCTTTTTGATATGAAATTTACCCGGAATCTCCCGCCAGGGGTTAAATTTAAGCTTCTTGGGTGAGGCGGTCAAACTAAAGCTAATTTTGGCAAAACGCTCTTTCACCAGGATCACTTCAACTGCTTCCCGGCCTTCTACTTCCCATTTAACCTTGAGAGGAAAGGGAAACCAATTTTGGGCCTGAGTCACCTCTATGTTCAACTTCACCGGGTCGGTGTCATCATCAATAGAATAATAAATGTAGACCACAGGTAACCGATAACCATCAAACCACCTCTTTTTAAATTCAGCCAAGGGAAGCGAACCAAGATCTTTAAAATACCGAAAAAAATCCTCTGTCCGGGCAGCTTTATATTTATAATCATTAAAAAAATTTCTCAGACGGAGGAAAAACTCTTCCTCCCCCACCAATTCTTTCAACATAAATAAAGCCAGGGCTGATTTATTGTAAACAATAGTTTGGTAGGCTTCAAAATCCAAAAAACTTAACCTTGAACCCATGGTAATAGGCCCAATATCCGCTTTCTCATTAACCGCTTTGGTTAAATTCTTAATTATCTGGCGATAAGCTTTTACTCCATATTTTTCCTTTAGGTAAAGGATGGAAGCAAATTGGGCCATTCCTTCGCTCAACCATTGATNATGATATGTTTCCCAAGACAGGGCCTGGCCCCACCATTGATGAGCTATCTCATGGGCCAGAAAATAACCCTTCCAGCGGGATAAATCAACCGGGCTGTGGATTTTCAGCAAACGGTTCCGGCCGGGAAAACGCGGTAGTTCATTCATAATCACAAAAGAAGCCGGACTATGCCCCCCTTTTTGAGGCCAAAGTCTCTGGACAAGATAAAGTTTTTCATAAGGAAAAGGGCCAAATACTCGAGAGTAAAATTCAACCAACCGCTCGGCCTCTTCCAGCCAGTTGCGGCGATAAAACCCCGTATCTGACGCCTGATAATAAGCAATCGGAATCCGTTCTTCCCGCTGGCCTAGATTTTCAAATTTACCAACAATAAATGAGATGTATTTAACTGGATAGCGGGTTTTAAAGGAACAATATTGATGGCCGATCTTCTCCAATTCTTCCACCCTTTCCGTCATCCCTACCTGGCCTTTCTCCACTAGTTCTCCATTGGAAATACAATCATACCCGGGAGGAAAGATGGCCCGCAGCTCCACCTGGAAATAATCATCATTGGGTGGAGACGGATACCAGTAAGATGATTGACTAAAAAGATAAGTTTCATATTTCGGCGGAATAAATATTATTTCATCTTTATATTGAGGAAAATTAACTACATCACTCGTCAATTGCTCCGGTTTAATCTTGCCCCGGTAAAAAACATCAATATAAAAAGGTTTCCCTTTTTTCTGGGAATTAAGAAGATAAACATAGAAAATTTTTCTCAGACGGTCACGATTAAAAATTAATTCATTTTTATCTTGATCATAAACTTTCAACACCTCGAGATCTTGATGAAACTTAAACTTCAGACTACCCAACGACTCGACCAAAGGAATAATCTTAACGCTGACTTTACCCGAAAGATATGATTCTTCCGGATTATAATCAATTTCAATTTTGTAAGCATCAATATCGAACATGCGGCCAAAGGAAACAAACATCCGCTTTTGGCCTTCTCTTTCTTCAGGCGAATATAAATTAACTATTCGGTCACCCCTCCACTGGAAAAGATTAACCTCTTCCTCAGCAAACGGAGAAAAAACGTAGGTCATTATGCCTGTTTTTTCCCCTTCAAACTCAAAAACTACTTCCTCCCCCTGAGGGATAAAGGAAAGAAACTCGGATATTAAAGAATTTTCCACGGTAAAGGAGCGCGAATAATGGCGGGCAAACAAAGAATAAGCTTTATTGAGTAAAGATCGCGGTGGAGTCCAATCACCTGAAACAGGCTCTATTTTTATATTATTTTTAAAAAAGGAATTGGAGAATCGCAAATAAGCATATTTAAGCTCATCGACTAAGTCTTCCCGGCCGAACATAAGTTTTAGATAATGCCGCTCATTCTCCACTCCGGGTGTAAACCGGAATTTGCCCGGGCCAATTATCAACAGAGCTGTCTCCAAACGGGGAAGATTGTCATAGAAACAAACAGCATTTTCAAAGGATATTTCCAAATCAGCATGTCTTATTTCTACTGTTTTAGCTAACTCCACTCGCTCTGCGGGAATTTTTAACCGATAGAGAATTTTCCGCTCTGGTGAGATTTCCTTGGTGACAATTAGCCAGCGATCATCCTGACGCTTAAAATGAAGATCCCAGATATCGATGATAACTGATGTGGGCTGGAGAAATAATACCTTTAATTTGACATCGGCTTGAAAACCATTAATTATCGGTCGAGAAGGAAAAACTTTTATTGAATTAATATCCTTATCTTTTAAAAAATAATCGAAATTCTGCCTCTCCTCTTCCTGACGCTCTGGCAAGAAATATTGAGAATAAGCTTCGCCATCCATATTTTCCAGAGCTTTTTTCAAACCCAGAAGAACGGTTGATAATCCCAACGATTGGTGAGAGCTGCTGGAATAATCTGTCAATCCCCCCAAAATAAAAAAGATAAGACTATAAGTGAAAAATTTTCTCATTTTTTATAATTATAGCATAATTACTTTTTTTTACCCCCCTTAAACCACTGCTTAATTACTTTTGCCAGCTATTGAGAAGTGAATTAAAATCTTTCTTCTCCCTCCCCGGGAATTAATTATGGGCTTTTATTCTTTCTTGTTTTTCTTTAAAGGGNGACCCTCAAAATCCTCTTCCCAGGTGACAAAACTGTGGTAAAAGATCTGATCGCCTTCATCTATTCCCCGGGTTATTTCCGTTATATGAGAAGAAGTGGCTCCAAAAGCCTTGACTGCATAGGCAATCGCTTTTTCAGGGTCACCAGAGCTACCACAGGTATAAATATCCAGAGCTCCATAGCGATATTCCGGCCATGTATGAGTGGAAATATGTGATTCAGAGATAACCACCACTCCACTCACTCCATTAGGCGGAAAACGACTGAAAGAAACAGCCCAAACATGAGCTCCGGCTATTTCGGCTGCCTTGACCAAAATCTGTTGAACTCTCTCCACACTCCCAATTATATCGGGGTCACATCCCGAGGCTTCGGCTATATAATGATGGCCCACAGGCGAATGTTCTTTATTCTTCATCTTATCTTCTCCTTAAAAAAATGAAGATTTTAATTATGTCAGAACTAAAAACTCTGTCAAGATGATGAATGAACTCTTTCTTAAACCTCGACAGTCTTCAACCTCTCAGTTGATCCGACACTTTAAAGAAGCCAGATTAGCTTACTGTTTTGGCCTCGAGCAATTACAAACCATCTCCTCTATTCATCCAGCCAGAATCTCCTGTCTTCTTTGACCACGTTCAAAACAATGTGAGTCACTGTCCTTTCTACACAGGGGAGGGCTAATACCTTCTTTATCATGGAATTCAATTCTTCCCTGTTTTTGAAATAACCGATAACAATTGAATCCCATTCTCCGGTAATATCATAGACAGCCATTACTCGAGGATAACGGGCAATTACTTCCTGGGTCTCAATCAATTTTCCTTTTGATATCCTTAGCGCGATTATGGCAATTAAATCAAAACCAAAATATCGGGGGTTGATTAAGGGGACATAACCCATTATTGCTCCATTTTCTTCTAACTTTTTTATCCTCCGAATAACAGCGGTCACCGAAGTTTTTGTTTCTTTGGCGATTTCTCGAAAACTTAAGCGGGCATTTTTGTTTAAAACATTGACTATTCTTGTGGTAAGCTTATCTATCATCTTGTCCTCCGGTAAAGACAAATGTTTCTAATAAATTATATTAATTAGATATTTATGTCAATTATATAATTTATTCTTGACATTTATAACATTTATAGATATAAATTTAAAACAAAAAAGGAGGTGTAAAATGAGTAATGAATTAACTGCTCCTGGATACGGGTTTAATGACGAAGAAGAAGTCCTCCGCTTTGTGTCCAATCCTAAAAATAAAGTGGAGTTCATTCGAATAATTTTTCCGGACATCCTAGGTCGTCCCATGGACTTCACTATTCCTAGAGATGAGCTGGAAAAAGCTTTTACTAGTGGCAAAGGTTTTGATGGCTCCTCAGTGGAGGGATTTGTCCGGATCGAAGAAAGTGATTTGGTGATTAAACCAGAGGCAACTACCTTCCGCCTTCTGCCCTGGGAATATCATGGGTTTTATCCTGAAAATTCCTGGAGAGAAGGTATCATGTTTGGGGATATTCTCACCCCCGAAGGCAAGCCTTATGAAGGAGACTCCCGGTATATTCTCAAAAAAACCCTCCATTACAGCCGCCAGGAGTTTGGGGTCGAGGCTTTCATGGTTGGTCCTGAATTAGAATTTTTCATCTTTCCTTCTGAATTTGAGGCCAAACCTCTTGACCATGGAGGTTATTTTTTTGGAGGACGTCACGGAGAAATTCGCAAAGAAATCCAGCTCCTCCTGAAGAAAATGGGCATTGCTTCTGAATATGATCACCATGAGGTAGCTAACGGTCAACACGAGATTGACCTTCGTTATACCAATGCCCTGGAAATGGCTGATATCGGCATGATCTTCAGGTATATGGTTAAAAAAGTAGCCCGCATGCATAATTTATACGCCACTTTCATGCCCAAACCTCTTAATGGTCAAAACGGAAGTGGCATGCATGTCCATCAATCACTCTGGAAAGACGGTAAAAATATCTTTTTTGATTATCAGAACGGCTTCCACCTCTCAGCCTTCGCTCAGCACTACATTGCCGGGTTAATGGTTCATGCCCGGGAAATAGCTCCCGTGCTCTGTCAGTGGGTTAATTCATACAAAAGACTTATCGTCGGTTATGAAGCTCCTGTCTATATCGCCTGGGGACAGAGGAACCGCTCAGCTTATATTCGGGTGCCGGAATATCAACCAGGGAAGGAAAAAGCCACCCGGATAGAGCTCCGCGCGCCTGATCCAGCCTGCAATCTTTATCTAGCCTTCGCGACAATGCTTCGAGCTGGTCTCGAAGGAGTAAAGAACAAATATCCACTTCTGCCCCCGGTAGAAGAAAATATTTACCAGATGAGTCCGTCGCGGCAGAAAAAATTAAATATCAAAACGCTCCCCCGCAATTTGGAAGAAGGAATCCGACTGATGGAAAAAAGCTCTCTTCTTAGAGAAACCCTGGGCGATCATTTATTTGAAAAATTTCTCGCCAATAAAAAATGGGAAATTGACGAATACAAAAAACATGTTTCTAATGAGTTTGACAAACAAGTGAGCGATTATGAAATCAAGAAATATTTACCTTTCCTCTAGACTTCTAAAAAGTCATTCTTATTACTAAAGTGATAAAACTCTGCTTAGGAAAAAGCAACTTTTTCTCTCTCTTTCTTTATCTCTAAAAAAAGACCATTTCTCTGATCTAAAGTGAAAGCCTGCGGCTGGGCTGAATTTATTAAATCTTGAGATGACCTGGTATTCAAAATAGAGATAAGTCGCTTTTTCCCTGCCTTCCCCCTGTAGGCTTAAAATTCAACTATTTCAAAACTTTAATCACTCTTTTTTTT
>MTOP01000096.1 GCA_002010725.1 Candidatus Aminicenantes bacterium JdFR-80
GAGTGAGGTTGGGTATCCGGTTCCAGTTCTAAGCCAGAGGTAGCGCGCTAGAGTCGAAGCTCAAGCCCCTTCCGCTTCCCGCGGAAGGGGCTTTTTTTATTAAGATCAATTTTTAAAATTTGTTTTTTCAATTTTTTGGAGAAAAGAAATTCTGGGTGTAGTCCAGGTTTTTTTATTATCGGATGAGTGTTTTTAAAAGGGCAAAAAAAGTCTGTTTGAAAATAGTGTCCGACAAAGGTGTTTACTTATTCGTTCTCTTCTTTGACAGAAAGAAGCTGAAATGTCTGCTTTTTTTAAATCCATCAAGGCCTGACGAAGACTTTCTCCTGCCTTGTTCTCCTTGACTTGAAGGAGGGAAGATTATATATCTATTGTCTTTCACTGGTAAGGTTAAGAGAAAGGAAGAGAAGGAGCTAAAATGGGAAAAAGAAATATTAGTCGGAGTAATCATCGTGCTGAGATAGGAATTATCGGCGGAACTGGTTTATATGATATTGAAGGATTAAGCGGCCTGGAAGAAGTTTCCCTCGACACCCCCTTTGGCCCTCCCTCTGATGCTTATTTGCTAGGGGAGTTAGCCGGGAAAAAAGTGGCTTTCTTAAGCCGGCATGGTCGAGGACATCGCTTTCTTCCCGCCGAAGTTAATTATCGAGCCAATATTTTCGGGTTTAAACTTCTTGGCGTAAAAAGAATTCTCTCAGTTAATTCCGTGGGTTCTCTCCAGGAGAACATTCATCCCCGGGATATTGTCTTCCCGGACCAATTTTTTGACCGCTCCCGGCGGCCGAGTACTTTTTTTGGTCAGGGGATAGTGGCCCATATAAGTTTTGCCCAACCCACCTGCCCGGATTTAAATCGACGCTTATTTACACTGGGGCAGTCAATGGGGTTGCCCGTTCATCAGGGCGGGACTTATCTCTGCATAGAAGGGCCGGCTTTTTCCACCTGCGCCGAGTCCCATGTTTATCGTCAGTGGGGCTGTCATATTATCGGCATGACCAGTGCCACGGAAGCTCGCTTAGCCCGGGAGGCGGAAATATGTTATGCTTCCATTAGTCTGGTGACTGATTATGACGTCTGGCATGCCGAGGAGGAAACCGTTTCCGTCGAGCTTATTCTAGAAAATCTGCAGCATAATATCACCAACGCCAAAGCTTTGCTGGCTCGGGCCCTGCAGGTTATTCCAAGCGAACCTCAACCGGGAAGTTGTCCCTGTCCGACTGCTTTGGAAAATACAATTGTTACTGACCCTGGTCTTATTCCAGCTGAAGTTAAAAAGAATCTTGCTCCGATAATTGGCCGACACCTGGCTGAATAGAAATAAGAGAGAGCGAAGAGGAATGAGTCTGGTTATTATTGGTTCTCTAGCCTTTGATACCATCGAGACTCCTTACGGTCGAAGAGAAGGAGTAGTAGGTGGTTCAGCCACCTATTGTGCTCTGGCGGCTAGTTATTTCACCTCTCCTTATCTGGTGGGTGTGGTGGGAGAGGATTTCCCCCAGGAGGTAATAGATCTTTTCCGGCAACGCCGGATAGACTTGACAGGATTGGAGAGAAAAAAGGGCCGGACTTTTCACTGGGAAGGACGTTATGGTCACGACCCCAATCACCGCGTAACGGTGAAGCTGGAACTGAATGTTTTTGGTGATTTTCACCCGACTCTGCCCCGAAAGTACCGGCAGGCCGGGATCATTTTTCTGGCCAATATTGATCCAGAGCTCCAAGAGGAAATTCTTCATCAGGTGACCAGACCCCGGCTGGTGGCCATGGATACTATTGATCACTGGATAAAAACCAAGCGGGACTCACTTCTTAGGGTGCTTAAAAAGGTTAATATTTTTCTGGCCAATGAAGAGGAAGCTAAACTCTTGACTGATGAAGTGAATTTAATTCGCGCTGGCCGGAAGATTCTCCAGCTTGGGCCGCAGTTGGTGGTCATCAAGAAGGGTGAGCATGGAGCACTGGTGCTGGGAGAAGATTGGGTGTTCGGGGTGCTGGCCCATCCCTGTGAAGAGGTGGTTGATCCTACCGGAGCCGGGGATTGTTTTGCCGGTGGTTTTTTAGGCTACCTGGATAAAGCTCGCCAGCCTGGTCAGCGAGCCATCAAGCGAGCCGCTGTTTATGGCAGTGTCATGGCCTCTTATGCTATTGAAGATTTTGGGATTGAAAGACTCAAGAATCTTCAAGCTGATGATATAAAGAAACGATTTCTGGAATTTAAAAAATTGGTTTCTTTTGCCTGAAAAAATAAANATTNAAGAGAGGAGAATCTATGTCACCAAAGAAAATGCCTGTGGAGCCTTTTAAAATAAAAGCCGTAGAAAAGGTTCAACTGACCTCCAGGGAGGAGAGGGAAGAGATTCTCCGTCAGGCCGGGTATAACATTTTCTCTATTCCGGCTGAGAAGGTGTTTATTGACCTTTTAACTGACTCGGGCACAGCAGCCATGAGTGATAGCCAATGGGCTCATATGATTACCGGTGATGAAGCTTATTCCGGCTCCCGGAGTTATTTTCGGTTTGAAGAAGCCGTTCGTCAGATTTTTGGCTTTAAACATGTTATTCCCACTCATCAGGGAAGAGCCGCCGAAAGACTCCTTTTTGAGGTGGTGGTTAAAGAAGGGAAATACATCCCCAACAATATCCATTTCGACACCACCAGGGCTAATGTGGAAGTCAGGGGAGGAGTGGCTGTTGATTTAGCTGGAGAAGAAGCTTATGACCCTGATAGCCCGGCTTTATTCAAGGGTAATATGGATGTGGCCCGACTGAAGGCTTTTCTTGAAGAAAAGGGTAAAGATCAGGTGCCTTTGGTTATGCTAACTATTACCAATAATTCCGGTGGAGGTCAACCGGTTTCCATGGCTAATATTCAAGCAGTGAGTCAGATCTGCCGGAAGTATGGAATACCTCTTTTCTTTGATGCCTGTCGTTTCGCTGANAACGCCTATTTTATCCAGCAGCGGGAATCCGGGTATCAAAATAAAACCGTTCTGGAAATAGCCCGGGAGATATTCAGTTACGCCGATGGAGCCACGATGAGCGCCAAAAAAGACGCCCTGGTGAATATCGGCGGATTTATTACTTTAAATGACGATGAACTGGCTGCCGAGTTGAAAAACCGATTGATCATTTCCGAGGGTTTTCCTACCTACGGAGGCTTAGCCGGCCGGGATCTTGAAGCCATTGCTCAAGGATTAAGGGAAGGAGTAGATGAAGATTATCTTGAATACCGGATCGGTCAGGTTAGATATCTGGCTCAATTGCTGGAAGAGGCGGAGGTCCCGGTTTATCAACCTCCAGGAGGGCATGCCGTCTATGTGCTGGCTGATCGTTTTCTCTCCCATTTACGGCGGGAAGAGTATCCAGGTTGGGCTTTATCGGTGGCTTTGTACCGGGAGGCGGGCATTCGTGCTTGTGAGATAGGGGGGGTGATGTTTGGACATCTGGATAAGGAAACCGGGAAAATGGTCTTTCCTCGCCTGGAATTGCTCCGTCTGGCGATCCCCCGGCGAGTTTATACTCTTTCCCATTTGCATTATATCGCTGAGGCTTTTACCTCTCTGGCCCGCAAGAAAGAGACAATTAAAGGCTTGCGGATAGTTTACCAGGCTCCTTATCTCCGCCATTTTACGGTGAAAATGGAAGAGCTGCCCTGATCTGGNAATAAGCCGGTTATTTGATTCGNTAGAACCACATTAAAGGAAGCCAGAGTTGATGCCCGTAAGGGATTTTTTTATGATTAACGAGGATTTCAGTATCTTCCCATTCATGTACGAGATTGAAGAGCTGAAANAGTTCTTCCACTTCATCCGGAGTGTAAGTGGCGGCGTGTTTTTTCCACTCTCCTTCTCCTTCTTCAATATAGGTCGGATTTTTCTGGGCTAGCTCGACTGCTTTTTTATAATTATTGGATAAATGGTGGCCGAAGCGAACAGTTATTTTGAAAGCTTTGGCTTTGGTGCGGGGAAAAAGAATTGAATCGAGTTTTTCTTTGATGGCTTCTTTGCCCTTCTTCGTGGCCATTAAAATCTTCGCTTCTCTTTAAAAGATAGTAAAAGTTTACCGGATATGCCGGCTGAAAGTCAATGCCTCTCTTATGACTGGGAAGCTCCTGATTAGCGTGATGGCCTTCCACCAAGACAAAAAAGACCTTGTCCGGAATTTAAGATGATCTACTCCCAGCTAAAAAGGGGCTTATCTAATGCGTTAAAATATTTTTATAGTATAATTAAGCCCGATAAGGAAAAAGATTGAATAAATCAGGTCAGCTACTGAGAAAGAAAAGATGAGAGAGCGATGAAAGTAAACAACTTTGACTATTTTCTTCCTCCTGAATTGATCGCCCAGCAGCCTTTAAGACGGCGGGATTCTTCTCGGATGATGGTCCTGAATCGGGTCAAGAGAGAAATTCATCATCACCGCTTTAGAGAATTACCTGATTTTCTTCAACCAGGAGATCTTCTGGTGATTAATGTCTCNCGAGTCTTGCCGGTAAGAGTCTGGGGAAGTGTCGGGTCCAGAAAAGTAGAATTTTTGCTGGTGAAACCGCTTCGCTCTGCTGAATGGGAAGTCTTGTGCCGACCGGCACGAGTGGTTAAGCCAGGGAAAAAAATTGTTTTTTCGGCCAATCTGGAGGCCGAAGCGGTGGCGGTTGGAACGAGAGGCCGACGAATTCTTCGATTTAATCAAACTGATGTTCTGGCTGAAGTGAAGAAGATCGGTTTTGCCCCCCTGCCCCCGTATATAAAAAGACCGGCCGAAGATTGGCGCCACAGGGTTTATGATCTACGCCGGTACCAGACCATTTATGCCCGTGAGGAGGGCTCTATTGCCGCTCCTACGGCCGGGCTTCATTTTACGACTGGTATCTTGAAAAAACTTGAAGAAAAGGGAGTAGAGCTAGTCAGGATAATCCTTCATGTTGGTCTGGCCACTTTTCAGCCAGTTGAGGTGGAGGAGGTGGAGAAGCACCGTCTGGGAGAAGAGAATTTTGTGATTTCCCCGGAAGCAGCCCGGAAAATTAACCAGGCNAAAAAAGAGGGGCGGCCGGTGATGGCCGTGGGAACAACCACGGTCAGGGCCCTGGAAAGTGCCTTTGATGGGGAGCAGGTTGTCCCTGGCCAGAAAGCCACCAATCTATTTATTTATCCCGGTTATAAATTCCGAGTGGTTGACCGATTGCTGACTAATTTCCATTTGCCCCGTTCGACTTTATTAATGCTGGTGGCTGCGTTTGCCGGGCGGGAATTTATCCTGCAGGCTTATGAAGAAGCTGTCCGGCAACGTTACCGCTTTTATAGTTACGGCGATTGTATGCTTATCCTTTGAGAAGAAGAAAGAATATTTCATTAAACTTAATTTAATATTTATATTTATTCTTCTGGTGGTTTAAAAAGTTTTTNCTGGGGCTCTGCGAAAAAGGGATAGCCAAGATGTTTATAGGCTTTGGGAGTAACTTTTCTCCCCCGGAGAGTTCTTTCCAGGAAACCGATCCTCATTAAAAAAGGTTCGTAAATTGATTCAATGGTATCTTTCTCTTCATCGATAGCGGCGGCGATGGTGTTGATGCCGACAGGTCCACCGTTGAAATTCTCAATGATGGTCTGGAGAATTTTACGGTCAACTTCATCAAGACCCAGAGAGTCGACTTCCATCATATCCAGAGCTTCCNGAGCTCCGGGGCCGGTGATCCGACCGTCTCCCTTGACTTCAGCAAAATCTCTGACCCGGCGGAGAAGGCGATTGGCAACCCGGGGAGTGCCCCGAGAACGGCGGGCGATTTGGTGAGCCCCTTCGTCATTGACTTCCACTCCCAGAATGCAGGCCGAGCGTTTGATGATTTTGACCAGCTCTTTTTCCTGATAGTAATCCAGGCGATGAATTATTCCGAAGCGACTGCGCAATGGAGCAGTGATTCGACCGGCGCGGGTGGTGGCTCCGATCAGGGTGAACTTCTTCAGTCGCAGTTTATGACTGCGGGCCGCCGGCCCCTGTCCAATGACAATATCCAGGCTGAAATCTTCCATAGCTGAGTAGAGTATTTCTTCCACTGAAGGATGGAGGCGGTGGATTTCGTCGATGAAGAGGATTTCTCTTTCCTGCAGGTTGGTCAGAATAGCCGACAGGTCGCCGGCTCGTTCGATGACGGGGCCGGAAGTAGGTTTAAGCCCTACGCCCATTTCCTGAGCGATAAGATAGGCCAGGCTGGTTTTGCCTAAACCAGGAGGTCCATACAGGAGAACATGATCAAGAGCTTCGTGGCGGCGACGAGCCGCTTCGATGAAAATTTTTAGATTGGTTTTGACAGTCTCCTGCCCAATAAATTCATCAAAGTTTCGGGGGCGGAGGTTGTCTTCAAAGAGAAGGTCTTCCCGGGAGCGGATTGGGCTGAGAATATCTTCTTGACGTTGGAGCTCTTTATTTTTCATAGGCCACCCATTCGGAACTGATTGCTTCTCTTTTCAGAAACTTCATCTTTAGGGTCATCTTCTTCCTTTTTGTATTACACTTTAGCCAGGCGTTTCAAGCTTTCTTTTAGTAAAATTTCCAGGCCGGCGCCTGGGCCTAGTTGACNAATGGTTTCATCGACAATCTTTTCCACTTCCTTTCTTTTGAACCCTAGGTTGATCAAAGCCGAAAGGATGTCCTCTTTTTCTCGAGAAGCCGGGGTAGCGATGACTCGTTCTTTGGCCTCCAATTTTTCCTGGAGCTCAACAGCGATGCGCAGAGCGGTCTTTTTGCCTATTCCGGGAATCATGGCCAGTCGGGCCACATCGGCTTTCCGGATGGCTTCTTCCAGGTCAGCTGTTTCAATCCCGGAAAGAATGTTGAGAGCAATTTTCGGGCCGATACCCGAGATGCTGATTAATTTCAGAAAGAGCTCCNTTTCTTCCTGGGAAGAGAAGCCATAAAGAGCCAGACTGTTGTCGGTGACGTGAGTATAAATATGGAGTTCTGCTGACTCATTAACCTCGCCCAGTTTAAAGTAAGTGGAAAGGGGAATAAGACAGCAGTAACCAACCCCGCCAATATCCAGGATGACCTGGTTGGAATCCTTTTGAATAATTATTCCTTTTAGATAGGCAATCATTGGTTGAAACCGTCCTTGGGTGGCTGACTAATTGAGGCTTCTTTTATTTTTAGTAAATAAATCCGGGTATTGAGGTGACAATAGGCTGCGGCCAGGGCGTCGGAGGCATCGTGGGTCAGGGGACTATCCTGGAGATGGAGGAGAGTTTTGATCATTATTTGAACCTGCGTCTTGTCGGCTTGCCCATAGCCTGTCACCGCTTTTTTTATTTCCCGGGGGGAGTACTCAAAAAGCGGAACTTTCTTGGTGGCGATAGCCACCAGCACAGCTCCTCGAACCTGTCCCAGGGTGATGGCTGTGCGAATATTTTGGGCGTAAAAAGGATTTTCAATAGCGACTTCGTCAGGGCTATGCCGGGTGATAATTTCTTCAATAGCCANACGAATGTGATTAATTTTATCTTGAAGAGTTTGTCGGCGAGATGTTTTTATAACGCCGTAATCGATGACGGAGACTTCCTGACCCACCTGTTCGACCAGACCGAATCCCGTGGCTTTAAGACTGGGGTCGAGTCCAAGAACACGCATTATATGTTTTATTACTCTGGCCGCCTTCTCTGGCCTTTCTCTTCTTTCTGGTGGTTTGAAGCTAACTCACGGGAGAGCTCAGTTAGAGTACTGAGCAATTTCTTCCTCATCAATATCAAAATTGGCCCAGACATTCTGGACATCGTCATGGTCTTCAAGTTCTTCCATTAAGCGGAGGAGTTGGTGGGCTTGTTTCCCCTGGATTTTAACGTAATTTTGAGGGATGTAGCCTATTTTGGCTGTTGAGTATTCGATATTATTCTCTTTAAGAGCCTGAACAACCTGCTCAAAGCTTTCTACCGGCGTTAATATTTCGTAATTACTCCCATCGTCTTTAAGATCTTCGGCGCCAGCTTCCAGGATTATTTCCAGGAGGTCATCTTCCGACGCTTTGGCTTTTTCGACGACCACGTAACCTTTACGTTTGAACATCCAGGCAACGCATCCTGATTCACCAAGGTTGCCACCGTTTTTCGAAAAGATGTGCCGCAGTTCAGAGACTGTTCGATTTTTGTTGTCGGTAACCGCTTCGACAAAGATGGCTACTCCTCCGGGGCCATAGCCTTCATAGGTGACTTCTTCAAACTTCTCTCCCTCCAGCTGGCCGGTTCCTTTAAGAATAGCCCGCTTGATGTTTTCCGAGGGCATATTGACTGCTTTGGCATCAGCGATGGCTTTTCTGAGACGGGGATTGGCTTCAGGATCNCCCCCCCCCAACCGAGCTGCTACCTGGAGCTCGCGGATTATTTTGGTAAAAATCTTACCTCGTTTGGCATCCTGCGCTGCTTTTTTATGTCGAATTGAATGCCATTTTGAATGTCCTGACATATTATCTCCTTTACCGCCTTTTTTAAAAATTTTATCACATTTCAGGGGATAAAAAAAGAAGAGAAGGGGAAAAGAGAAAAAGCTATCATCACAGGTGGGCATTTGATCTTTGGCTAATCAATTTTAATAAGCTTGACAAATACTATTATTAAGATAGAATCAGTAAAAACGGAGGTTAAGATGAAAAAATCTTATCTTTTAATGAGTTTATTAATTTTTGGACTCCTCTTAGGTTTTACTTCGCTCAACCTGGCAGCCGACAAGGTGGTTTGTCCGGTTAGTGGTAAAGAGATGCAGAAATCAGAGGCTAAAGATTCTCTAACTTATCAGGGCAGAATATACTATTTTTGCTGTGAGGGATGCAAAGAGAAGTTTTTAGCTAATCCGGAAAAATATATCTCTTCTGCTGAAGCGAAGGACTACTATATCTGTCCTATGCATCCCCAGGTAAAGGCTGAAAAGCCAGGTGAGTGTCCGGAATGTGGGATGAAACTCGTTTGCCAGAGCCAGACGAAAGCTTCTCATCATATGTCGATAAAGAAGCACCCTCAGCCATGTTGTGAGTTGAAGAAGTTTCTTGACTGCAAGAATATTGAAGTTAAGTTTACCGAAACTGAGACGGGGATAATTATCGAGATAAAGGGGAAGAATCAGGCCAAGATTAGCGAGATAAAAAAGAAGATGGCCGAGGTACAAAAATGTTTAACTTCCTCCTCTGAATGCCAGAAGAAAGAAAAGCCGACCTGTGAAAAGAAAGAGAAGAAAAAATAAGATGTAATACCCCTTAAATGATCTTTTTTGTTTTAAGCCAGGAATCATTGAAAATTGTACTCAAATAACGGTTAGCACTGTCCGGGAAAATAGTTGCTATCCGGACAGGGTGAGGCCGGTTTTTTAATTTTTGAGCTAGTTTTAAACAAGCCCAGAGGGCGGCGCCACTGGAGCCTCCAGCTAAGATGGATTCTGCTAAGGCTAATTTTCTGGTTGTCAGGAAAGCGTCCTTGTCAGTTACCTGATAGATGTCGTCAATTACATCAAATTCCAGGCAGCCGATGATGAATTCATCTCCCAGTCCTTCGATTAAATAGGGTTGAGGGGTGACCCTCCGGCCGGAATAAAAAAAGTCGAAAAAGACAGAACCGACTGGATCGACACCAATTACTTTAATCCTAGGATCTTTTTCTTTTAAGTAACGTCCGACGCCGGAAATTGTTCCTCCGGTGCCTATACCAGCGATAAAGTAGTCTATTTTCCCCTTCATTTGGTCCCAGATTTCTGGACCTGTCGTTCGGTAATGACACTCATTGTTATCCCGGTTATTGTGTTGGTCGAGATAATAACAGTTGGGAATTTCCTGGGCTAATCGGGGAGTAATATTGTTATAACTATCCGGTGACTCAGGAGGAAGGGTGTGATCTACTTTGATGATCTCTACACCCAGAGCCTGGAGGAAGTTCAATTTTTCCGGAGAGATGGAATCCCTGACAACTATTTTTAATTTATAGCCTTTTAAGGCGCAGACCATGGCTAATCCCAGGGCAGTGTTTCCGGAAGAGTTATCGATGATTGTGGCTCCGGGTTTTAATCGGCCTTCTTTTTCAGCTTTTTCTACCATNTAGAGGGCTATGCGATCTTTGATACTGCCCATTGGATTGAAATATTCGAGTTTAGCCCAGATTTCTACCGGCAAGTCCTTGGTCAGATGATTGAGCTTAACTAATGGGGTCTGTCCTATTGTTTCCAAGAGACTGGGATAAGTTTTTTTCTGACAAACCATTCTTCCGGGTTTTCTTTTCTAGACAAATTATCTGAAGCAGATGCTTTTACCATATGAAGGTAGTGGATGTCAAATTAATTGGAGCTTTTTTCTTCTTGGCAGCCCCTGTTTTTTGGCAAAATAAGGTATAATATTAATCAAATAATAAATATAGGTGGAATAATAGTCCCTAAGCTTAAAATATAAAAAAGAAAAACAGGAAAAATGGCCAGGAAAAAAGTAGTGGTCGCGATGAGTGGGGGAGTGGATTCTTCTGTAGCAGCCGCCCTCCTTTTGGAAAGGGGATATGAGGTTATTGGCCTGACTATGGATCTCTTTGCCTTGCCTCCAGAGCTTTGTCGCCAGGAGACACTGCGGAGCTGTTGTGGGAGAGGGGCTGTGGAAAGTGCCAATGCCGTAGCGGCTCGACTGGGCATCCCCCATTATTTAATTGATTTAAAAGAGGCTTTTGATAAGTATGTGATAACTGATTTCTGTGAAGAGTACCGCCGGGGGCGGACTCCAAATCCCTGTATCCGGTGTAATCAATATCTTAAATTTGGTCTTCTCTGGGAGAAAGCGCAAAAATTGGGGGCAGATTTCATTGCCACCGGCCATCATGCACAAATTGAATATAATCCTCGTGACTCGTTATATTACTTGAAGAAAGGAAAGGACCGAAGCAAGGATCAGTCTTATTTTCTTTACCCAATTACCCAGTCCCAGCTGGAGCATACTCTTTTTCCAGTGGGTGGGTATACTAAAGAGGAAATAAGAAAGATAGCCCGACAACTAGGATTGCCTTCAGCCGAAAGAGCTGAGAGCCAGGAGGTTTGTTTCATTCCGGACCGGGATTATATCCGTTTTCTCAAAGAAAGAATCCCGGCAGCTTTCCAACCCGGTCCCATTGTTGATGAGAATAACCGGCGAATTGGGACCCATCAGGGAATCGCCGCCTATACTATAGGCCAGCGCCGGGGGATGGGGATTGCTTTTTCCCATCCCTTATATGTTGTGGCTCTTAAACCGGCGGAAAATATTGTTGTTGCTGGAGAGAAAGCATCTCTTTACCGTTCATCACTTCTGGCTTCCCGGGTAAATTTTATTAATCCTCCGCAGGAGAGATGTTTTAAAGTGAAAGCTAGAATTCGCTATCGCCATGAAGAAGCAGAGGCAGTTGTTGAGTGTATTGATGATGCCCGGGTTAAGGTGGACTTTTCCCGTCCTCAACGAGCGATTACTCCAGGTCAATCAGTGGTTTTTTATGATGGAGATTATGTCCTCGGCGGCGGAGTGATCGATGTAGTTAAGTGAAATAAGGGGTAACAGATAAAACAAAGTTAATCTTAAGTGGATACAGGGCAGACAATTGTCAAGGCGGTCCCTCCCTTTCGTTCTACTTTAAGGGAGCCTTTATGTTGCTTCACGAGAGAATCAACCAGCCGTAAGCCGACTGAGGTGGCTTTTTCTAAGTCAAAATCAGGCGGCAGGCCAATGCCGTTATCCCTGACTTTAAGCTGAAATCGGCCATCTTTAAGTGTCTTGAAATTTATCTGGATTTCCCCGGGTTTGCCGAGTTTTTGGAGATATTCTTCGGGAAAACCATATTTGAAGGAGTTAGAAAGAAGCTCATTGATGATTAATCCGCAAAGAATAGCTGTATTGGTCTCAACGGTGATTTCTTCTATATCCAGCTTAATCCGGAGCTTATCCTGCTCAGGGCGGTAAATCTGAGATAGGTAAGAGACTAAGCTGGTGATATAAGCAGCAATATTAACTCCTGCCAGATCTTGAGAAGCATAGAGGCTTTCATGAACCATCGACATAGATCGGATACGAGCCTGACTTTCAGTCAAGATCTGGCGGAGTTTTTTATTTTTTGTTTTCCGCAGCTGGAGATTCAGTAAACTGGCCATGAATTGCAGATTGTTTTTAATGCGATGATGAAGTTCGCGCAGGAGAGATTCTTTTTCTGCCAGAGAGAGGGCTAATTCTTCTTCCATGGCCTTCCTTTCAAGGGTGTTGGCTAGAATCTCGGCAGCCAGGCGAAGAAGAGAAATCAAATCGGCTTCCCAATCCCGGGTTCTGGTAATGGTTTCCACGCCGAAGAAGCCAAGGACTTTCAGCCGGAAAACAAGAGGAATAGCCAGGAAGCTCTTTGTGCCCCGCCAGATCAGTGATTTAAAAAAATAGCTCTGCTCTAAAGCTGGAGAAGCTTCGTTGAGCGGTGAAAGAAAATATATTTCTTTGTTTAAAATATTTTCCCGGATTGGACCTAATTCGCTGGCTTCAATTTCTTGGGGTAATGATTCAATTGACCCTTCAGGAGAGTGCCAAAAGTCTTTTAGATAAACTCTCTTCCGCCCCGGAGAGAAAAGGTAGAGATAGCAATAGTCTATATTGAGGACCTGTCCAATTAATTCCAGGGCCTTGGAGATTTCCTGGTCAACTTCCTCCACAGCCAGGTTAATGAAACAGGTGGCCAGGTTGGTTATTACTTCTTCAAATTTATCTTTTAACTGCTGGAAGATTGCCTGATTCTGAAATTCTGTAATGTCCTGCACAGAAACAAGGATGGCCACCGTTTGGTAGTGGTCATTTTTGATCGGACTAGCAAAAACCTGAGCGAAAAATTTAGAGCCATCTTTTCTCTGGGCATGGGTCTTAATTGATTTTCTCCCCTTTTCTTGAACTTCAAAGATAAAGTCGCTGATTTCTTCTTCACTTTCCCAGAGCTTGATGAAATTTTCACCTTCGAATCTCTCAATTGGCATCTTCCATAATCGGACCAGGGAGGGATTGGCGAGAATGATTTTTCCGTGCAAGTCGATAATGGCCAGTCCATGCGGTGATGAATTTAGCGCCCATTCGGTGAAAGTCAACTTTTTTTCTTTTTCTTTTTGCCGGGATAAATCATGGATAAAAGCCAGGCTCAGCCAGCGATGGTGAATTCTGGTGGTGGTGAAGGTTATCTGGCAGGGAAATTCGATGTTATCTTTCCGTCGTCCGATAAGAGTCAAGGTTTTTCTTCCTTTAAAGCCGGGCATGGATTTTTTGAGCAGGTTAAATTCTTCTTCGAAATGGCCAGAAGATTGATGGGCCAAAAAGTGTCTAAATTCTTTTCCGAGAGCCTCCTTTTGCAAATAGCGGAAGAGGTATTCAGCTCCATCATTCCAGTATTTAACTTCACCTCTGGCATCAAGAACTACTAAAGCTTCTCCGGCAATATCAAANAGCCGCCGAAATTCTTCCTCCTGGTTTTTAAGAGTCTCTTCCAAAGCTTTCCGTGATTCTATAACCAGAGACATAATAATTCCGAAAATCAGGAAGAGCCCACTGATGATAGTCCGGGAGATCCAATTGGCTTCAGAATTTTCCTTGATGAGCTGGGAGAAAGAGTTGCCCGGCCCGGCTTGGGCATAGTCAACAATTATATCAGTCGACCATAAGAGGATAATTAAAGAAAGAGTCAACGAGATGATTTTGAGATTGATCTTCATCTGCCTACCGCATGAAGGCACTATCTTTTTGAAAAATTATTTTAACTAATCGCCCCTCTTCTCAGTCGAGATATTTCTCTCCTTTTATAGGGAACTCTCCATCCTCCTTGCGGACAATAAATTAATTAATCCCGTCGAGAAAGTCAATAATCTTCGAGAGGAAAGAACTGGATTATTTAAGTTTCACCGCCGGATGTTTCTTCTGGTTCTCCTTTGAAGCAATTCTGGCCTAGAGAAGTCCAGTTATAAGAAGGATGCTAGTCAGGGCAATTATTAATGACCCCAGAAGTCCAACCAGGAGGGGTTTAAGACCTACCTGACTGAAGGAGCGGAAGACTGTATTTAAACCGATCCCGGCCAGACCGAGAAGGATAAGAAAGCGGCCCGCCGTGTTAAAAGCAGCTGTGCCAGTCGGGGAAAAATATCCCAGCGTATTTAGCCCGGCCATGAGGAAATAACCGAAGAGAAACCAGGGAAAGGCTTTCGCTACATTAAAGGCGATGTTCTTTCGTTTCTCGGAAACTTGAGCCAGGTGAGCCCCGGTATACCAAACAGCAATAATAAAAGCCAGAGGCACNATAAAGCAATTCCGGACGAGTTTAACGGCTGTGGCGGTTTTACCAGCTAACTCGGAGAAAATAAAACCGGCTCCAACTACCTGAGGGGTAGAGTGAATAGCTGTTCCAGCAAAAACTCCAAAGTGAAAATCAGATACATTCATCAGCTGGGCTATTTTAGGATAAAAAATAATAGCCACCAAACCCCAGAGAGCAATAGTGCCAATCGCATAACTTGTTTCTTCCTCCTTAGCTTTTATCAAAGGAGCAGTGATGGCGATAGCTGAACCTCCGCAGATTGTTGTTCCGACTGAGAGAAGGATAGCCAGAGGGGTGGGGAGGTGGAAGATTCGGGCCAGGGTGTAGATCAAGATGAAACTTATGACCATAGTAATGATAATAATGGCTAGCAAGCGAGGGCCCTGAGTAGCAATTGTTTTAAAATTCAGGGAGGCGCCAATTAGGACGATTCCCAGAATCAGTATTTTTTCAAAGGCTTTTATTCCTGGCAGGAAAATTTGAGGTAGTGAAATTGTATTTCGAATAATTATTCCCAGGACTATAGCGACAACGACTGCTTCGATGGGGTGTTTACCTCCGATAATAATCAATCGAGAAAGAAAAGTGGCTCCAATTCCGACGGCCAGCATCAGGAGCCAGCCGGGAAAGTATTCTCTTTTCATTTTTGGTTTTTTTCCTCCTGCTCTCATCTCGGGAATAAATGAAGCGCTATTTTAATGTGACATGANGTTGATGTCAATGAATTCTCCGGGCATCGTTTTTTGCTGAATTATCTTCGAAAATATATTTTCGATCATCTCTTCTCCCAGGCCAGAGTGGTGATCCACTCTCGGCTGCGGGGAGTAATTAGAAAGGCTTGGCTTCAGAGTTGATGGCGCTTTCCGATAGAGAAAAAAGCCATCAGCTTTTCCCTCTAAGTTGTTTCCCTGTCTCACCAAATATAGATTATTCTTTTGGTTCGGTTTTTTTTCATCATCCNCAGGTATCAAGAGGGGCAATATAAATTATTTTGGAAATTCCGAACTTATCTGCGGGGGAATTATTTCCTAAGGCCGAGTGCAGCCAGCTTTGACTTGATGGTGGCCTCCTTATCCAGGCGATGGTCTATTCGTAGATCAATATGAATTCTTTTGACGTTCATTTCCATCAGTTTGTGGTCGGCTTCTTCAATTATACGAAAGAGCGAGGCCAAATCAGGTGTTTCAATTGTGGTTGACATCCCGCCAGTTTCATGGTTTAAACCTGATTCTTCAATAATTTTAATAACTTCCCGGACGTATCGGCTAACGGAAGCGCCTTCACTTGTAGGAAAGATGGCCAATTCGGCGATAATCATTGTCTCCTCCTTGTCCAGAGCTTTATTGCTGCCAGAAAGAAAAGAAAATCAACTACAAATAATTTTTACACAAATTTTTTAGTCTTTGCCACTCCTCTTCAGCTTCCCCCACCAAACTGGCCAGAGCTTCACGCAGAGGCCGAACCTTATCCACTAGACCGACGCTCTGGCCGGCCATTAAAGAGCCGAATTCCACATCTCCTTCCTGGACAGCNCGGCGAAGAGCGCCTACCCAAAAGTTTTCGACTTGATACTGGGCTTCTTCATGGGAGATTTCCCGGCGGCGTCTTTTCTGAATAAGCTCAATCTGGAGTTCAGCGAATTTATCCAGTCCTTTATTTCTTAAAGCCCGCACGGAAACTACTCTNAATTCAGAGCCAACCTGAGGAGTCGCCACAGCATCCCGGGCCCGGGCGCGAATAAAAGCTTCTTTAAACCGGGGATGAGCTTCACATTCTTCTGTCATCACGAAGTAAGTGCCCATTTGAACGCCGGCAGCGCCCATGAGGAGAAAGTAGGGAATTAAGCGGCCGCTGGCAATTCCGCCGGCCACGAAAATGGGGACATCCTGAACCTGGAAGAGAACCTGTTGAAGAAGAACAATTAATGAGACATGACCAACATGGCCGCCGGCTTCACTTCCTTCAAGGATAAGAGCATCAATGCCCATGTCGATTAATCGTCGGGCCAGGCTTTCAGTGGAGGCGAAACTTAAAACCCGGGCCCCGCTTTCTTTNGCCAGTTTTATTTCCGGGCCTCGGGGATAGCTGCCGGCAAAGATAATATAGGGCACCTGCAGTTCAACTGCCAATTGGAGATGTTGCCGATAGTTAGGAGCAATGGTAATTAAATTAACTCCAAAAGGATTTTGGGTCTGGGATTGAATTTTCAATATTTCTTCTTTAAAAAAAGCTGGGTCGAGGTTGCCAGCTGCCAGGCAGCCAAAAGCTCCTTCATTAGCAATGTTAGCGACAAAGTTAGCGGTTGAGATCCAGGTCATTGCCCCGACAATGACCGGATAGCGAGTCCCTAAAAAGTCTTTTCCTTTTTTCCAGAGAGAGTCTAATTCTAGCATTTTGACCTCGTTTTCAGCAGGATATTTTTGCAGCCAACTCGCTTTTTGTCTACTTCGATAAATTAATGCAAAAGGAAATCAACCATCCGGAGATTTATTAATGATCTTTCACTTTTATAACTTTAGATACTCTGATTCTTTAAGAATCGGGAAAAACCTACCAAGATGAAAGAGCGAGGGGAAGAGTTTTTCANTCCCCTCACCCTTTTTCCTGGAACTTCTTATTATTGAGTTAACTTCCCTGTTAATATCTTCCTTTTTAAGGAAAATGATAAAATTTAGACTTTATTTTATCAGCACCCTTTTTAAGGGTATCTTTTTTTATTTTTCGGGTACAGGATGCTTTATCTTTTCCCAGGAAGTCGAGAAATCAAAAGGTTTATTGTGAGCATTTTCATGACACTGGAGACAATGAGCTTTTATTGCTTCCGGTGAATCGTAGATTTTTAAACCATTTTTAATTGCTTCTGCTTTATCTTTCATTATAGAGAGTTTTCGGTAGGCACTGCCGGGACCATGACAAACTTCACAAGTTACGCCTTCTTCTTTGAGTTCGGCCGCTTTCTCAGCTAAGGGAGCATGGCATTTAAGACACTGGGGAGACTCGGTGGGATTGGTGACNCCAGCTTCCTGAGCTCGTTGAGCTGCCTTGTCTGAGGTTAAAGCTGAGAACGATTGAGAGTGGTTGCTTTGTTCCCAGAGAATATATTGTTTACCTCTTTTTTCGCTTTTATGGCACATCTTACATTTCCCCGCTCCAACGTAAGTAAATTCCTGAGCAATAATAGCTGTGCCAAAGATGAAGAGTGAGATGACTAAGAATGTGGCAGCTTTCTTCATTCCTTCCTCCTATTAGTAATTTTATTTTTTAAAGAAAAATAATATAATATATCTAATCTATAAAATCAATGGTAATAGTTAGAAAATAGCCTGTTCCCCCCATCCTTTCCCCGGTCAAAGGGGTTACTTGCCTTCTGCTGTCCAATATTCTCATCCTGGCTGAGCTTGCTCCGATAGCCTTCCTTCCAGAAAAGTGGGAAGCGAGATATCTGGATGTCTTGCCAGCTTTAGAGCTTTTCTCTTTTAAGCTTCAACTTTCCCTCTTCACCGCCTTATTTTTTTACCTGGCGATGTTGATTGGTGTTGAGAACGAAAAAAAATATATTTCATCAAGAAAATTTAGGAACTGGCTTTTCGTTCTCTAATCCGGAGAATCAGAGAGAGGGCAAAGATCAGAATGAAGAGAGTCGTTATGATGAGCCCAATTCGCCTTTCCTTGGCTTCTTTAAGGGCTAAAAGCCCTTCTTTTTCCACTTCTTCTGCGATTTTCCAGCCTTCAGAAGTTTTGGTGGATATTTTCTCGAGATCGAGACTGTGCGTTAAATTTCTGGTTTGAATGAGGATTGTTGATGCCTGAGAAAGTTTGAACTTGGAGTTGCTGACCTCAATCCCTTTGTCTTCAGCCTGGGCTAGAAGTTCAGCCGCAGCTGCTATTTTTTGAGCTAGAGAAGAGATTTCCTGTTTTATTTTCTGAGAAAGATTTAAAGCCTCGGTACCTTCTTCATGACAATGAAGACAAACTGAACCCTTTTCTCTTCCCAGCATGCGGTCATCAGGTTTGCTGATTTTGTGGTTGCCGTGGCAGGCCTCACATTCCGCCAGACCTAATTCATCAAAAGCAGGTTTATGAATACTCTGGGCGAAAAGTTCGGCTGTCCCCGGGTGGCACTGGCGACAGACGTTGGCGATTGAAGCCACTTCGGGAGGAGTAGCGCCGTGATTACCATGACAATCATTGCAGACGGGAGCAGAGAGGTCTTTTTTAGTGTAGAGCGCTTCGGCATGGACACTTTGTTTGTAATCATCCACCTGATTAGTGGAGATTCTGTAAGGTTTCATGTACTTAGGGTCGGAGTGGCATCGCCCACAGGTTTCGGGAATATTCCAGGGAAAAGTTGATGATTTGGGCTGCCGGGCATTGAGGATTCCATGGGCCTGGTGGCAGTCTGTACAGACGGCAGTTCGTGAATCTCCTTTCTGAAAAAGTTGGCCATGGCGACTGGTTAAATAGAGGGTATATTGGTCAACTCGAAGGGACGGATTGTACTGACGCATGTATTTGATATTGGAATGGCAGGCGGCACAAAATTGAGGTATATCTCGACGGGCGGGTGCTCCTTTGAAACTGAAATCCTTGGCTTCATCCATGTCTTCTGCCTGAGGATTACCTCCATGACAATCAGAGCAATCCAGGCCTTTCTCCTGATGAATGTCCAACTGAAAGTTCAGAGCTGGTCGAGCCAGTTCATCTTCTAACTTCAAGTGGCATTTGAGACAACTTGATTCCTGAGATAGTAAAGGGCTTTTTCCCAGCCAGATTANAAGGCTTCCTCCTAAGATTAGTAACCAGATGTTTTTCTTTCTCATGGTTCTCCTATAAATTAGGAACTAGGTAAGTTAGGGCGGTCATTACCACGATATAAAGGACAATGACCACGCCCAGATAACTCCACCAGGGACTTGGTTTGTTCCGAGCTGCCTGACGATCAAGGAAAGGAACCAGCATCCAGATTAATCCGCCGACCATAAAAGCTAAAATGGCCAGGACTTCACCTTCAATAAAGAGCACATGTGGGGGAATTATTTTTAGAGTGGAGAACATAAAAGTGAAGTACCATTCGGGTTTAATTCCTAGAGGGGTAGGAGCGAAGAGATCAGCTTCTTTACCCAGCTCCCAGGGAAAGAAGACACACAGAATTCCGATAACTCCCAGGATTAACATCCATCCAACCGAGTCTTTTAACAGAAAATCAGGAAAGAAGGGGATTTCTTTTAATTTCTTTTCTTCATATCCCAGGGGTCGACTCATACCGTGGAGCTGGACCAGCAAAAGATGAAAGCCGAGAATAAAAATGGTTATCGCCGGTAGAACAGCCACATGGAACCAGAAAAAACGGGGCAGAGTGGCGGCTGAAACCTGAGGTCCTCCTAGAACAAAGTTTTTAAGGGGAGGGCCGATAAGGGGCAAAACACCAAGGATGTCTGTGCCGACACGAGTTGCAAAGAAAGAAAGTTCATTCCAGGGAAGGAGATAACCGCTGAACCCAAACGCCAGGAAAATCAGTAAGAGAATAAAGCCAGAAACCCAGGTTATTTCCCGTGGAGGACGATAGGCCTTAAGGAAGAAAGCACTGAACATGTGGATGAAGATTGCTCCGATAAGAATGTTCGCCGACCAGCTGTGAACTGACCTGATAAGCCAGCCAAACTTGACTTCGCTCATAATGAAGAGAATGCTCTTCCAGGCTCCGTCAATGGTCGGGGTGTAATAAAGGAGGAGCAAAACACCTGTTACGACCTGAACGAAAAATAGGAAAAGACAGATCCCTCCAAAATAGTACCAGAAGGAATGTTTATGCAGGGGAACTGTTTTTTTNCGAGCCACTTCGGTTAGATCTGAGAATTTAAGGCGGCTGTCCCAAAAAGCTAAAAAGTCTTTTAAATAGCGACCCATTTTTAAGCTCTCCGGGAGACAATGACTTCCTGGCCGCTTATTTTAACTTCATATTGTTCCAAAGGCTTTGGTGGGGGACCGGCCAGGACATTACCATTTAAGTCGAAACGTCCGTTATGACAAGGACAATAGATGTTTTCCGCTTGAGCATCATAAGTGACATTGCAGGAAAGATGAGTGCAGACAGCTGAGAAAGCGCGTAATTCACCTTGGGGAGTGTTGATGAGAATCCCGGGTGCGCTCCCGAACTTGAAAATTTTGTAGGAATTTGGGGGGACTTCATCAACTCTGGCTGCCACCACTGAATTGACCGCTCCTCCGGCTTTCTTGGGTGGCAGCAGGTAGCGGATAATTGGATAGGAGAGAGAGCTTATTGTCCCGACTAGGCTGCCAAAGAAAAGAATGTCTATAAATTTTCTTCGGTTCATACTACCCATACCCTTACCTCTATTTTATTGAGATTTGTTTTAAAAGTTTTTCCAGAATTTCTTCTTGAGCGGCAAAATTATGAATCCCCCAGCTGCCGTCTTGCTCCAGAAGTTTTAATAATTTGACGCCTGAATTATACAGTTCAGGATTCTGTGTTTTCAACCGACCANCTTCTGCCGATAATTGCTCCCTGAGTTCTTGGCTTAGTTCTTTAATCCTTTTTTGCCAAGCGGTCATCATCTGCTGGTATTCTTNGTCATGACAATCAGTACATTTGGCTGCCGAGGGACGAACGATTTTTCCCTGCTCCCGATGGCAGTCAGAACAATTTACTTCACTCTCCGCCATAACATCAGGATCCAGGGAGAAATTCTGGATTTTGCCGCCCTTATAAAACAGATTCTGAACCTGATGACAGTCATCACATGATTTTGATTGTTTTTGATGGTGGCATGAGGAACAGAATTCCTGGGTAGCAATAAGTTCCCCGTGTCGGCGGGTGTTGGAGTGACATTGGGGACAATTCAAGTTTTTTTGCAGGAGATGATTTTTGTGGTGAAAAGTGCGGCCAGAGAATTGAACGGATACTTCTTCAATGCCGGCATGACAGGAAGCACATTCGGTGGGCACCAGTTCAGAAGTCCAGGCAAGTTGGGGCAGCTTCATTGATGTGTCAATAGAATGTAGGGCCTGCTGGAGAAAGTCATAAGCCGAGTGGAGGAGAAGGTTGGCGAACTGGATGTTGTGGACACTTTTTCCCCGGTCGACCAGATCAATATTGTAAGCCGCCTGTTCGAGAAGTTTTAAGGCTTTTCCTTTATTCTGAGAGCGGCTATTTTTTACCCATTTATATGTTTTCTGATAGAGCGACTTCATCTGGGTTAATTTAGATGTGGCGGATAATTCCCATTCCTTGAGAAGACGAGCGAAGCCGCGCCCATGACAGGATTCGCAGGCTTCAGGTTTGGAGAAAAGGGTGTCACTTTTGAGGATTTGGCCGCCTTTTTCTTCGTGAAAAATATGGCAGCCTTTACAGCTTAATCCCTTCTCGAACATGGGGTTAGGGATGGGTTTGGTAATTCCATGCCCACCTTGTCCACTGAAGAGTATTTTCTGGGCTTCGTGAAGATTAAAATGGCAGGAGGAGCAATCAGAAATAGATTCGATGTCTTTAATGATTTTATGCTGAATTTCGAGATGGCACTGGTTACATTCAATTTTATGGTTGGTAATATGAGTGGTATGCATCAAGTCCGTATCTTCATATTGGGCTAAGCGGTCCTGCTCCCAATGACATTTATAACAATTTTCCCGGGGCACGGCTCCATCTCCCAGAATAGTGTTGGTGTGACATTTATTGCAGGAGAAGCCGTTCTCAAAAACGGGTTTATGATTAAATCGAGAAGTGGTGGAAGAAACCAGGTCTTCTTTGAGGTGACAATGGGAACAATCAGCTATCNGGGGATAGTGCTTGCTCTTTTTAAAATGGCAGATAAAACAAGTGCTTTCAGTGACGGTGATGTGCTCTCCCTGGACGATTTGAGAATGACAGCTGGTACAGCGGAGTTTTTTGCCTCGTTTAAGGTCGGTGAGATGGATTTTGTGATCGAAATGAACTGTTTTAAAGTCTACCGCCCCTTGAAGCAATCGTTTGTTGTGGCAACCTTCCCGCAGACAGCTTTCATCAGGGATTTCAGCCCAGGGTTTTGATTTCAGGTAAAGTTTGGTCCAGTAACGACCGACTTGGAGAAGCCCTTCCACCTTGGCCCGGAGTTTTGATCTGATTCCTGGAGGATAGTGACAGACCAGGCATTCAATATCTTTGTGCGAAGACGTCTTCCAGGAATTGTAAAAAGGCTTCATATAGTGACAGGTTGAGCAAAAATGTGAATGAGAGGTGAATTCAATGGCACTAAAGAGAAAGACGAAAAAGACAAATATAGATATTCCCAGAATAAGCCACTTCTTTTTGTTTCTTTTCTTTTTACCCATCAGGCGTAACTATGTAAACCAGAAATGAGATAATTTACTCCGAAATAAGTAAATAGAGCAGCCAGGAAACCAAGAATAGCGATAAAGGCCGAACGGCGACCCCTCCAACCCATCACCAGGCGAGTGTGAAGATAAAGAGCAAAAACAAACCAGGTGATCAGGCTCCACACCTCCTTGGGGTCCCAACTCCAGTAGCTTCCCCAGGCCTGGTAAGCCCAGATCATTCCGAAGATGAGGCCG
Organism: Candidatus Aminicenantes bacterium JdFR-80; assembly: GCA_002010725.1. Classification (GTDB taxonomy): domain Bacteria; phylum Acidobacteriota; class Aminicenantia; order Aminicenantales; family Aminicenantaceae; genus JdFR-80. The sequence goes on from MTOP01000096.1 coordinate 22,868, forward strand.
CCAAGAGTGAAAAGAGGAAAACCGATGGCGATAAGTCGATAGGACAAAGAGTCNAGCTTTTCGGGCGAGAGAGAAGTTGGTTTACCCTGGCGAACTTTGGAGTCAGCAATTAGATAAAGAATGCTGGTTACAAAGGCGACGGCAAAAAATCCTTCTCCCAGAAGAGTGACTGATACATGGAGCCAGAGCCAGTAACTCTGGAGGGCTGGAACAAGAGGAGTGGCTTCTTTAGGCATAAGAGGAGAGGAAGCAATCGCCATGAGAGCCACGACGATGAGAACGACATAAGCGCCAGCCGCCCGGAGCTGATATTTTTTCTCAATGATGACTAGAGCTAAAACTGTGGCCCACGAAAGAAAGGATAGAGATTCATACATATTGGTAAAGGGCGCATGACCACTCTCTATTGTTCGGGAAATAAGAGCCAGAGTATGGGAAATGAGGCCGATGAGAGCCATATTGGTAGCAATTCGGGAGAAAGAGATTTTCTTGGAAAAGAGAAATGAGAAATAGAAGAAAGCCGCTATTATGTAAAGAATAAAGGAAAGGCCAAAAAAGAAGGATTCATTCATTTGAAACTCCTAAAATCTGAGATTAGCCGGGTGAATTCTTCCGCAAAAGAATCTTTATTTTTTCGAGCTACTCCGCCGAAATGGACATCAACCTGGTGCCCACTTATTTCCACCAGGCCCCAGATTTCTCGAGGCGGCCAATAAAAGGCCAGGAAAAGTCCTATTCCTAAGAAGACACAACCAGCCCAGATAAAGTTTGTGCCGGGGTCTTTGGCTACCTGAATCCCGGAATACATCCCGGCCTTGAGGTCTTTGAAGATGAAATGGTAGTCTGATGATGAGGCGGTGTGAGATCGGGAGAACTCGGGAAATTTAGCGAAAATCCAGCCGGAATAGATTTGTTCATCTCCTTGCTTAACCTGGATAAAAGCTGCTGGATTACGGGGTTCAAGACTGCGTGTAGCCACCTGTCTGTTTTCTGTGATGATGAAATCGGGTACAAAATGAGTTATCACCAACGAGAGGTCATCCGGTGCTTCCTGAGGTTGACGGGGAATGAGGGTCAGTTGATGGGAGTAACCCGGATCACTTCTTTTTTTAATTTCAATAATAAATTGTGGGTGTTTCCAGTCCCAGCCATAACTGCTTTGGTAAAATCGGAAACCCTGGTAAGCCAAGGGATGATTTACTTCAATTGTTTTGGTGATCTTTTCGGTCTGATTGTCGATAATAGTTAGGGTACTTTTCCAGTCCTTTATACTCCCATTGGGATAGTATTCCATCTCAAACTTATCCAGACGGAGAGAGAAATTGGCCTGAGGCACGGGCACCACTTCTTTTTCACGGATATTGAGATGAGTCCGAAAAGAAGTGAAACCACTGATTATGCCGCCGATAACAATGATTAGCAGACCTAAATGAACAAAATCCACCCCGAATAAACCTAGCATCTTCTTCCGGCCCAGCAAATAGAGATGCTTTTCGGTCGATTGGATTTTTATCCGATAATGATATTTCCTGAAGATTTTTTTTATAATTTCGGGTATTTTTTCCGGGGAAATGGATTTCTTCACCGTTTCGTTAACNTGAAGAGACAAGATACGCTTTTTTTCCTGGCCAATTTTAGGAGAGAAAGCTCGACGAATTTTGGGGCCCAAGCGAAGTAGAGTACAGACCAGGAGATTTAGCGTGAAAATAGTCAGTAGGGTTAAATACCACCAGGAGCTGTAAAGTTGGGTTAGATGGAGCTTCTGAAAAACAGAGGCCAGTTGACCGTAGTGTTGAATATATTCTTGAGGAGGCCGGTTCTGAGGAATAAGAGTGCCAAAGATAGAGGCGATGGTAATAATAGTAATCAGGATAATGGCCAACTTAATTGAACTGAAAAATTTTATTAATCCTTTCATTCGATCAGCCTTCTAATATTTATATAAATTTTATAGGAATTATTAACAATAAATCAAGTTTTTATTTGGCGAAAATAATCTGCATGAGAGACATCAGGAAAGGGTGTTGTTTCAATGGTGGTTGGGGCATCATGGAAGGTTAAAAGATCAGGAAAGGCGAAAGTGTAGTCGTCGGGGTTTTTTCTGGGAGGCCGTCTAAATAAAGCGCCCACTATGTATGCGGATAGCTTCGGCCAGGAGGTGGTCAGCTGCCTTAATCATTTTTTCGCCCGATTTGTTTTGTCCAATTTGACCAGGTCAGCCAGGGTAAGATTATTGAAATAATCAAAAAGGAGTTGACTGGCTCTGGCCCAGACTTTTCGGGTAGCACAAGAAGGTGCTCGAGGACAGTAATTAGCATCCTCGACGCAATCGACCAGCGTAAGTGGACCTTCGAGGGCGAGGATGATTTCTGATATTTTAATTTGGGAAGGAGGCCGAGCTAGGACATATCCCCCGCCGGAGCCTCTCATGCTTTTAATTAACTTATTTAATTTTAAAGGAATAATAATCTGCTCTAAATAGCGGATGGGAATTTCCTCTTCATCTGAAATAGATTTGAGAACAACATATTTTTTATCGGGGAGGTAATGCCGGGCTAAATTGAGCATTAATCTAGTCCCATAGCGACCTTTGGTAGAAATTTTAATCAATGGAGCGCCTCATAAAATGCAAAGATTTCTTTTTTCCCGGATTGATGATAAACAGACGGAGTGGACGTGTTAAGTTTATACCTAGACTACCCAAAAAGTTTATTATTTTAATAATCTAAACCCCTATTTTTTTCTTCATGAGTTTAATTAATACTTTTCATATAGAATTTATAGAAGAGTTAAATTAATGTCAAGAAAAAAAATATTCAGAGGGGAGCATTTCCAAACCCATGCTGGAAGAAAGTGGTTATACTGGTTTTTAAAGAGTCTCCAATTTTAATCACCCAATATTTTGGGAGCTAGGGACCATCACGAATAGGGAAATGCTTATATTATTCTGTATTTTATAAAAATCAAGAGCAGACATTTAAGGAAGAAAAAAGAGGTAAGACTTATGGTAAAAGAAAGAAGAATATGAAGTTTCTTTTCGGGAAGAAAAAAACTTCCCTTTCTTTTCTTTGGGCAAGCGATCCGCTAAACGAAAAACTTATTTGCTGGCCGCGGCCTTTTTGATTTTTTTCTCTTCGATCTCAATCAGATCTTTGAGGGAAAGGTTTTCAAAGTATGTTTTAAGACGAAGGCTGGCTTCTTTCCAGACTTCATGAGTGGCACAAATATTGATTCGCTCACAATAATTTTCATCTTCTACACATTCTACCAGGCAACAGGAGCCTTCCAGAGCGTGGAGGATTTCACTAAGAAAGATTTTTTCTGGAGGTCGAGCCAGGGCGTATCCTCCACCCGCGCCACGAATGCTCCGCACCAGACGACTAATCTTCAAGGGGATGATGATTTGTTCCAAGTAGCGGATAGAGATATTTTCTTCTTCGGAGATGGTCTTTAGTATGACTGCTTCTTCGCCGTTGATATAATGTTTAGCCAGACTGAGCATAAGACGTGTACCATAACGGCCCTTAGTTGATAATCTTATCATTTAATTCTCCTTATTAAAGGGAGCTGAAGATTATGTATTAATTCCCATAAAAAGATAAAGATTATATTTTTATGGGATTTTAATATATAATTTTTTGGCCAAAAGTGCAAATAAAATTAGCTAGTAAAAAGCAAGATGATAATTTCATGCCTTTGGACTGGAATGAGGGCGTAATCTCTGATAGAAGAGGTATATTGACACTGTCTCAGCGAAAAGATATTCTATCTTTTCTTTCTAATTAATCTCTTTAATAAGGAACCACTATGAAGAAAGACGTTTTACTTGGCGATGAAGCGGTTGCTTTAGCTGCCTTTCAAGCCGGTTTGACGGCTGCCTTTTCTTATCCGGGCACCCCTGCTTCTGAGATTATGGAATATTTAATTAGACTGGCTCGTTCAGAAGGAGGCTTTAAGGCTGCGTGGTGTGTGAATGAAAAAGTGGCTTATGAAGAAGCTCTGGGTGTTTCTTTCGCCGGGCAGAGAGCGCTGGTGTCCATGAAACATGTCGGTTTAAATGTGGCGGCTGACCCCTTCATGAATTCAGCTTTAACCAAGATAATTGGAGGATTGGTCGTAGTTGTGGCTGATGACCCGAGTATGCATAGTTCTCAAAATGAGCAGGATAGCCGCTATTATGCCCATTTTGCACGGATTTTTTGCTTGGAACCGAGCAATCATCAGGAAACCTATGAGATGACCCGCCAAGCTTTCGATCTCTCAGAAAAGTATCATCTCCCGGTTCTTCTTCGCCTGGTCACCCGCCTGTCTCATAGTCGCTCAGAAGTGATCAGTCGCGATAAAAGAGCTCCAAATCCTCTCCAGCGGGGTGAATGGTCAGATTGGACTCTTCTGCCAGCCAATGCCCGGCGGCGATTTACCGAGCTCCTGAATATTCAAAAGGATTTACTGGAAGAATCAGAAAGATCGCCTTTTAACCGGCTTTCCCTTTCCTCCTCCAATTCCCGTCTGGGGATCATTGCTTCGGGTATAGGCTATAACTATGTCCTGGAAAATATTAATTCTCTTGATCACCAACCTTCGGTTCTGAAGATTTCCACTTATCCTTTGCCTTTTAATCTAATCCGACAGTTGGTTGAAGCCGTGGAAGAAATACTCATAGTAGAGGAAGGCTATCCATTTATTGAAGAAAGGTTGAGGGGTCTTTTCGGATTACCCGGGAAAAAGATAAGAGGAAAATTAAGTGGTGATTTACCCCTAACCGGAGAATTAACTCCTGACACAGTAAGAACAGCCTTGGGATTGGAGCCTTTTTCTCACCACGAATTAAAAGATAAGCATTTGGCTTCTCGTCCACCTCAACTCTGTCAGGGGTGTCCCCATCACGATACTTTTATTGCTTTAAAAGAAGTTCTGAAAGATTATCCTCAGGCCACTGTTTTCAGTGATATCGGTTGTTATACTCTGGGGGCGCTACCTCCTCTTAGCGCCATTGATACTTGTGTTTGTATGGGAGCCAGTGTCAGTATGGCGAAAGGAGGTGCCGAAGCGGGCATTTTTCCCTCGATAGCGGTTATCGGAGATTCAACCTTTACTCATTCCGGTATGACTCCTCTTTTGGATGCGGCGACCGCCAATGTCAACATGACGGTGATAATCGTTGACAATGCGGTGGTGGCCATGACCGGCGGACAACCCACCTATGCTACTGGTGACCGACTGGTTCAAATTTGTGCCGGCTTGGGTGTGGCCAAGGAGCATATTCGCCAGATAGTTCCTCTTCCCAAAAACAAGGAGAAAAATATGGCGGTGATGCGGGAAGAAATAGAATATCCGGGAACATCGGTCATCATTTCCACCAGAGAATGCATCCAGGAAGTCAAAAAAAGAGCTAAGAGGAGATAGGAGATGAAACAGGATATTATTTTAGCTGGTGTCGGTGGGCAGGGTATTCTCTCCATTGCTTTTGTCCTTGATATAGCAGCCCTGCGAGAGGGACTGCAATTCAAACAGGCTGAGGTTCATGGGATGGCTCAACGGGGCGGAGCTGTCCAATCACATCTTCGCCTGGCCGATGATAAGATTTACTCTGACCTTATTCCTAGGGGGCAGGCAGATATTATCCTGGGTGTCGAGCCTCTGGAGACAATCCGCTATTTAGATTACCTGCACCCCCAAGGGATAATAGTAAGCAGTCGGAATCCATATATTAATATTCCTGATTATCCTCCTTTGGAAAAGATTCTAGCGACAATTAGTCAATTCCCCCGGGTTAAGTTAATTGATTCTCTTTCTCTGGCTCGTCAGGCTGGTTCCCTCTTAACTCAAAATATGGTTCTTCTGGGAGCTGCTTCTCCTTACCTGATAATTGGTGAGATCCATCTGAAAGAGGCGATAAACCAGTTGTTTGCCGCTAAAGGAGAGGGGATTGTTGCCATGAATATCAAAGCCTTTGAGCTGGGCCGGGAAATAGTCGGCCAGGATGATTAAAGAGATGTTGGCTGTTAAGGAAGNGAAACTGGTCAACCTTTAAAAGTATTAAATACTCATTTATCAGGAGTCAATTTTACCTATGTCAAGCCGGGAAGGGAAAAAACAAGAGCCAAGAGAGTATGAAGAGTGTCAAAGCATCTTCCTTAAGGCGAAAGCTGAGGGACGGAATTTCCTGCTTGAGCCAGAAGTCTACCAGATTTTCAAAGCAATTGGTCTGCTAACACCGGCTCATTTTTTTCTACCTTTAGGAGAGGATGTCACTTTAGACCAATTAGCCACTATCTCTTCAGCTAGAGTGGTGGTTAAGGTCGTTTCGCCTCAAATTATTCATAAATCAGATGTGGGAGGAGTTCAGGTAGTAGCTAACAACCAGGAAGAGGTGGCCCGAGTTATCACCCAGATGGAGAAAGAAGTCAGAGCCCGGGTGAAAATTGATGGATCTCTGGAGATAAAAGGTTTCTTGATCAGTGAGTTTGTTGATTATGAAAATGTTGGTTTAGGCTCAGAGTTAATTTGTGGAGTACGGTTAAGTCGAGAGTTTGGTCCGGTCATCCATTTTGGTTTGGGGGGAATGGATGTAGAGTTTGTGCATCAGTTATTAACTCCCGAGAGTGCCGGGATAACCGCTCTGGCTTCTGAAGCTGAACCGGTTTACTTCCGAAAGAGATTAGAGAGTCATCTAATCGGCCAGAAGCTCTGTCGTCCATTTAGAGGAAGACAACCCTTGCTGGCGGTAACGGACCTGGTTGAGAAATTGGTAAATCTCTCCCAATTGAGCTCCTATTTTTCTCCCTGGAATAAAGAGACGGATTTTACTCTGGAGGAAATAGAGGCCAATCCGCTGGTTGTTTCTCGACATCGACTGATAGCCCTGGATGGCGTCTGCCGCTTTTCTTCTTGTCGGTGGAGAAGAATGTCCCCACCGGCGGAAGCCATCGAATTTTTACTCCATCCCCGGCGGATCGGCCTTATCGGTGTTTCCCGGGGGATGAATATTGGCCGGATTATCCTCCGGAATATTATTAAGGCGGGATATCCCCAAGAAAGGGTAGTGGTCATCAAGCCCGGAATGGAATCGATTGACGGCTGTCAGTGCTTTCCTCACCTGGCCGCTTTGCCCCAGCCGGTTGATTTGTTAATTGTAGCTCTTCCAGCTGAAGAAACACCCTCCGTTCTGGAAGAGGTGGTAGACGCAAGGAAGGCCAAAGCCGTCATTTTAATTAGTGGCGGGATGGGTGAAAAGAAAGGGACCGAATTTATTGAGCAGAGAATAAAGGAGTTAATTGAGAACTGCCGGCAGAAAGGAAAATTTGCTCCGGTTATTAATGGCGGCAATTGTTTGGGCGTTTTCTCCAAACCAGCCCGGTTTGATACTACTTTTGTGCCCGCTCATAAGATTTTTCCAGCGCCTCGATTCGCCCCGCTTCAAGTTCCTTTAGCCTATATCAGTCAGAGCGGAGCTTTCATGATTTCCCGGATGTCCAATCTGTCTTTTCTCCAGCCTGTTTATGGAATTTCAGTAGGCAATCAACTCGATTTAACCGTGGGTGATTATTTGAAATATTTCGAGGGAAGAGAAGAAGTTCGTGTCCTGGCTTTTTATATTGAAGGATTTAAGGAGGGAGACGGCTGGCAGTTTGTTCAATCGGTTCGTCGCTACCTGGCTCAAAAAAAGCGAGTGGTTATTGTTTACAAAGGCGGACGTTCAGCTTCAGGTCAGCAGGCCACCTCGAGTCATACCGCCTCTATTGCGGGAGATTATCATGTTTTTCAGGAAGTAATGAAGAGCGAGGGAGTGGTTATGGCTGAATCATTACGGGAATTTGAACAACTAATAGAAGGCTTTTGCTTGCTGGAGGGAAAGGAGGCTGGAGGGAGGCGGATTGCCTTGATAAGTAATGCGGGGTTTGAGTCGGTGGCTATGGCTGATTTGTTTCCAGATGAGGGAGGGGAGCTGGCCGTATTTTCCGCAACCACCGTTGGTTTACTTCGGAAGATCTTCACTGAGGCGGGAGTAGCTCATCTTCAGGACATCCATAATCCTTTGGACTTAACACCCTTGGCCGATGATCAGGTTTTTGCCCGGGTGGTGGAGACGGTGCTGGCTGATGAGGGGGTTGATGCAGTGGTTGTTTCCCCTGTGCCTATGACCACAGCCCTTCAAACATTACCCTCGTCAGGGGAGCACTCTGAAGATTTTCGACGAGAGGGAAGTCTGGCCCGGCGACTGGTGGAGCTTTTCCGCCAGACAACCAAGCCAATAGTTATTAACCTAGATGCTGGTGAGTTATACCAGCCCTTGGTTGACTTTTTCCAGGCGGAGGGATTGCCAGTCTTTCGGAAAGCCGATGAAGCCACTCGTTTTCTGCAACGTTATCTCAGTTTCTGGCTAAACAAACAAAAGAGAGTCCCGGGGAAAAGGTAACTTAAAATATCATTTTTCTTGCCCGAGGAAGAAAAAATGTGATAAATAAGAGACGAAATACTATGTTAGGCCGGAGAATTACATTCAGGCTAAACTAGAGGGGGCAGGAAAATTCTAGGGAGCATTAATCAGAGAAGGCCTGCCAACTTTGGTGGTTAAAGATGGGCCACCCTTTAAAAAAAATTATTAACGGGGATTGATATGCAGTCTATTGGGAAGGGAATATGCCTTTTGTTATTATTAATCATAATAGGAGGAGGATACGCTGTGGGAAGTTCGGGGAAGGCCCAGGCAGAGGTGATGAAACAATTGATTCCAGAGACAGTCGATGACTGGCGAGCGGTGGAAGATAATTTCTATGATCCACAAACTATCTTTGATTATATTGATGGGGCAGGCGAGGTTTATCGGGCTTATAATTTTCGTCTCCTGCTGTCCCGGCGCTTCCTGGGGCCGGCGGAGCAGGTGATTTTTGTTGATCTATTTTATATGGGTTCAGCGGCAGATGCCTTCGGTGTCTTTACCCATGACCGGGAGGGAGAGAAGCTGCCTATTGGTCAGGGAGCTGTTTATAAAGGTGGCCTTCTTTCCTTCTGGAAAGGAAGCTATTTTGTTTCTATTTATGCCGAAGTGGAAAATCAAAAGACGAAAGAAGTCGTTCTTCAATTAGGTAAAGTGATAGCCGCTCGAATTCAGGAAGAGTCTTCTTTGCCCGCAATAATTAACCGTCTTCCCAGCACTTCCTTACTGAAAGATGAAGTTCGTTATTTTCACAATCATTTGATTCTTAATTATCATTATTTCGTCGCGGAAGAAAATATCCTGGAATTGGATAATCAGACTGAAGCTGTCCTGGGATTTTATCAATTAAATAAGGAAAAGACCAAAGAAAGAACAGTCCTCTTGGGCATTCAGTATCCTGAAGAAGAAAAAGCTAAGCGAGCTTGGCAGAAGTTTATTCACTATTATCTGCCGGAAGTCCGGGCCAGGAAGGACACATTCGTTCAAACCGAAAATGGCTTATGGACAGGAATCTGGCAGAAGCAAGACTTAATCGCTGTTGTCTTCGATGCACCATCCCGGGAGGCAGCCGCTTCCCTGCTCGCCAATTTTTTACATCCCAATCAATAAAATAAAGGAGGGAGAAATGAAAAAACCCGTAACGCGGCGGGATTTTTTAAAAATTACTGCGGCAGTTCCCTTGGCCGGCCTTTTACCTGCCGAGGAGTTATTTAGATTTAACAGCCGGAAGGCATCTCAGAGCTCCTCCCGGGCAAGAGTTGTTCTGATCAGAGATCCGGAAGCTCTGGATAACCATAAAAGGCCGCGGGCAGAAGTTATTCAGCAGATGATGGATAAGGCAATCATGACCCTGCTGGATGAAAAAGATCCGGTTGAAGCCTGGAAGAGATTGATCAAGCCCTCGGATATCGTGGGCATAAAGAGCAATGTCTGGCGTTATATTCCGACGACTACTGAGGTCGAACAGGCGATCTGGCGGCGAGTCCGGGATGTGGGGGTGCCGGAAGAAAATATCGCTATTGACGATCGGGGCGTCAGGCGAAATCCAATTTTTCAAAAAGCCACGGCTTTAATTAATGCCCGGCCAGCCCGGACCCATCATTGGTCAGGGATGGGAAGTTGTGTTAAAAATTACATTATGTTTGTGCCCCGTCCTTCAGCTTATCATGGCGATTCTTGTGCGGATTTAGCCCGTATCTGGTTTGAATATGGACTCAAAGAGAAGACGAGATTAAACATTTTGGTGATGTTGACGCCTCTTTTTCATGGCATCGGGCCCCATCATTACAGCGAAAAATATACCTGGTCTTATTGCGGGTTAATCCTGGGTGTAGATCCTGTGGCTGTTGACTCTACTGGCCTGCGCATCATTGAGGCCAAACGGAAGGAATATTTTGGCAGGGAGAGACCTCTCCAGCCTCCGGCCAAGCACATTTTTCTGGCAGAAACAAGACATCATCTGGGTGTAGCTGACCCCGCTAAGATTGAATTGATTACCCTGGGCTGGGAAGAGGGCCGGCTGATCTAGTTGATTTATTGGTTAGGTCTATAGAAAACGAGCTGCTGTTATATTCCTGAAGATGAGGATAGATCTTTACATTATTCCTGACATAATCTGCCATAGCTATCTGACAACTGGCGAGAGGTGAAAGCATCAAACTTCTGTCATGATGGTCCAAACAATGGATAAGATAGACTACCTATTTAATCAGACGGGATTAATTGCCTTCTGTTTTTTGGGCCCCTCCATCATTCTGAATTAGAGTTTAAGATTAATCTCACCCTTCTTCTCGGGGTAATTATTGGGCTGTTCTTAATATTGGCGTGGACCAAAGAGTTTTGTCCCCAAACGGACCAGATTGGCCCCTTCCTCAATGGCTACCTGATAACTGTTACTCATACCCATAGAGAGATATTTCATTTCTACTTGCGGAAGAGAAAGGGACTTTAGTTGCTCAAAGAGCCGGCGGGTTTCCTGGAAATAAGGACGAGCCTCTTCAGGGTCCCCCAAAGCCGGGCCCATAGTCATCAGCCCGAGAACCCGAAGATGAGAGAAAGAAGACAGCTGGCGGACAAAATTTTCTACATCTTCGGGAAGAACTCCATATTTCTGTGGCTCCCGGCCGCTATTGACTTCAACGAGAACGGGCATGATTTTTTCTTTTTGGCGACATCTTTTTTCTATTTCTTCAGCCAGTGGGAGGGAGTCCAGGGTTTCAATCATATCAAAAATTTCAATAGCTTTTTTGACTTTGTTCCTTTGGAGATGACCGATAAAGTGCCACTTAACCTGGGAGCCGATAACCTGATAGGCAGCCAGAGCTTCCTGAACGTAATTTTCGCCGACTATTTTCACTCCTGCCTGGACAGCTTGGAGAATTTCTTCCGGTGTTCTGCCTTTAGCGGCGGCCACCAGTTCGACTCCTGGAGGAAGCTCAGCCAGGATAGCCTTGACGTTTCTTTCGATTTGACTCATCAATACACTCTGGAGATGATTACTCTTAAGGTTTAAATGTATCAGATTAGTTGAAATTTTCAAGAGAAAGGGAGATAAAGAATTATAATTCCGGCGCGTTTGTTATTCTGACAGCTAAACGACATGACGAATTTCTTTGAAATACTACTATCTTTTTAAATGTAAGTGAGCCGTTTTCCAGTTTTTAGTAGTAGATCTAGTTGCTGATAAGGAGAGATTAGTCTTAAGCAAATAAAAAACCTATGCTATAATCAGCAAACCAGCTGATTTTCTTCTCTCGGGAAGAGAAGGCTGGGCAGGTGAGACGTTATTTATAGTGAAGAACTACGAGATAATAATAATTAATTAGTAAAGGGAAAAACATGAGCCTTGAAACAAAAACAGATTTAAATTTGGTGCAGGAACCCTTTCCTCTAAAAAAGGAAAGGCGGGGCGGTGCTTTAAATCTTTTACTAGCCTCGCTGATTCTTGAGGCCGGGAGGATGCTTGAGGAAGGGCGGACAGTAAATGAAGTTGAAGAAGCTTCCCAGCGAGCTTTTAGCGGACCAGAAGGGATTTTGAGTTTTTGCCAGCGAAGAGGGTTTTCCCAGATCCAGGCCTATTTAATGTATCTGGCGGGTCCAGAAAGTGAGGATGAACTACGAAAATCCTATGACAATTTCTTTTCCCTTAAGAGTAATATTTTTTCTCACCCGGTTGATGAATTAACCGAGATATTTGGCGAGGAAAAGAACTTGGAATTGCTCGATGAAATGACCGTAGATTTGCTGGTCAGACGATTTTGGGCGGTAGCTTTTATGGTAGCTACTGAATTAGTCGGGAGTCGGATTATAGATTTAGAGCAATTGGAAGAGGCCTGCGAGCAGGAGTTGGGCTGGCAGAAGGGGCCGTTTGCCTTGATGAATCAAATGGGTATCCAGGAAGCGATGCGCCTGGTGATTGAACAACTGGAAATTTCCCACCGCAAAGAAATTAATTTTCCTGTTCCCCCGCTCCTGATTAATCAAACTCAGGTCAATGCCCCCTGGGTAATTAGAAAGCAATAGCTCCGGACAAGGAAAGATATATTTTGACTTTTAGGTGAGACAATATGGCTACTATCCGCAAGGAACTTGAGGAGATTGAAAGAAAAACCCTTTCTCCCCGAGCCTGTTTAAGCTCAAAAACCAGGGGGCGGGAAAGACGGGAAAAGCCTCATCCCCTCCGGACTGAATTTCAGCGGGATCGGGACCGCATTATTCACTGTAAATCTTTCCGACGGTTGAAACACAAAACCCAGGTTTTTCTGGCTCCTTATGGGGACCATTATCGAACAAGATTAACTCATACTCTGGAAGTTTCTCAAATTGCCCGGACAATTGCCCGGGCACTCCGTCTGAATGAAGATTTAACCGAAGCGATTGCTCTTGGTCATGACCTGGGACATACCCCTTTCGGTCATTCAGGAGAGAAGGTCCTAGATCGCTTGGTTCCCGGAGGTTTCCATCATGCCCGCCAGAGTCTCCGAGTGGTGGAGAAATTGGAATATGAAGGTAAAGGCTTAAATCTGACCTTGGAAGTGCGTGAGGGGATTTTTCATCATTCCAAGGGACGGGGCGAAATCTTACCGACCCGGAGCGAAGATCTACCCCGGACTCTGGAGGGTCAGATTGTCCGCGTTTCCGATGTCATTGCCTATGTTAATCATGATATTGATGATGCCTTAAGAGCGGGAATAATTAAGGAAAAGGATATTCCCCGGGAGCTGGTTCAGGTTCTGGGAAAATGGCCTGCCCAGCGGATTGATCGGATGGTCGAGGATGTAGTTCACAGTAGTTTGAAAATAGAACTGGCCAGAATTACCCTGAGTGATGAAATCAGAGAAGCTCTGGGAGCGTTGCGGGATTTTCTTTATGAGAGGGTCTACTATAACCCTGTAGCCAAAGGAGAGCTATGGAAAACCGAAAAGATTTTACGGGATTTATTCGAGCATTTTTATTCTCATCCTGATGAATTCATCAAGCCTTATCCGGAGGGCGATCCGTTGGAGCGGCGGGTGGCTGATTTTATCGCCGGGATGACCGACCGCTATGCACTGGGACTTTATGAGCGGCTTTTTTTTCCTCGTTCCTGGCCGGGATGATAGGTCATTTCTGGTTAAGCAGAGAGTCTAGTAATTGGCAAGGGATGCATCCCTAAAACAGTGCCGGGAAAAACATGATTGTCTATTACCTAGGATACATTGGATACATTTAAGCTGAAGTTATGTTACTGTTTAATCTCAGTCCTTGCTTTCCTCTGGAGGAAACCTTTTTCTAACCAATTCTTTTCCAATGAGCAATTATCTCCTTCTGTTAGTTTGATGCTGGGCAAATATATTTATCAGGCAAATAAAGATGCTTACACTGGCCAGAGTAAAATTGAATCCTTTTTTGGTTTTCTTCTTCTCGCAGAAAGAAAAAATTTTGATCTTTCTGCGGCCGTCTTAATCGTAGTATTCCAGACCTAGGTGGGTAATTAACTCCTCCCCTTTGATATAGCGGAGGGTGTTCTTCAACTTCATAAGCTGGATAAAGAGGTCGTGTTCAGGATAAAGTTCTGGGGCACACATCGGGCTTTTGAAATAAAAGGACAGCCACTCCTGGATGCCTTTCATCCGGCACCGCTGCGCCAGGTCGAGGAAGAGGGCTAAATCCAGGACAATCGGGGCGGCCAGAATGCTGTCTCGACAGAGGAAATCAATTTTGATCTGCATCGGGTAACCCAGCCAGCCGAAAATATCAATATTGTCCCAGCCTTCTTTATTATCGCCGCGGGGAGGATAGTAGTTGATTCTTACTTTGTGATAGAAGCCCTGATATAACTCAGGATAAACGTGAGGTTGGAGAATATAGTCCAGCACTCCTAGCTTGCTTTCTTCTTTGGTTTTGAAGGATTCCGGGTCATCGAGGACCTCACCATCGCGATTGCCAAGAATGTTGGTGGAAAACCAACCATGAAGACCCAGAAGACGGGCTTTCAAGCCGGGCGCGATAATGGTTTTCATCAGCGTTTGGCCGGTTTTAAAGTCTTTCCCGGCGATGGGGACAACTTTTTCTTTGGCTAATTCGGTTAAAGCGGGAATGTCGACTGTCAGATTAGGAGCTCCGTTGGCGAAGGGAACCCCGGACATAATAGCGGCATAAGCGTAGATCATACTGGGAGCAATGGCCGGGTGGTTTTCCTTCATGGCTTTTTCGAAAGACTCGATGGTCTCGTGGACTTCGTGTTTTTTCAGGAAGACTTCGGTGCTGGCACACCAGATCATGACCAGGCGGTCGAGTTTATTTTTTTCTTTGAAGTTCTGGATGTCTTCCATGAGAAGCTGAGCGTATTCGTATTTATTGGTCGCCTGCTTCACCCAGTCACCGTCGAGTTTTTTGACATAGTTTTTATTGAAAACTGCCTTCCAGGGCTTTATCTGGGAGATTTCATCTTTTACCTGATCGAGTAAATCTTTTTTGAGCACGCCGGCTTTAAGGGCCGCCGAGTAGACGTCTTCGGGAAAAATATCCCATCCTCCAAAAACCAAATCATTTAAATCGGCTAATTCGACAAATTCTTTTATCTTCGGGATTCTTTTTTCCGTTCTTTTACCCAGGCGGATGGTGCCCATCTGGGTTAAAGAGCCTATAGGTTGGCCCAGCCCGCGGCGGACAGCCACTACACCGGTGATAAAAGTTGTGGCTACTGCCCCCATGCCGGGCAGGAGAACACCTAATTTGCCAGTTGGTTTAGCTACCTCAATACCTTTAGCCATGGATTAACCTCCTCTCTAAGAATCTTTCGCCAGATGTCTCTATCCAGGGAAGAGAAAAAAATATCACAATTTTACTCTCCTCTCAACTTCAGTTTTCAATTATTTTGTATTCGTAGATGGAACATCCCCGCAGTTTATCAACTAAAAACAATCGGTTACCGGCAATAAAGATGCCATCGACGAAAACGTCAAGGGGAATAGCCCCCAGCAAGCGCCCTTCAGAGGAGAAAATTTGGAGAATGAAGGCATCTGTTTGGCGAAGTTCTGTATTGCCTCTGACTTTCATCGACATGCTTCTCTGACCATCCACCATGGTCATCCCGACCATCAGGCCAACTTGTTCTTCCCGGCGAATTTGTCGCTGGAGAGTGGCCACCCAGACGCGGTAACTTGGATGCATTAATTTCAATTCCCACCGAATCTTTTCTTTAAATTCTAAATGATGAGGATGTAGAAAGGCAACTCTTTTTAAAGGTGAATTGTTCTTTTTGTCAGAAAAGAGATATCGCCCATTTATATAAAAGGCTTTTATAGGATGAAGACAACTTATTTTTTGTAGACACCGGCCAGGTCCCATTTATGGATAATATCCAGAATCAGGTCAGCCACCAGGTCGTTGACTTTCCGGAAGTATTCCTGAGCCTGTTGCTTATTAAAGGTGGGATAGCCCTGGCCTTTTTCATAGAGAAGAATAGAAGATGGCACCGGTACAGCATAGAAGCTATTACCCAGAGCCAACGGTGAAGCCATTTCCGGGGAATATCGCTCGGGATGGATATACTGGGGATAGACAGCCTGGATGTAGGCGGTTTCATTGTTGCCGGCGTGGCCGCCGTTTTCCTGGAAAACTTCTTTGGTTAATTTATCAGCCAGAGTCCACCAGTTGACTACCAGGATACGGACCCGGCAGCGGTTGGCCACCTGGCGGGCCAGCTGCTGGAGGATTTCAGTGTTGCCCCCATGGCCGTTGAGAATAATAATATTCCGGAAGCCGTTATCAGCCAAATTAACCAGAATATCTTCAACAAAGGGCTGGTAGGCTTCAGCCCTGATGGAGACAGCTCCAGGATAAGCTTTCATCGCTGGAGTTACCCCGTAATTCAGAGTGGGAGCGATAAGAGCATTGACCCGCTCGGCAATGGCCCGGGCCATGGCTTCCGGCGCCAGATTGTCAGTGCCGTTAGGGATGACTCCGTGGGGTTCCAGAGAACCAACCGGTAGGAGCACGGTTTGAATTTTCGCCGGCACCAGCTCTTGAAATTCCTGCCAACAGAGAAAATTCAT
>MTOP01000003.1 GCA_002010725.1 Candidatus Aminicenantes bacterium JdFR-80
TTATTCCGGTTGTGTAGTTCTCTCTGGCACTCCCGCTGTCTTTATAACTGGAGACAGGGCTCTTTATCCGAAGCGTGGAATAATTTTGTTCCCAAGATTAGAGCGATGGAGTCCCAGGCTGAAGAATTTATAAACAATTGCGATCAATGTCCGATTATTAATTTCTGTCTCTGGTGTCCTGCCCATGCTGATCTTGAGTTGGGTCGACTTGATCAGCCGGTAGAATATTTTTGTCAGGTGGCCCATGAGAGATTGAAAAATTTGAAATGAGCTAATTCTATAGCGGGACAATTTTGATGAAGGGGGGATATAAATTTTCCTTGACAAAAGAAAGAGGTTAAATTACAGTACTATTCACTATAGCGGAGCTAAGGAGAGTGAACAGTGAAAAAGAAAATTTGGGAGAGGCCACAACTTATTGTCTTGATAAAGGGGCGAGTTGAAGAAGCTGTCCTTTGTCATTGCAAAATGCCTAATTGTGGTTTAGGGACCTGGCCTCAGTCTGGGTCTTGTAGTTGTCCGGGCCTACATTGTAAGAATAACACTGCTTCTTAAGAGTCAATCTAAACTCCTCTCGTTATCCTCTGTTAAGCAGATGATGTCTGTCTTCTTAATAAGATAACTCCGGGGCAATAATCCAGCCTTTTCTTGTGTGCCCTGTTTTTATCTCCGGGCGAGTATTAAAGAATGTTGTTTTAGATAAATCTAATTTTACTCGCTTTGGCCAGAGCTTTTTCGGCTGTCCGCCGGACATAAGGATTAGAATCTTTGGTCATTTTNCTGAGGAGATGAAGGGCCGGGGGAATTGCCAGCTGCCCCAGAGTTTGGGCCAATTCGCAGCGGACAGCGGCATTGGAGTCGTTTGTCAGGAACGAAAGAGAATCCAATAACAGTGTTTCCCGGCGATGAGCAATTATCTTCAAAAGAGCTGTTTTGCGATACCAGGGTGGCTCTCTGAGTTTGTCGACCAATATTTCCAGAGGGAGGGAACTTTCTTCCCGGGCCAGGAAATTAACAATGAATTCTCTTATATCTTCCCCGGGGTCAGCCAGGAGATCGATTAGAGTTCTAATTAAGTAGGGAGGGTTTTCTTTTATTAATTCTTTAATAGCCTGAAGACGTTGTTGTTTGTTTTTAATTGACTGCCAGTCATCTTGGAATTCCCGGGAAGACGGCGGGCTAAGGGGAATTATTTTTTTAGTTTTACTTTTTTCCTTTTTCGCTGGAGTCATGGCTGTCTTAAACAGGTCAAATTTTGGGAATACNTATTTAAGAGGATATCATAAATAAATTGATCTCGCTTGGCAAAATTGATTAAAAGAGGTNACAATCAGGCTGTTTTCGGTGTAATATTACTAGAATTGAAGCAAGAAGTGGCTTTTATTTCAGACCATTTCCAGGATGTGGCCCAATTTTTCCTTTTTAGTTTTGAGGTAATTTAAATTGCACTTATTAGGAGGGACTTCAATCGGGATGCGTTCGACTATCTCTAGCCCATAGCCGGCCAGGCCGACAAATTTACGGGGATTGTTGGTCAGGAGACGTATTTTTTTCACGCCGAGTGAAACAAGAATTTGAGCTCCTATCCCGTAGTCTCGCTGGTCGGGTTTAAAACCGAGTTTACGGTTGGCTTCGACTGTGTCGGCCCCATGATCCTGGAGGGCGTATGATTTGATTTTATTGGCTAAGCCAATGCCCCGGCCTTCTTGATTTAAGAGATAAAGGATAATGCCCTGGCCTTCTTTATCGATCATTTCCATAGCTCGATGAAGTTGGTCTCCGCAATCGCAGCGAGAGGAGCCAAAGGTGTCCCCGGTTAAACATTGAGAATGCACCCGGATCATAATAGGTTTTTCGGTGTCAATTTTTCCTTTGACCAGCGCAATATGGTGCTCGTGATGAATCTTGTCTTCAAAAACCATGATGCGAAATTGGCCGAATCGCGTGGGCAGGTCAGCTTCTTCGACCTTTTTAATGAGACATTCATGTTTGAGTCGGTATTGAATCAGGTCGGCAATAGTCAAGATAGGAATGTCATAAGTCTGGCTGAATTCTATGAGTTGGGGCAGGCGGGCCATCGTGCCATCCTCGTTCATAATTTCGCAAATTACTCCGGCCGGATACAGTCCAGCCAGACGTGCCAGGTCAACGGCGGCTTCGGTTTGGCCAGCTCTTTCAAGAACTCCTCCATCTCGAGCTTGGAGAGGGAATATGTGTCCCGGACGAGCCAGATCGCCAGGCTTGGTTTTGGGGTCGATAGCTGTAAGAATGGTTTTGGCCCGGTCGTGGGCAGAAATTCCTGTTGTTACTCCTTCTTTAGCATCAATAGAGACCGTAAAAGCTGTTTGGTAGCGGGCTGTATTTTCAGGGACCATGAGAGGGAGATTTAGTTCTTGAAGACGTTCCCTGGTTAAAGGGAGACAGATGAGTCCTCGGCCATGTTTGGCCATGAAATTAATTATATCGGGCGTAACTTTTTCGGCGGCGACCATCAGGTCACCTTCATTTTCCCGGTCCTCATCATCCACAATGATAATTAGTTTGCCCGCCTTAACAGCCTTGATAGCTTCTTCGACGGAGATGATAGCTGATTTTTTAATCATGGTTAAACCTGCTTCAAGGAACGAATAACTCCCAACTTTGATAGTAAATTATACATGTATTTGCCAATAATGTCACATTCCAGGTTGACATGTTGTCCTGTTTTCAAGCGCCCGAGATTGGTGCTGTCCAGAGTTACGGGAATGAGCTCACATTCAAAATAATTTTGCTGTAGGCTGGCCACTGTTAAACTGACACCGTTGACTGCTACACTTCCCTTAGGGATGAAAAATGGCTGGAGGGAGGGCGGGAATTTAATCCGGATTCTTTTTCCCTGCCCCCGGGAAATAACCTGGTCAACTTGTCCCGTACCATCCACATGCCCACTTACTAGATGCCCACTGAGAAGAGAATCAAGACGGAGTGGTGGCTCTAAATTGAGAAGCCAGCCCGGGGTTAAATGACCGAGAGTGGTTTTCTCCAGAGTTTCCTGAGAGAGGTTGAAGTAGCCGATATTTTTTTCTTTTCTGACCAAACTTAAACAAACACCATCCACAGCCANACTTTCACCCAAAGGAAGCTCAGGAATTACCTGGGCTGCTTCTATCAATAGAATTGATTTATGACGACGATAGCCCTTAAATTTCCCTTGGGCGGTAANTATTCCCGTAAACATTAAAAATATCCTTCAATGATAATATCATTTTCCAAGTGAAAAGTAGAGATATGGTGCAGACGAAGTGATTCCTGGAGATGGGCTATTCCTTTTCCGGAAAAGAGAGATGGAGCGGATTTTCCGCCTATTAACCGGGGCGCCAGAAAAAGGATTATTTTATCGGCCAGTTTTTCTTCAAGAAAAGAGGCGATCAATTCCCCGCCTCCTTCAACCAGGAGACTGGCAATCTGGTGTTGCCCGAGCCATTCCAGGACCAGGCCTAAAGGCACCTTCCCTTTTTTATTGGGTTTGAGGGGGATTATCCGGAGACCTTTGCTTTCCAGGTATTGTCGGTATTTTTCCGGAGCTTTGGAGGTGGTAAAAATGATTATCTCGCCCTGATTAAGAGTGGATAACATTTTTGCTCNAGGAGGGAATTTTAGGTGAGAATCGACAATCACCCGGGTAATTTTTTTGTTGGACCATTGGGGATGGCGGACAGTTAACAACGGATCATCTTGGAGAATGGTCCTGATGCCAACCATAATGGCCTGGTGTTCTCCCCGAAGAAGTTGACTGTAGTCCCTGGATAAAGGAGAGGAAATCCATTGGGAGGCCAAAGTATGAGTAGCAATTTTACCATCTAGACTGGCGGCTGTTTTCAGGCAAACAAAGGGACGGCGGGAGGACATGAATTTGTAATAAGCCTCATTTAACTTCCGGTTTTTAGCTTCCAGGAGGCCAATATCCACTTGATAGCCATGCTGCTGGAGGTAGAGGACGCCTTTTTGGTAGACAATTGGGTTGGGGTCATAGGCGGAAATAACAATTCTTTTTAAGGGTATTTTAATAATTGTTTCTACACATGGCGGCGTCCTTCCCCAGTGGACACAAGGTTCCAAGGTGACATAGAGACAGGCTCCGGCCGAGCGATTTTTAGCCATCTCGAGCGCGACAATCTCAGCATGCGGGTGTCCCGGACCCTGGTGGTAGCCATAGCCAATAATAGTCCCCTTTTTGACCACCACTGCTCCCACCAGGGGATTGGGAAGAGTGAGGCCTTTGGCTCTCTCCGCCAGGGCATAAGCTAAGTGAAGATACTTGATATCTTCAACCTTCATGATAAGAGGGCTTCCACAAAATCTTCGGGAGAGAATATAAGATAATCCATCTCTTTTTCTCCAATACCGACAAATTTAATTGGTAAACCAAGCTGGTCAATAATGCTGATTACACAACCACCCTTGGCTGTGCCATCCAGTTTGGCGAGGAATATGCCGGTGAGTCCCGAGAATTTATAAAATTCCTTAGCCTGAATCAGGGCATTTTGGCCGATACTGGCGTCGAGGACAAGCAATATTTCATGAGGAGCAGCGGGGATTTCGCGAGAAATCACCCGCCGGATTTTTTCTAATTCAGCCATTAAATTTCGATTGGTATGTAAGCGGCCAGCTGTGTCAATCAGACAGATATCGTAATTTTTAGCCTGGAAAGATTGGAGGGCATCATAAACAACGGCCGCTGGATCAGCCCCGTACTGGCCTTTAATCAAAGGGAGGTTAAGCCGATCGGCCCAGATGGCTAGCTGCTCCTGCGCCGCGGCTCTAAAGGTATCAGCGGCCACCAGCAGGACTTTCTTCCCTTTTTCCCGATAATAATGAGCCAGCTTAGCCACAGATGTGGTTTTTCCGCCGCCGTTTATGCCGACCACCATTATTACTTGGGGGTCGGCTCTGACAGGAGTTTCAGAGGTGGCTAAAGAAAGAATTGCCAATATCTCCTGTTTCAATCGTTTCTGGATTTCTAGGGGAGAATCAGTTTTTTTTGTTTTTTGGCGAAGGGCGGTTATTATTTTTTCTGTGGTGGGGAGGCCGACATCGGCTAGAATAAGAGATTCTTCTAGTTCCTGGAGGATTTCTTCTCTATTTTTATTGGAGCTAAAAACATCAGTGAGTTTTTCCTGAAGAGTGAGGCGGGTCCGGCTGAGTTTTTTTTTAAGCAGGTTGAGCATGGATTGATATTATATTTTGCCCTTCCAGGATAGTCAATCTGAGTCAACCCGAAGGCAGACGTTTAATTTACCGGAGCTCCCACCGCTGGAGAGAAAAAAATGAGGCCTTCTATTTCGGATAATGCTAGGGTCTCAGGGAAGAAGGCCTGTTCATAGTTAGGTTATCGTCCTCCAGGNGAGACAATCCAGAGGGACCACAGGTTGTCGATTGGAGTTTGATGTGTTAAATTGGGAAGCGATGAATGACCAAGAATGGATAATCAATCANCCCCATCCTCAGGCCGAATTATTGGCCGGGGCAATTAATGTGCCTTTCTGGGTAGCCAGAATATTAACCAACCGGAATATTGTTACTCCTGAAGAAGCCAAGTCTTTTCTCTTTGGTGATGAATCCTGCCTTCATGACCCCTTCCTCTTTCGGGACATGAAAAAAGCAGTGGCCCGGATAAAGCGAGCCATCTGCAATAAAGAAAAGATACTCGTCTTTGGAGATTATGATGTTGATGGCATACTCTCAGTAGTGATGCTGACCCGGGCTTTGGCAGATTTGGGCGGGGTAGTGAGTTATTATATTCCCAATCGTTTGAGTGAGGGATATGGGCTCAAAGAATCTTCCCTGGAGGTGGTTATCAAAGAAGGCGCCGGGCTGGTAATTAGTACAGATTGTGGTATTACAGCCTCAGCTTTTGTTGCCCGAGCTAAAAAGGCAGGGATTGATGTAATTATTACTGATCATCATCAGCCAGGGGCCTCTCTCCCCGCAGCTGAAGCTATTCTTAATCCAGCTCTTCCGGACTCAGGTTATCCAGAAAATAATTTGGCTGGTGTCGGTGTGGTCTTCAAACTTATTCAGGCCCTTTACCAGGGGCATCCGCGTCAGGGGGTTATTCACCATTACTTAAAACTGGTTTCCATCGGTACAGTGGCTGATATAGCTGAGTTGAAAGGAGAAAACCGGCTTCTGGTCAAACAAGGGCTGGAACAGCTCAAGCAGGCGGTGAATCCAGGATTAAAAGGTCTTCTGGAAACCTGTGGGCTTCTGGGGAAGAATGTATCTGTTTGGGACGTCGGCTTTAGAATTGGCCCCCGGCTGAATGCTGCTGGTAGGCTGGGAGAGGCTGAAGCGGCTGTAGAGCTGTTTTTTTCTTCAGATGATGAAAAAATAAGTTTATTAGTTAAGAAGTTGGATAAGTTTAATGCCGAGAGGCAGAAAATTGAGGGAAAGATTTTTCAACAAGCCATTTCTTTAGTTGAAGCCAAGAAGTTGAACGATAGATATAAAATGCTCATTCTGGGTAGCGAAGAGTGGCATCGGGGAGTAATTGGTGTTGTGGCTTCGAAATTAAAGGAAATGTTTTATCGTCCTGTAATGCTTTTTGCCTATGAAAACGGTCAGGCAGTCGGTTCGGGGCGAAGTGTTCCTGGGTTTTCTCTGATAGAGTGCTTACATGCCCAGCGGGAATTACTGGACAATTATGGTGGTCACAATCAGGCGGCNGGGTGTGAATTATCACTGGAGAGAATGAGCGAGTTCCGCTCNCGAATTAATCGTTACGCTGAAGAGGCTCTGTCTCCAGAAGACCTGCAAAAAAAGATTTTTATTGATCTGGAAATTAATCTGGAAGAGCTGGACTCGGAATTTATGGAGTATTTTCATCTTTTAGCTCCTTTTGGAGTGGGTAATCCCCGACCTTATTTTCTCGCCCGCCGGGTAGAAATTGTTTCTCCACCGAAAAAGATACAGAATAAACACATTAAGTTCATAGTCAGGCAGAAAGATCGCTCTTTTGAAGCTATCGGCTGGCGCAAAGGGGATTGGGTTGATCTTCTCCGCCGGGGAGATATCATCGATTTCGTTTTTACTCCCCANGTGAATGAATACCGAGGGGAGAGGCTTATTTATCTTTCTCTGGAAGGTATAAAGAAGGCTTAGGATGACTTCCCCCCCAGTATTGACCATTATTAAAATATTCCGCCGTCTCTGGCTAGGAATAGTGATAATGATAGTAGTCGTTGTCGGGATAAACCTGATAATATCCATTTCCAGGGAAAAGGAAAGGAGAGAGTGGCCTAAAGTTGATGATTCATTATTTCTGGAAAAGAAAGAGAAGATTCAATTTCAAGAAGTGAGAAAGGGCGCCAAGGAGCATCTCCGTGTAAAAGCGGAGCAGCATTATTTAGGTGAAGATGAACTATTCCACCTGGAGGGAGGAGTGGAAATTGTTTTTCCCCAGAAGCAAGCAGGCGAAGATGTGGTTATTAGAACGGATTCTCTGGTCTATGACCGAGAATTTAGTCATTTCTGGACTACAGGTCCCACGGAAGTTAAATGGGGGGAGGTGGAGATTAAAGCCGGGCAGATTGATTATTATGCGACTCAGGAAGAATTTGAAGGNCGAGGAGAGGTGAAGATAAAAACAGATAAATGGNCCATTGAAGCAACAAGTTTTAAAGTAGGAGTGAGATCCAAAAAGATCGAGTGTCAAGGTGAGGTGAATCTTCAGCTGATTGATTTTTGGGCTACAGAGAAGCCATTAATTGTNCTGACGCAGCGGTTCCTTTATGACCGGCGTTCTAAAATAGGTGNCTGCCAGGATGAAGTTATTCTTCAGCATGGGGCCACTCAGGGCAAGGCAGATGAGATGGAATTTAAGCTGGGAGCAGGGGAGAGTTTTATCAAATGGTTGCGACTCCGGGGAAGCGTAAAGCTTCAATTAAAGAATGAATGGGCCAGTAATTCTGCAATCGCCGGCTCAAATTTATCCTCCTGGTTTTATTTGGCTGGCCAGGAAATTGAAGCTGAGACGATTTTTGTGGAGAGTTTTGCCCGGACCAGATCGATAAAGATTATCGAGTTGACAAATAACAGTAAAATCAAATTTATGTCAACAAATAATGAATTTTCCGAGTTAAGAGGAGAGACAATCAAGGTGCTTTTTACTACGAGGGGAGAGCTGAAAGAATTTGTAGCTCGAGAAAAGGCCAGCTTATTCAAACAAGGAGAAGAAGAAAAGAATCAGATAACTCTTAGCGGCGAGAGGTTGGAAATCAGAGGCAAAAATCAAGTTCTGATTGTCGTCGGCGCCCAGAATGAGCGGGCTTTTTTTGATAATCGCCGATTACGGTTTACAGCTGGGAGGATAGAGATTAAATTAGACAATAATGAGCTGAAAGGTTTGGAGGGGATTGAGGCTACTCTTAAAGAAGAAGGGGAGGCTAAATCCCCGGGTGAGGGATTTTTCGATCCGCAGAAGCTCTTCTTTTTAACNAGCGAAGAAATGAGAAGCAGGCGAGAAGGAAAACGTTTGGTATTTATGGGGAAAGTGAAAATATGGCAAGAGACACGGATTCTTAAAGCAGAGAAAGTTGTCTTGGAAACAGACACCTCTCGATTAGAAGCCCAGGAAAAAGTCGAAGTCAGTATTATCACTACTCGGCCAGAAGCAGGCCAAGAAAAGTTGTGGATAAAAGGAAAGGAGATGACATTTGATCCCGTCAATAAAACAATGGAATTTAAGAATGACATTTCTCTGGAAATGGGCAAAATAAAGATAGAAAGTCAGCAATTTCGATTGTTCTTTGATCAGAAAACAAATGAGTTGTCTAAATTTGAAGCTATAGACAAAGTCAGCGTCAGCTTTAAAGAGATTAAAGCCTTAGCCCAGAGAGCCAATTATTTATATGACCAACAAGTCCTGATACTCACTGGGCAGCCTCTTCTCGAAGATCCGTCTCGGGGGAAGATAAGAGGGGATAAATTGACTTTTCATCTACCCGATGATAGAATCATCGTTGAAAATAAGGGAGAAGAAAGATCTATCATCCTCATCAAGTCATAACCCATGATTCAAGAACTGCAAGCACTTGGTTTAGAGAAGAGTTTCCATTCGAGAAAAGTTGTTGATGGTGTTTCCCTCCAAGTAAAAAAGGGCGAAGTAGTTGCTTTGTTGGGTCCTAATGGAGCAGGCAAGACCACGACTTTTGCTTTGATCAGTGGATTATTGCCTTTAGATAAAGGGAAGGTTTCCCTGGGGGAAAATGATATTACCCATTTACCGATGTATCTCCGAGCCAGGGAGGGATTGGCCCTCTTGCCTCAAGAACCTTCGGTGTTTAGAAGATTGACTGTGGCAGAAAATATCCTGGTAGCCCTGAATAATTCCCGTCATGATGGGGCTTTTATTCTGGATTCCCTCCTTGATGAATTTAAACTAACTCATTTGGCTAGAGCTAAAGCTTATTCTCTTTCTGGAGGAGAGAGGCGGCGCTTGGAGATTGCTCGAGCCCTGGCGCTGGCCCCAGAATTTATTCTCCTCGATGAACCCTTTACCGGGGTTGATCCCCTGGCGGTGACCGCTTTACAGAGCATTCTTCTTTCTTTAAAAAGAAGAGGGTTGGGGATATTAATAACCGACCATAGTGTTCGAGATGCCTTTGCCGTGGCTGACCGAGTTTACATCATTGATGAGGGAAAAATCTTGGGAGAGGGCTCCCCCCAAGAGTTGGCTGCTTCACCTCTAATTAAGAGAAAATATCTGGGGGAAGATTTTTCTCTGGAAGAAATTTCTGGGGAGCATTAATGATGGCTCTGAAACAGAGATTAGATCAGAAACAGGTGCAGAAGTTAGTTATGGTGCCTTCTCTGCAACAGGCTATCAAGTTATTAACTTTATCCAATCTGGACTTGCTGGAGGTAATTGACCAGGAGCTCTCCCAAAATCCGATGTTAGAAGCTGAAGGAGAAATTCGGGAAAACAAGGATGCAAGCGAAG
The DNA here is from genome assembly GCA_002010725.1 of Candidatus Aminicenantes bacterium JdFR-80. Classification (GTDB taxonomy): domain Bacteria; phylum Acidobacteriota; class Aminicenantia; order Aminicenantales; family Aminicenantaceae; genus JdFR-80. Next base: position 9,980 of record MTOP01000003.1, read on the forward strand.
AAGGGGGAGAAGTCAACGAAGAGGTTAGTCAGGAAGAGAGAGAAATTGATTCATTTTTCCAGGAGTATTTTGATAATGAGTTCAGCCATTTTTTTACAGAAGAAAAGGAGGCTTTTTCTCTGGAGAATATTGCCACCAAATCCCTTTCTTTATGGGACCATTTAAACTGGCAGGCAAGCCTGACTTTTTTCCAGGAGAAGGATAGAGAGATTGCTCAGTATATCATTGGCAATATTAATGAAGATGGATATTTNGAGGTATCAANAGAAGAGATTGCCCAGCATATCGGCGTTTCTGTCAATCGAGTTGAGCAGATTCGCGAGAAAATAAAACGATTTGACCCGGTTGGAGTGGGCAGCCTGGATTTTAAAGAAGCCCTGTTGACTCAATTCGAATATTATCAACTAGAGGACCCTGTCGGACGTCTGATAATCGAAAAATATTTACCTCTCCTGGAGAAGTCAGATTACCAACAATTGGCCAAAGAATTGGGGATTTCAATTGGCGAGATCAAGCAGCATATTGACTTAATCCGGCAGTTGAATCCCAAGCCGGGTCGAAAATATTCCCAGGAACGGGTTTCTTATGTTGTGCCTGACATAATTGTCACTAAAGAAGGAGATGAGTATAAGATAGAATTAAATAATGAGGGGTTGCCCAGATTAAGAATCAACAGGTATTATCAAGCTCTTCTCAAGAAACAGGATAAGAATTCGGATTCTTATAATTTTTTGCGGGACCGGTTGAAGAANGCTTATTGGTTTTTAAGGAGTTTAGATCAGAGAAATCGGACGATTTATAAGGTGGCTCAATATATTGTTGATAAACAGAAGAATTTTCTGGAAAAAGGGATAGATTATATCCAGCCGTTGACTTTAAATGAGATCGCTCAACAGATTGGTGTCCATGAATCAACTGTTGGTCGGGTTGTGGCCAATAAGTACATCCAAACTCCGCGGGGGGTATTTCCCTTGAAGTATTTTTTTCATCGATCTCTGACCAATGTGGGCGGGGAAGAGATTTCCTCTCTGAGGATAAAAGAGAAAATTAAAAAACTAATCGAGCAGGAGGATAGAAATAATCCTTTGAGCGACGGAGACATTGCTGAGATTCTTTCTCGAGAAAACTACAAAGTGGCCCGGCGGACAGTTGCTAAATACCGGGTCCAGCTTGGCCTGGAACCTTCTCATATCCGTAAAAGAAAGTATTTAATGGAGGAATAGAATGGAAATTAAATTTACCTCGCGCGGCGTTGACCTTCCCTCGAGAGCCCGGGATTATTGTCAACGTCGGATTCAATCACTGGAGAAGAAATTAGATTCTTTGATGGATGTTAATATAGTTTATACCATGGAGAAGTACCGCCATCGAGTGGAGTTGAAACTTAAATGGAGAGGTGGACTGGTGACCACCGAGGCGGAAACAGAGGACATGATGGCTTCTTTTGGCGAAGCATTTGATCAACTAGAGAAGCGAATAAAAAAAGAGAAGGAAAAGCAGAGGGAGAAAAAGAGACGATCAGCCAAAAGTAAAGAGACTCCCCTGGTTGAGTCCCAGGCCTCTTCTCCTCCGGCAAAGAGGATAATTCCCAGTCATGATTATTCGTTAAAGCCAATGAATCTTGAAGAAGCTATTTTACAGCTGGAGTCCAATCGAAGAGAAGTATTTCTTTTTTTAAATCAGGCCACCGGCAACTGGAATGTCATTTATCGACGGAAAGATGGTCACTATGGCTTGATTAATCCAGAGTGAGAATAGTTTAGATCCAGAGGAGTTAAAGTGAAGCTCAACCATTTACTAACAGCGGATATGATTGTTCCGGAATTATCGGGCCAGACAAGAGAAGAAATTCTGCAGGAAATGGTTGACTGGTTGAAACACGAAAAAAACATTAATAGAAAAGGAAAGGAACTTCTGGAGAAACTCATTCAGCGGGAGAATCTGGGCAGCACAGCTATTGGCGAGGGGGTGGCTGTGCCTCACTGTAAAGTAAAGGGCCTTGACCAGCCCATAGTTTTGCTTGGAATTTCCCGAAAAGGTGTTGAGTTTCAAGCGGTCGACCAGAAGCCCGTTTACCTTTTTTTCCTGGTGATTTCCCCTCCCGAGAATCCAAGTATGAACCTCCAGATATTAGCGGCTATTGCCCATTTAGTTCGGGAATCCAAAGGACTAGTTAAGAAAATACTTCAGGCCAAGTCTAACCAGGAAATCTTAAGAGTAATTAGAGAGGAAGAAGAGAAAGCCCAGGAAGAGTGAGGTTGTCTTGATTGTTTCCGTAAAAAAGTTTTTTCTCCAGAGCAAGGAGTTCTTACGCCTTTCTTCTTTGACGGGTAAAATCGGCTTTAGTCGCCAGTTAATCCTGACTCAGGAGGATCCCCTTCCCCACGGATGTGTACTTGTTGACCGCAGCAGTCCTCTTCTCCAGGGTAAAGATTTAACTCTGATTGGAGGAGATAATCTTTGTTGTCTGATATTTCCGGCGGGTCTGCCGGTCTCAGCAGAAGTAGTAAAAGAGGCCAGACGGAAAAGAGTGGCTATTTTTAAGTCAGACCTCCCCTCTGAAAACTTACGCCAGAAAATAAGAGAAGTACCCTTGCTTTTTCACGAAAAGAAGAGTGTTATTCCCGGAGGATTAATTAGAGTTTATGATTACGGCATCCTTATTCAGGGAGATAGCGGTATAGGTAAAAGTGAAAGCGCCCTGGAACTTGTCTCCAGAGGGCATAAGTTTATTTCTGACGATGTGACTTTAGTAGAGAAAGAGGAGGAGGGCAAGCTTATTGGGAAGGCACCTTCAATGAGTCAATTTTTTATGGAAATTCGTGGATTGGGGATCATTAATATCGAAAAGATCTTCGGTCCTCAGGCTGTGCTGGATAAACACCCCATTGATATGGTCGTCAACTTAAAAAGATGGGAAGAGGGAGCTGAATATGATCGACTTGGGCTTTCTTTTCCCGAGGATTGCCGTCTTTTAGGGGTTTGTTTGCCCAAGATTAGTATTCCGGTAGCGCCGGGCCGAAATATCGCTACTCTGATTGAAGTGGCCACGAAAGTGCATATTTGTCGCTTAGAAGGGTATATTGCTGCTCAGGATATAATTGAGCGGCTAAATCAGGCCTTAGCAAAGGGAAATAATGAATCAAGCAAATAAAAGAAACGATAATTTCTTAATTCTGACTGGACTTTCAGGTTCAGGAAAGACAGTCGTCAGTCATTTTTTTGAGGATATGGGTTATTATCGTATTGATAACTTGCCGGCTAAATTGATTCCCTTTCTGGTTGATTTCTGGCGAACNAGAGAAGTTGAGATCCAGAAAATTGTCTTGGTGGTTGATATTAGAGAGGCCGGATTTTTGCACGATTTCCCCCAAGCACTGGATAAGATTAAAGAAGTGGTGATACCTAAGATAATTTTTTTAGAAGCCAGAGATGAGATATTAATAAAACGTTACAGTGAAAGCCGGCGGCCTCATCCTTTGAAAACTAAAAGGTCAATTCTGGAGAAGATTGCCTTGGAAAGAGAGCGTCTAGCCCGAATAAGAGAACTGGCCGATGAGATAATCGATACCAGTGATTTCACCGTGGCTGAATTGAGAAAAAAATTGACCGAGAAGTATTTTCGNCGCCGCAAACACCGGCTCCAAGTCCTGGTGGTGAGTTTTGGTTATAAATTTGGTCTTCCCCTGGAGTCGGATCTGGTTCTGGATACTCGCTTTCTTCCCAATCCTTTTTATTTAGAGAATTTGAAGGAGTTAACCGGTAGAAGTAAGAGAGTTAAGCAATTCGTTCTCGAGTCACCAGAGACCCAGGAATTTTTGAGACAAATCTTTTTAATGTTGGACTTTTTAATGCCTCGTTTTATCAATGAGGGGAAAAGCAATTTGACTATTTCCATCGGCTGTACAGGNGGGAAACATCGATCAGTGGTCATTGCCGCTGAAATATATAGATGGTTAAAAGAGAGAAAATTTAACGTTCGCATATTTCATCGGGATATTTATAAATAAAACACTTAATCCTGAGGCTTGATATATGATAAGATGAAGAAGATCTTGTGAATGATTTGAGATAAACAATGATTGGCGGGATAATCGTTTCCCACGGGAAACTGGCGGAAGAATTATTGAATGCGCTCAATATAATCTTGGGAGAAGTAGTTAATATGGAGGCCATATCTATCGGTTGGTATGATGATGTGGAAGAATCAAAGAAAAAGATCAATCAGGCCATAAAAAGAGTCGACCAGAAAAATGGTGTTTTAATCTTCACCGATATGTTTGGCGGGACTCCATCAAATATAAGCTTTACTTTCTTAAAGGACAATCAAGTGGAGATTATCACCGGAGTTAACTTGCCCATGTTAATCAAGTTTGCTTCTTTACAACGAAGTAATAATCTAAAAGAGGTCGCTAAGAAAGTCGTGGAACAGGGAAGGAAAAATATTCATTTAGTTAGCGCTATTTTGAAAGGACAAGACTGATTTTTAAATCATGTTGGTTAAAAAAGTCAGGATTAAGAACAAGCTTGGACTTCACGCCCGAGCGGCGGTCAAGTTTGTTAATACGGCCAATCGATTTGCTTCATCGGTAAGATTGGAAAAAGATGGCCAGGAAATAGACGGCAAGAGTATTTTGGGGATTCTTACTTTAGCCGCCACTCAAGGAACAGAATTAATTATCAAAGTCACAGGACGAGATGAACAGGCGGCTATGAATGCCCTGATAAAATTAATTGATAATAAATTTTATGAAGAATAATGGCTACCGAATATATTCGACTGCGAGGGATCGGCGTTTCTCCTGGTATTGCTCTAGGATTAGTGCGCTTGGAAGAACGAGTGGTCTTTACCACCCGGAAGGAAGAAATTCCCTCTGAACGCATAAAAGAAGAAATTGATCGCCTCCGCCAGAGTTTTAAAAAAACAAGACATGATATTACTGAAATTAAAAATCAGGTNAGAGATAAGTTAGGGAAGGAACATGCTTTTATCTTTGAAGCCCATTTGATGATTCTGGAAGACCGTTCTTTGAGGGAGGAGATAGAGAATCTTATTAGAAAAGAGAAAGTTCGGGCAGAGTGGGCAATTTCACGGATTCATGACCATTATATGAAAGTCTTTGAAACCCTTGAAGATGAATATTTTCGCCAGCGCCGGTTTGATCTTTCCGATGTTCTTTCTAAAGTCTATCGCCATCTGCAGCCTTACTCCCGGGAACCCAAAGAAGACGATGAGGAGAAAATCCTGGTGGCTCACGAGCTGCTTCCTTCGGAAGCAGCCATTAAACTGAGCAAGGGGAATATCCTTGGAGTAGCTCTGGACATGGGAGGGCAGACTTCTCATACTGCCATTTTAGCCCGTTCTTTGAATATCCCCGCCGTGGTGGGATTGAGAGAAATAACCAAGAAGGTGAAGGATGGGGATGTGATCATTGTGGATGGGACAGACGGAGAAGTTATTATCAATCCTCCTTTGGCTATCAGAAAAGAATTTATAAGCAAGAAGAAGAAATACGATGATTATTTAAAGGAGCTGCGCAAAACGTCGAAACTCTCCTCGGTAACTTTAGATAGACTCAGATTTTTTCCATTGGCTAATATTGAATTGCCAGAGGAAGTCAGTTTGGCTTTATCTTTGGGGGCGGAAGGGATCGGTTTATTTCGGTCAGAATTTATCTATTTGCGTCGGACAACAATTCCTTCTGAAGAAGATCATTATCAAGTTTATTCCCAAATTTCAAAAAAGGCCTATCCTTTGCCTGTTTATATTCGAACTATTGATATCGGCGGTGAAAAAAACATTCCCCAACTTAATATTGAAAGGGAGCCTAATCCCGCATTGGGCTTGCGAGCTATCAGATTTTCTTTAAAGAATAAAACCATTTTCAAGACTCAACTCAGGGCCATTCTTAGAGCTAGTGTTCAGAAGAATGTGCGACTTTTAATTCCGATGGTCACCGAAATAGAAGAGATTGAGGAGGTGAAATGGTTACTGAGTGAAGTTAAATCTGAACTACACCGGGAGGGAGTGGCCTTTGATCCAGATATTCCTCTGGGAGTGATGATCGAAGTTCCGGCAGCCGCTTCACTGGTTGATGAAATGATTAAAGAAGTTGATTATGTCAGTATCGGGACCAATGATCTCATTCAATATTATCTGGCGGTTGATAGATCGAATGAATTGGTGGCTTATCTCTATAAACCTCTCCATCCATCCTTGTTAAGATTACTTAAATGGATCATTGAAAACGTGCGGGAAGCGGGTAAAGAAGTTACAGTCTGTGGAGAAATGGCGGCCGATCCTCTCACGGCGCTGGTTTTGCTGGGTTTTGGCCTGAGACATTTTAGTATGAATCCCATCTTTATTCCCCGAATTAAAAAAGTACTTCGTTGTGTTGAGAGCAAGTATATTAAAGAACTAGTAGAGGAAGCGTTAAAATTAAGGACTGCCCAGGAGATTGAAGAATTTCTGCTGGAAAGGATCCTAGTTAAGTACCCCCAGGCCTTTCTTATGAGGGAGATTACCGAAGGTAATCGTCTTTAAGTTTAAATTCGACCATAATCATCTTGGAGGCGGACAATATCTTCTTCGTTGGAGTCGCCTATCCATATCTCCAGCACTCTTCCTGGCTGGGAACCTAAACAACGCAACCGGTGAGGAGTTTTTCGGGGTATAAAAATTTCTTCATTTACTCGCGGTTGCCACACTCTCTCACCAACAGTAATCTCTAGGCCTGCATCCAGGACAACCCAAAATTCACTTCGATGGTGATGATACTGCAGAGAGAGAGAAGCTCCGGGGTTGACGGTAATTATCTTGATTGATTTAGCCATCTGGTAGGGGAAAGAACGGAATTTCCCCCATGGTCGAATTTCTTCATGAATGTTAGCTTTAAAAAGATTAATCTCCTCTTTTTCCTTCATCCTTTCTCCTGGTTAGTTTCTTGAAGTACTTCTGAGGCTTATTTTAGAACGGGATATCGTCTTCATCGGGAGGATTTTCTTGATTCATTTCTTCTTCCGGAGGAAGATCATTAATGGCCTCCTCCTCTTCAGTGAGAGTTGCTTCGACTTCAGAAGGCGGCAGTTCTTCTCTTCGACCCAGGAGAACAATAGTTTGAGTTTCTATTTCAGTAGTTGTTCGTTTGTTGCCTTCCCTGTCCTGCCAGGTTCTGGTTCTTAACTTCCCTTCCAGATAGATTTGCTTTCCTTTAGTTAAATATTTTTCGCAAAATTCAGCCAACTTCCCCCAGGCCACAATCCGGTGCCATTCAGTCTTTACTTCATTTTGATTGGTAGTGGTGTTGAAATATGTTTCATTGGTGGCTAGAGTAAATCGGGCTACAGAGCGTTCTATTTGGGGAAGATACCTTAACTCAGGATTTTGGCCTAAACGGCCGATGAGAATAACTTTGTTCAAACTGTTTAAATCTCTCATTTTTTCTCAATTAATTCTTTTATTTTTTGTTGGGCTATTTTTGTCTCTTCTTCCAGAGGAAATTTGCTTACCAGAAGTTTAAACACGGTCAGGGCTTCTTCTTTTTTATCCAGTTGAAGGAGGCTGAGCCCCTTTTTAAGATAAGCGGCGGCAATTTTGTCGCTAAAGGGGTAGTTGAGGATAAGTTCATTGAACTGGTTAATTGCTTCTTCATATTTACCCTGGCTGAAAAGTGATTCTCCAATCCAATAAGACGCGTTATCGGCTAAAGGACTCTCAGGGAAGTTGGCTTTGTAAATTCTAAAGCCTTCTATAGCCAGATCATAGTGCCCTTTAAGATAATCTTCCCGGGCCATATTAAAAATCTCCTGAGGGGAAAGATCCGGGGGAAGTGGAGGTTTGGCTGTCTGGGTGGTTTGGGTCGGCGGAGATTCAGCTGTTTGTTGAGTTTGTTCCTCAGACGGAGGAGTTTCAGCAGAAGATGTTTCTTCGGCAGGCAAGACAATTTTCTTTATGGNGACGATTTCTTCCTTTATTTTCTGGAAATTGAGAGAAAGGGAGTCGAATTTTCCAAGAATTGCCTGATAGAGGAGGAGGATTTCCTGCTGGTTTTCTTTGAAAGATGCATGTTCCAGTTGAAGACGAGTCAGTATTTTCTCCAGATTAGCAATATTTTTTTGGAGCAGAATCAGTTGCTCTTGATTTTGTTTGACTTTGCTTTCAAGACGAAAGAGGGTTTTTTTGATTAATTGGACGTCTTTATAGATTAATTCATATACTTTTTCTTCTTTTTTATCTCCTCCCAGGGTGAAAAAGGTACAGAGGACTGTCCAGAGAAGGAGAAGAATAATGATCCCTCTCTTTTCTCGATACATCTAGATTATTATACTTGATTTCTTGTAAGTTGGCTATTTTTGGTGTCTAGATCATTTAGCGATGATCGTGAATTGGGCGCGCCTATTCTTAGCCCAGGCTTCTTCATTATGGCCTGGATCGAGAGGTTGGCTTTTTCCATAAGAAATAATTCTCATTCTGTCAGGCGAAATCCCGAGAGAGACAAGATAGTCGAAGACAGCTTTGGCTCTCCTTTCCCCTAAAGCCAAGTTGTACTCTTCAGTGCCCCGCTCGTCGCAATGACCTTCAATGAGAATTTTAACNCTGGACCATTTTTTCAGCCAGGCGGCGTTAGCGGCCAAAATTGGCTTGGCGTCTTCCCGAATGTCGTATTTATCAAAGTCAAAATGGACCATTTTCAGGGGTTGTTCGGCGTTTAATTCTTCCAGGGTTTTTCTTTCAAAAATTTCTTCTTCGGTGAGTTCTGGCTCTTTCACCTGGGGAGGTTTTTCCACTTTTTCGACCTTCGGTTGTTCCTTTACCTGAGGTGGTGGTGGGGGTACCTCTTCGACTTTTTTTCGGCAACCACTGAAGAAAACAAAAGTAATCAGGAAAACTAAAGAAAACACGACAAATTTTTTCATGCGTCCTCCTTCCGGTTTTTTAAATTTTTCTTCTTTTTCCCATAAATCCAGCGGGTTTTCCATATATACATGGTTAGACAGGATGTGTCAATAAACAATTAACAAAAATAAAAAATTTGACCAATTTTTTATTTTGACCAGTCCGGAAGTTTGTTCTCGCCTTTAAAAGTCAATTGCCGGAGGTTGGTTCCATCATAATCAATGGAAAACAGCTGAATACTTCCTGTTCGATTGGATGAAAAAACTAGATGTCGGCCATCAGGTGACCAGGAGGGGGATTCATTGCGGGCGTTGCTTTCAGTTAATTTGATAATCTGATTTGTTCGCAGATTGAGAATATAGATATCAAAAATTAAATAGACGCGGGAGACGTAGGCCAACCTTTCTCCAGTGGGAGCCCAGGCAGGAGCGTCGTGGTAGTTACCTCCAAAACTCACATGGCGAACATTAGTTCCTTCTGCGTCCATAATATATATTTGAGGGGTCCCGCCTCGATCGGAAGTAAAGGCAATTTCCCGGTTGTTGGGCGACCAGGTGGGTGCTGTGTCGATGGCTTTATTGAAGGTCAGCCGTCGGATGTTACTTCCATCACTGCGGGCTACATAAATTTCAGAATTTCCTTCTTCAAGTGTCGAGCAAAAAGCCAGTTTTTTCCCATCAGGCGAAAAAGCGGGGGCGAAATTGGTTCCCTCGTTTTGCACTTCNGTCAGAGTTCCCTTTTCTAAATCAAGAATATAGAGAATTGCCTTGCCTTCTTTGAACGATGTATAAGCAATTCTTTTCCTGTCAGGAGCCCAGGCAGGCATATAATCCCGGACGCGATTATAGGTTAACCGAGTCTGATTGTGACCATCATAATCCATCATATAAATTTCATCGTTACCATCTCTATTAGAGACAAAGACAATTTTTGAGGTAAAAATGGCTGGTTCCCCATACATTTTCATAAATTCGTCGGCCATTTTATGCGCCACCAATCTCAGCAGGCTGCGGTCAGCTTGGTACTTCCGCCCGAGGATAAATCGTTGACTCTTGACATCGTAAATTTTACCCTCAAAGAGAATTGATTGTTGGTCCTCACTCATCTTTACTTGACCGACGAAGAGTAGTTTGGCTTGAATGGATTCCCAATCTTTAAAGCGGATGCTGCCGGGCTTAAGAGGGGGGATATATTTATAATAGGATTCGGGCAGGGGGACGAAAACACGGCTATATTTTAAATCAGCGATGAGGATCTCCCGGAGAGTTTGGGCTGCTTCCTGGGCGAAGGGTTGGTCACCTGAAATCTGGAAGGTGGGGCAGGCTACNGGAATAGCCGGCATACCCTCCCGGATGCTTAGAACCACTTCCTGTTGAGTAAAGAGAGGGAGAATGGAGGTGGTAATAATCAGTAAAATTAGAGGGACCCATTTTAATAGTTTCATGGCGAATGTTCAAAAATAAGATGTATTCCCAGATAATCATCAGGATAATCCTGAGGCAAAGGGGGGAAAGGAGCCGAGGAATAAACGGCTCTTAAGGCGGAAAGATCCAGGGCTTTTATCCCCGAAGATTCCTCAATCTTGACATCCGAGATTTGACCAGAGCGATAGATTTTAAAGTAAATGGTAGTGTGGAGGCCGGAAGTATCAAGGCCGCTAAGTTGAGATTTTAACCAGTTGCTGGAAATTCTGTCTAGGAGTGCCTGAAGATAATAAGTATAGGGAAAAGTAGAGAATCCGATTTGAGATGATAAAGCGGAGCCGAAAAGGCCGCGGCCACTTCCGCTTCCCAGGCCCAGGCGGAGTCCTCCTCCACTGCCCTGACCCTGAGTNGTAGCTGCCCCTGGAGAAGATTTTGAGGAGGAAGTGGTTTTCTGGATGACGGCTTTTTTAGCCCGGGNGGGTTTTTTTGTTTCCCGGCGAGGTTTATCTACAGGATAGCGGAAAGATGATTCTGGGGAGCTTTTCATTTTTTCTGGAGTAGTGAGATCTTTTAATGAAGCCCTCTGCGGAGTGGGGGTTTCTCCCAGTTCTTTTGTTTGAGTTCCCCCTCCTCCAAGCCCTCCCCCTCCTCCTCCGGGAAGAGCAATTAAATTGACGTATTGAACCAGACCTTTTTTCCGGGGATAAGGGAGTCGGGGGGAGAGAATAATAGCTAGGGCAAAAAGAAGATGAAGAATTAAAGAAGTCATAATGGCTCTCTTGAAGAGCAAGGATTCTCTTTCGAGGAGCGTCATCGTGATTTCCTGTTTTTTTCTTGGATAGGTTCAACTACCAGGCCGACGACTTCAATGCCAGCCCTCTTGATGATATCCAGAATCTGGATAACAAATCCATAGGGAAGTTCCTCATCCGCCCGCAGAAAGACCACTTTTTTTTCCTGGCCATAAAAATATTCTTTCAGTTTTTGCTCCAGAAGAAATTGATTAATTACCGTCTTGTTGAGATGAATATAGCGGTCTTTAGTAATGGTGAGAGTCAGCCCTTCTTCAGCGGGAGCCGTNTTGGTTTCCGCCTGCGGGAGATTGACTCCAATCCCGGTTTGNAGCATGGGGGCCGTCACCATGAAAATAATGAGGAGGACCAGCATAACATCCACCAAAGGGGTTACATTTATTTCTGATAGAGATGTACCTACTTCTTTATTCGTGATAGATCGGTATTTAAACGCCATAAAGCCTTTCAGTGATATTTAAGAATTCGATGGAGAAATCTTCCATCTTTATTGTGATTTCTTTAATTCGATGAAGGAAATAATTATAAGCGATAACGGCTGGAATAGCGGCAAAAAGCCCCAGCGCTGTGGCGATAAGGGCTTCAGCAATACCGGGAGCTACTGTGGTTAAACTGGCTGATTTTAATAGCCCGATTTCATGAAAGGCATCCATAATGCCCCAGACGGTTCCNAAAAGTCCAATGAAAGGAGTGACACTGCCTGTGGTCGCCAAAAAATTCATCATTTTTTCCAGTCGCGAGACTTCTTCATTAGAGGCTTTAACTAGAGCTCGATTAATCCTCTCGAGTTGAGAGGAGTTTATTTGGAATGATGGATTTCCTCGGGTATAGTGAGCCAGTTCTTTAAACCCGGCTAAAAATAATGAGGCCAGGGGACTGGCCTTGTATTTTCGGGCTGCTTCTGTGACATCGGCCAGATTCCGGCTGCGGTGGAAGGCATCCAGGAATTTTTTGGATTGAATAGTGGCTGTTTTAAGGGATTTTCTCTTAAAGAGAATAATTGCCCAGGAGAAGACAGAGAAAAAAAGGAGGATAAGGAGGACCAACTGGACGACAATGCTCGCTTCGAGGATTAATTTCAAAAAGTTCATTTTTTCCTGGAAAAATTAACATAGCCCCCGCTGATTGTCAAACCCAGTAATGATCTCTGCTGGATTTTAAATAATTACTCATACCTATTCGGCCACCAGGAGAGTTTGAGGATATTGACTAGACCAAAGTGATGACCTCGGTTCAATGAGGATAAGCAAGTAACTTAGCCGGAAGAGTTGCTGCCTTTTTCCGGAGGGAGGAAAGAGACAGCAAATCTGGATCCGAACTTCCTATATTGCTCCCAGCATCTCTCAGTAAGTCATTCTTTTTGCGGGTAATAGAAGTGAAGGTCAAATGCTTTTCGCAGTGATAGCCAGAGAGGTATTACAGGAGTAAATAATTGGGAACATGCCCTTTTCTTTTTCCGGGTTGAATTGACAAAAAAAGGGCGAAGTTATAGATTGAGAGCTACTTGGTTAACTCAGAAAATGGCCAAAATTAAAAAATTCAATCCTTCCCAGGTTCTGGCGCTGAGTTTTTTAGGAGCTATTTTCATCGGCACTCTCCTCCTTCTGCTTCCCTGGAGTACTGTCCAAGGTCAGATAAAAATAGTTGATGCTTTATTCACAGCCACTTCTGCTGTCTGTGTTACCGGGTTGATTGTCCAGGATACCTCCACTTTTTTTTCTCCCTTGGGGCAGGTGATTATTATGATTCTCTTTCAACTGGGGGGGCTGGGAATTATGACTTTTTCGACTTTGATTCTCTTGGTTAGTGGCCGGAAGATTTCCATAACTGATAGATTAATTATTCAGGAAGGATTTCATTATGGATTTCTTAGCGATTTAAAATCCCTGATTAAAAGAATATTTTTGTTGACTATCATAATTGAATCAGTAGCCTGGTTGCTGTTATTTGTTCATTGGCGAGGTGAATTTCCCTGGCCGAGGGCTTTATTTGTTTCCCTTTTCCATGCCATTTCGGCTTTTTGTAATGCGGGCTTCTCTTTATTTAGCACAAGTCTTTTAAACTACCGGAATGATCTTCTGGTTAATTTAACTATGATCAGCACCATAATTCTGGGTGGTTTGGGTTTCCTTGTGCTTCAAGAAGGGACTCAATTCATGAATTCGTGGATCAGGAAGAAAAGATTTAATTTGAGTCTTCATACCCGTTTGGTTCTGGCTGTGACCGCCGGTCTAATTATCTTTCCCTGGTTTCTTCTTCTGGTTACNGAGTGGAATAATTCATTGGGAGATTTCAGTTTACGGGAAAAGCTGCTGGCCTCTCTTTTTCAAGTGGTCACCGCCCGCACAGCCGGGTTTAACACGATAAACTTAACTACTTTGTCGTCTGGGAGTATTTTTCTTTTGATTCTGCTTATGTTTGTCGGGGCTTCCCCCGGTTCAACNGGAGGGGGAGTGAAAACAACCACTATTGGAGTTATTTTTTCTTTTGTCCGTTCCAAAATTTTAGCCAGAGATTCAGTGCCGCTATTTCAGAGGACTCTTCCTTTAGAAGTAGTAACCAAAGCCTTTACTTTAGTTACATTAGCTTTATCCTTCATTTCACTGGCGGCTTTTCTTTTATTTTTAACCCAACCCCATTTGACTATGTCCCAGGCTTTTTTTGAGGTTTTCTCCGCCTTTGGTACCGTCGGTTTAAGTTTAGGCATTACCTCGCAATTAACGACTTCAGGCAAAATAGTAATTATTATTACCATGTATAGTGGACGGATCGGTCTTTTAACGCTTCTTTATGCTGTTAGTCGAGAGAGGTCTTTTGGGAAATATTCCTTTGTTGAAGAATCAGTGATGATTGGTTAGAATCAAGAAGAGGTGTTCAGGCGATGAAATTTGCGGTTATCGGCTTGGGAAGTTTTGGTTTGAATGTGGCTAAAACGCTCTATGAAAAGAATAATGAAGTTCTGGCGATAGATATAGATAAAGAGCGGGTAGAAGCAGTTAAAAGTTTTGTCTCTCACGCTGTGTGTATGGATTCAGCAGATAAGGAAAATTTAGAGGCCTTAGGTGTTCGGGATATGGACGTGGTTATTGTCAGTTTGGGCCCTGAAATGGAAGCCTCCATTCTGACTGTGCTTTATCTTCATGAATTGGAGGTGAAGAGAATTATCGCCAAGGCTCTCTCAGAAGACCACGCTAAAATTCTGGAAGCAGTGGGCGCCACTGAGGTAATCTATCCGGAGAAGGATATGGCCATCAGGACAGCTCTTCGCTTGAGCAATCCGAATATCCTGGAGTATCTTCCCCTTATCTCTGGGTTTAGCATTCAGGAATTAGCCCCCCCGGAGAAGTTTATTGGCAAATCTTTGCGGGAACTCGATTTAAGGAATAAGTATGGAATTCAGGTGATCGCCATCAAAGAATTAATTCCCGATAAAATTACTTTTATTCCCTCCGCTGATTTCGTCATTAAAGACAGCGATATTCTCATCATTTTGGGAGAAGAGAAGCAGTTGGCTCGGTTGAATTCCCAATCAAAATCATAAGATAATTTTAAAAAGGCTAAGTCGATATAATTATTAATATCTCCAGCTTTTAAGAACGTATTATTTATCATTCTGATCCCGAGTCAGTGGCTTTTCGTTTCTTATTTCTAAAATATTTGGTTGTGGAGGTTTCAACCGGGAGGGCTTGAGAATCCAGGCTAAGTCAGTACAGTAACCAGAAAGTAAGAGCACGCTTCTCGTAGCACAGGGGAAAAAGCTGGGGGCCTCTTTCCATCAGCAGGAAAGAAGCCCCCAACTTATCTCTCAAATTTAAACTGCCCGGACTTTAAGAGAATAGTTCACTAATAGGCCCTAAGGAGGAGGCCAGGATCACGCTATTTTTGGAGAAGACGATGGAGAATCTCTCGAGCAACATCTTTGGCCAGCTGACCGCTTTCCTTGACTGGGCCGACACAGGAGGGGCAGCCTTCCCGACAGGGACAATCAGTGATGGTTTTCAGGCAACGGTGGAGAAGCTCTTCTTCTAAATCAAAAAGGGAGGGACTAAGGCCAATCCCCCCCGGATAATTATCATAAATGAATATATTTGGCTCGAAATCGGTTTCCGAAAAGAGGTTTTCCTCCTGAAAATAAGTTTTAGTGCGGAGTTCTTTGGGGGGGAGGCTTTTGCCGGTGGAGTTATCGCCGATAGATACCCCGACGTCATGGAAGTCACACATCATAAAAAGTGGGGCTACATGATGAAGACAGTAAGCCAGACCAAAAAGCCCATTGATCTTTTGTTCCGGAAAAAATGGGAGAGATTTAAAGAGAGATGAAGGAATGGTCAGCCAGTAGGCAGTGGTATGCATTTCGTATTGAGGCAGACTTAAATCACCAGCCCCGACATTTTCCATAGTATGGAATTTTATTTTTTTGAAGCCGACAACCTGAGTCGCCACATGGACTTCGCCGTGGGAAATCGAGTAATTGTGGACTTTTTTCTGCCCGAAGGAATCAAGAATTTTAATTTTTGTATAATCAATAGCATCGGTGTAATAATCAACATCGGTTTGTTTGACATAAGCTTTCCGCTGCTGGAAATCCAGTTGTTCGACATAATATTGCTGTCCCTCACAGAGATATATTGCTTTGGGATGAAGGGTGGTCAGAGCTGAGGAGAAATCCACTTCAGCAATGACTTTAGGTTTTCCGGTGGTGTCCACCACGACAAAATTATCAGAGGTAATACTTCTTAAACTGACGCCATCGGCCGGNTAAGCATCTGAAGTCCAGAACCATTTTCCTCTAGAATAGTGAATTAATTTTTCTTCTTCGAGGAATTTTAAGATTTCATCTATTTCCAGACGTCCAAATTTTTCTCCTTCCTGGAAAGGCAATTCAAAGGCCGCGCATTCGATGTGGCTGATAAGGATGGAGAGGTTGTCGGGATTAATCAGCGCTTTTTCTGGGGTTTTGGAGAAGAAGTAATCAGGGTTATTGACGATAAATTGATCCAGGGGGGCGCTTGAAGCCACCAAAACAGCTGCCGAGGGGGCATTTTTACGACCGGCTCGACCAGCTCTTTGCCAGGTGCTGGTAATTGTGCCCGGATAGCCGGCCATAACAGCTACATCCAGGCTGCCGATATCAATCCCTAATTCGAGGGCATTGGTGGAAACAATACCCAGAATCTTGCCTTCCCGTAAATTTTTTTCAATCTCTCGTCTTTTCAGAGGAAGATAGCCGCCTCGGTAGCCTCGAATGAGGTCCTGGTGGGTAATCTTTTTTTCGATGTCTTCCTTCAGGTAAGTTACCAGCACTTCAGTAATCAGTCGACTTTGGGCAAAAACAATCGTCTGGAGATTTTTTTTCAGGAAGACTGTGGCTACGCGGCGGGTTTCATTCACATAAGAGCGGCGGATACCGAGGTGTTTATTCACCACCGGGGGATTATAAAAAATAAAATATTTTTCTCCCTGCGGAGCCCCGTTATTATCAATAAGAACGACCGGCTCTTCAATCATTTTTTCGGCCATCTCCACCGGATTGGAGATGGTTGCCGAGCAGAGGATAAAGCGGGGAGAAGAACCATAAAAGCTGGTAATTCTTTTTAATCTTCGAAAAATATTAGCCAAATGACTGCCGAATATCCCCCGGTAGTTATGAAGTTCATCAACCACGATAAACTGAAGATTTTCGAAGAGTTTGATCCATTTGGTATGGTGGGGCAGAATACCGGTATGAAGCATATCAGGGTTGGTCAGAATTATATGCCCTCTGGCTCTTATAGCTTTACGAGCGTCCTGAGGAGTGTCACCATCATAAGTGAAAATTCTAATTTCTTGGGGAAGGAGTTTAATTATATCGTCAAGTTCTGCTCGTTGGTCTTGAGAAAGGGCTTTGGTCGGGAAAAGATAGATGGCCCNGCTGGAAGGATTTTCCAGGATGGAGTGCAGCACAGGTAGATTGTAACAAAGAGTTTTGCCGGAAGCGGTGGGAGTGACCACAATGATGTTCTTCTTCTGCTGGGTTTTTTCCCAGGACTCATATTGATGGGAATAGAGTTGAGAAATCCCCTTTTCCTGGAGAGCTTTGACCAGAGCGGGGTGAATTTCGGGGGGAAAAGGAAAGTAGCGTCCTTCCTGGGGGGGGATATGTTTAATAGATTTGATACAGCCCTGAGAAAGGCCAATTTTTTTTAGCTCTTCTAAAGCTTCAATCAAACGGGGATGTTTGGTCATTAGGATAACCTTTCCTATCTTAAGTCATTGCTTGCGGATGGTCAATAGGGGGGGTAAAATAGAAAGCTAAGGCAAATGCTGGAATACATAACGGTAAAAAAAGCCGCCCAACATAATCTTAAACATATAGATGTCTCTATTCCCCGGAATCGACTGGTAGTCATCACTGGACCGAGTGGTTCGGGAAAGTCATCCTTAGCCTTCGATACTCTTTTTGCCGAAGGCCAACGGAGATATATTGAGTGTCTTTCCACTTATGCCCGCCAGTATATTGAACAATTTGAAAAACCAGAGGTGGAAATTGTGGAAGGCCTTTCTCCGGCTATCTCAATCGACCAAAAAACTATTTCTCCCAACCCCCGATCAACGGTAGGGACTATAACCGAAATTTATGATTTTCTTCGTTTACTGTTTGCTCGGGTAGGAACTCCTTACTGTCCTTCCTGTGGTCGAAGAATTCAGCCTCAGACTCCGGAAGAAATAGTCTCCAGGATTCTTTCAGGAATGAATTCGTCAAAGGTGAGAATATTAGCGCCAGTGGTCAAGGGGAGGAAAGGCGAGTATGGGCGACTTTTTGACCGGTTCCGAAAGAAGGGGTATTTACGCGTCAGAGTTGATGGCGAGTGGCGGGAGTTAGAGGAGGAGATTTATCTACCTAAAACAAGGAAACATACGATTGAAGTTTTAATTGATGATGTTGTTCCCTCCCCTGATAATTATCGAAGATTAAAAGAAGCAGTAGAAAAAGCCGTGGAATTGTCAGAGGGAGATGTTGTTGTCCTCCCAGCAGAGGGAAAAGAACATTTTTTCTCAATTCATTATGTTTGTCCCTTCTGCGAGGTGAGTCTACCAGAGTTAGAGCCCCGGACATTTTCCTTCAATAGTCCCTACGGGGCCTGTCCTGTTTGTCATGGATTGGGGTATGAATCTGAGGTGGATTGGAAAGGAGAAGTCCATTTAACCGAAGAATTATGCTCCGCCTGTAGAGGACAACGACTGCGCCAGGAAAGTCTGGCCGTTAGGGTCGGGGACTGGAATATTATTGAACTGAGTTCAATGCCAGTTTCCCGATTAGTGGAAGTAATCCGGGAATTATCCTTTACTGGTACCAATCAAATCATTGCCTCCCGGATAATCAATGAAGTTTTAAGTCGGTCTTTAGTAATCCAGGAACTGGGGATGGGCTATTTGGACCTGATGAGGCCCGCGGCGACTTTAAGTGGAGGCGAAGCTCGACGGGTGAGACTGGCCGCTCAGGTGGGGGCCCGGCTGCGAGGAGTCCTCTATGTCCTGGATGAGCCAACGATTGGGCTTCATCAGAGAGATAACGCCAAGCTTATTCGACTCCTTAAATTTCTTCGAGACGAAGGTAATTCTATCATTGTGGTTGAACATGATGAACAAACCATTAGGTCGGCTGATTATATTATTGATTTAGGGCCAGGGGCGGGAGATAAGGGGGGTCAAGTGGTGGCTGCCGGCAGTTTTCCTGATATTTTACAGGCTAAACATTCTTTGACAGCTCAATATTTACTTAATCTGAAAAGGATAACCAAGCCGGCCAAACGGCGTCAACCTACGGGATGGCTGACAATTGTTGGGGCGCGGGAACATAATTTAAAGGAAATCGACGTTAAGATTCCCTTGGGCGTGATGACAGGCATAACTGGTGTTTCAGGGTCAGGGAAAAGTACTTTAATTTATGATATTCTCTATAAAGCTATGTTGAACAGATTGACCCTTGCCAAGAAAAAGCCCGGCCAGCATAAGGCTATAATTGGAGTTGAGCAGATTGATAAAGTTGTTTCAGTTGATCAGAAACCCATAGGACGGACTCCTCGGTCTAATCCGGCCACCTATACCGGAATTTTTACTCCTCTGAGACAAATGTTTGCCCTAACTCCGGAAGCGAGACAACGGGGCTATACTCCCAGTCGATTCAGTTTCAATTTGCCTGGAGGACGATGTGAAGAATGTCAAGGTTCAGGTGTTAAAAAGATTGAGATGCATTTTCTGCCCGACGTTTATGTGACCTGTGATCGGTGTCAGGGAACCAGATATAATAAGGAAACCCTGGCCGTCAAGTATAAAGGCAGGAACATCGCCCAATTTCTGGAATTGACGGCGCAGGAGGCTTATGGACTGGTTGATGCTCATCCTGTTATAAAAAGAAAACTGGGGCTGTTGATCCAGGTCGGCTTAGGCTATTTAAGATTAGGACAACCAGCTCCCACTTTATCGGGAGGAGAAGCTCAACGGATTAAATTAACCAAAGAATTAAGCCGAAAAAACACCGGCAGGACTCTCTATCTTCTTGATGAACCAACCACGGGACTTCATTTCGATGATGTTAAAAACCTGCTTCAGGTGTTNAATGCTTTGGTTGANCTGGGGAATACGGTGGTTATTATTGAGCATCATCCTGATGTCATCAANTCATGTGATTATATAATAGATCTTGGGCCTGAAGGAGGNGAAGCNGGGGGATATGTAGTGGCGNCGGGCACTCCAGAACAGGTGGCCAGAGTAGAGACTTCTCCCACCGGACGGCTATTGAAAAAGATTTTATCTGGCTTANGCCCGGAAGCAGGCCAGGAAAGTAGTCAATAAAATGCCTTTTGACCAGGTTATAGGCAATGAGAGAATTAAAGAGATTTTTCGGTTAGCCCTCCAGAAGAGGCGATTACCGCAGTCCATNCTTTTAGCTGATCCTTCAGGAAGTGGAGCTGAAAAATTAGCGCGGGTTTTAGCCCAGGCGGTTAATTGCCTCCAACTGTCGNATGATGCTTGCGGAATCTGTGCGAATTGCCGNGCTATTGAAAAAGGAATATTTCCAGATGTGTTAGTTATTGAGCCGGATAAAGAGGTGATTAAAGTTGAGAGAATTCGGGAGGCAAAAAAGCTGGCTTATTTAAAACCGATGGTTGGCCGACGCAAGGTATTTATTATCCAACAAAGCGAAAAAATGACGGTAGAGGCCGCTAATACATTCTTGAAGGTTTTGGAGGAACCCCCGGCGACCACCTTGTTTATTTTGATTACAAATAATCCCCATCTTCTCCTGCCGACCATCCGTTCCCGCTGTCAGGAATTGAATTTATCTCCCATTCCTCGAGAGTTGCTGGAAAAATTTATTCAGGACCAAGGCAGAGATAAGAATGAGGCGCGATTAATTGCCTATCTGGTCAAAGGTGATTTTGAGGAGGCTTCGAGGTTTAATATCCAAGAGACCCGGAGACAGAGAGAAGCTTCTTGGAAGCTGGTCAAAGCGTGTGTTCTGGGAGAGAATTTTTCTCAGGTAATAAGAGAATGTAGTTCCTATACGCTGCATTCTCGTTCTTCCTGGGTGGAAGCGCTGGATATTATGGCCAGTTTTTGGAGAGATATCCTGTTAGTGAAACTAGGTGGTCCGGAGAAATTAGTGATTAATTATGATTTTCAAGATGAAATCAAGAAACTGGCTGCGGTTGTTTCGCTAGAGCTTATTGAGAAGAGTTTACGCTGGATTAATGATTCGGCGGAAGAAATAAAGAAAAATTTGAATATTCAGGTTATAATTAATTCTTATTTATCTCATTACCNAGGAAGGAAGAATGGCTGAAGTTGTCTATGTCCGAATTGAACACACAGGCAAGATTTGTCGGGCTTCAACCGGAGGGCAGGAGCTCGATTTGGGTGACTGGTGTATTATTGAATCACCGTTAGGGGGAGAATTGGCCAAGGTGATTGAAACACCTCCAGAAATAAGTCGTCATCCTAAAGTGAGGAAGGATGTCTTTAAGATAATCCGTAAAGCCACGGAAGAAGATTTAAAAAAATTTAAATGGCTGGCTGAAAAGGAGGAGAAGGCCTTCAAATTTTGTTTGAAAAGAATCAAANCGCGTCAACTCCCGATGAAGTTAGTCCGAGTTCGATATTTTTTTAATGAAAAAAAGGGGATTTTTTATTATACAGCTGATGGGCGAATTGATTTCCGGGAGCTGGTTAAAGATCTGGCTAAAGAATTCAAGATGCGGATTGAGATGAGGCAAATTGGGGTGAGAGATGAAGCCAAAATGGTGGGGGGATTGGGAGTCTGTGGTCGGCCGTTATGCTGTTTTACTTTTATGAAATGTTTTGAGCCGGTAACTATTCAGAAAGCCAAAAGNCAGCATATAGTTATCAATCCCACCAAGATATCAGGTTTATGTGGTCGGTTGATGTGCTGCTTGTCCTTTGAAGAGGAAAGTCAGGGAAGACTTTATACTGAAGAGGAAGCACCTGAAGAGGACAATAATTCGGATGAAAAGAAGGATGAAAAGAAGAGTGAAGGAGTTACTGAGAATTCATGACTTTAAATTGAACCCGGCTGGAAACAGCCACTAAGTGACCATCTGCCGAGAAGGCTTTAACCTGCCAGGAATACTTTTCCCCGGCGGTCAACTTTTTCTTTACTTCCTCTGGGAGAACAATGAAATTTTCTTCGGTCTGTGTACTCCAGATAAGTTCATGATTATAGATGTAGACCCGATAATACTTAACGTTCTTACCCAGGCTTGTCCATCTGAATTTAGTCGGAATGGAGTTGATGTCGATCACCGGAGAAATAAGAGTGATAGACTCTCCTCGGACCAAGTCATCAGTAATGATGAACTGGGGAGAGGAAGGCTTGTTGAAGTAGTTTATTCCCAGGACAATAAGTAAGACCACAGCCGCTGTAGCTACAGCCACAGCCACCTGGCGATAAGGGAGAAAGGCAGAGAGTCTTTCTAGCCACGAGGGCGCTTTTGTGTGTTCCCGGGCATAAATATCCTGGAATAATTCAGCTCCCTGAGATTTTATTACCGAGATAATCGCGTCTTGCTCCTGGAGTTTTTGAAAGCAAAGGGAGCAATTAAAATAATGTTCCTCGAAAGCCTCTCTTTCAGGAGGAGAGAGCCGGCCGAGGAGATAATCATCAATTAGGTCTTCGTACTGACATTTTTTCATTTTTTCCGCCTTTCTCCTTTTCTCACTTTTTTAGTCGANCTAAGGCCCAAAATATGGAAAAAAATTTTATTTTTTTATTTTTAAATTTTTCTTAACTAATTTTAGAGCGTAATGGACGCGCTCACTTACCTTTTTTGGCGTGATTCCCAATCTTTGGGCTACTTCTTCGCGAGTGAGACCCCGATAATAATATAAATAAAGAATTTCTCTATATTTAGGTTTCAGTTTCTTGATAGCCTGGTAGGCCAGATCTGCCATTTCCTTGTTTTCCAGAGCTTCCACAGGAGATTTATATGGTTCGGGTTCAGGAACATGGCTGAATGATTTGGATTTTAAACGGATAAAGTCAATTATCCTTCGCTGGGTGATGGTGTAAATAAAAGTACCTATAGATGATTCGCCCCGGAATTGGCCGGTTTGAATCTTTTCGATGACGTTAGTTAGAATTTCTTCGACAATATCTTCCCAATCAGGAGTCTGGGAGCCAATAGATTTGATAACTTTAAAGGTGATAACGGGGCGATATTTTTTGATGACTTCTTCAAGATTGAGGGATGCGCTAGTTTTTTGTTTCACCGGACTTCATTATATGAACCTCGATGAAAGATAGCAAGCTTGATTCTTATTTTCTTAGATTCTGCTCCAGAAACAGGAAGGTATTAATTTCTAACTCAGGGCCAATATGTAAGAGAAATTCAATTTTTTGGGTTTAATGTCGACTAATATTNTGCCATGAAAGGAAAAGACAATTCCCGAAGTCGCCAACAAATACAGGATGAACGAACATTTTTTAGTTGGGTGGAGAAAAGTCTGGAACAGAAAGGATTTCAAGTAATTGAAACTCTACCCAGAAGGATTTACTCAAGGAAAGGGGAAGCTGGATTTAAAAATTTTTAGAAATAAATGTTCAATTTGTGAACACTTTTAGCGACTAAATAAATGCCATGATAAAGAAAGCCATGATCGGAAAAATTAATTCTCTTCCAGTCAAACAAAAAGCCATCTTTTCCCCTGCTTCGTTTAATACAGATATATATTCAAAGAGTGTTTTACCGGAAAAGCTGCAGATGGCCAATTATTTAAAGGAGATAGTTTGTAGTAGATGGGATCGACAGAATAGTCAGAAATTATTTTCAGCCCGTCTTATCTTAGAAGAGATTAATTCCACTTATCATCGTGTCTTTCAGCAGGAACAACGAGAGCCGGGATTTAATTTGAGAGAAAGCTCCGTTTTTTTTAACTCCAATCTTCTTTATTTGATTGCGGCTACTGACGGGAATGAAGATACAATAGGTCATTCGCAACTGGTTGCCAGGTATTCTCTGGTGTTAGCGCGAGCTCTGGGAATAGAAGATAGGACTTTTCTCATAGAGCTGGAAAGAGGCGCTTTACTCCATGATATTGGCAAGATTGGTATCCCCGAATCAATTCTGCGGAAACCCGGTGCTTTGAATGAAATAGAAAAGAAGATTATTCAGGAACATCCTCTGCTTGGCTATGAACTCATCATGGATTATGAATTTTTGAAAAGAGCTTCAAACGTAGTTTTGTACCATCATGAACGCTATGATGGTCAAGGTTATCCTTATGGCTTGTCAGGAGAGGAAATTCCTCTTGAGGCCAGAATATTTTCAGTGGCGGATACGCTGGATGCTATCACTTCAGACCGACCCTATCGGCCCGGACAAAGTCTTCTTGTCGCCTGTGAAGAGATAGAAAAAGGCAAGGACTCGCAATTTGACCCTCAAGTGGTCGAGGCCTTTTTTTCTGTCAAAGAAGAAGTCTGGCTGGAAATTAAATATTCTTCTCAGAGAAGAAATNATTTAGTCACTATTCACTGAGATTTTCTTTTGGGCCTTTCTCTCGTATTTTCAATTAACCGTCGAGCAATAAGTTCAGCAGTGTGAAAAACAGAATAATCATTTGATTTCTCTTGAAGAGAACTTTTCATCTGGAGAATACATCCCGGGCAATCGGTGGCAACTACGTAGAGCTGAGTTTGTTCGATTTTTTCTTTTTTCTTTGTCCACAGGAAATAGGATAATTCTGGATTTTTAAAGGAGAATGCTCCGGCAAAACCACAACAACGAAAAGGTTCCTCTTCCACAACAGGCTTATACCCCCAATCTTGNAGGGTTTCCAGGGGTGGTTTTTTTAGACCTAACTCATAAAGGTAGTGGCAGGAGTAGTGATAAAAAATTTTTTCCTTTTCAGGAGTGAGAACTGGTGGAAGCAGCNGATTACTCCATAGGAAATAGGTAAAGTCGAAAACCCGGGAAGACCAGACTTGAAACTCAGGGAATTCACGGAGATATTTACGACGGAGCATAGCATTTCCAGTGGGACAGAGAGTCAGGATCACGTCCGGCTCTAATTCAGATATAAGTTTTATATTTTTTTGGGCCAGAGCGAGGTAATCTTTTTTCTGCCCTAAATGGAGGCCGGGCGCGCCACAGCAGACCTGCTGAGGAGGGGAAACCACTTCAAAATTGAAATAGGTTAAAATTTTGGTAGCTGCCTGGGCGATAGAAGGAAATAAAAAGCGAATAAGACAGCCCTGGAAGAGGAAGATTTTTTGTTTTCCCTTCCCTGATGAATGGGGAAAATAGGAAGACGGAGGGAAAGGAGGAATTTTTTTCCCAGCCAGCCATCCAGTGGAAGGGAGAAGGAATTGAATATTCTTTTTGGTGAGCTTTTGAGTTTGGAAGCCCATTCTAGTGATTGTTTGTAAGAGCGAGGAGTGGCGAAATAGCTTAGAGATAATTACCTCCTCTGGTTTTTTTGCAGATCGATTTTTCAGCTCGAGAAGAATATCTCCGGTGGGGATGCCCAGAGGACAGAAGTCTTCGCATTTTTTGCAGTCCGCACAGAGGTCAGCTGCCGGGATTGATTCGCGAGGGGAACGAGTAAAAGAGGTGAACACAGCTCCAATTCCCCCCGGGTAAATCGGTCCTCCGTAGACATGACCTCCTACAGCCTGGAAGACCGGGCAGACCAGGAGACACCCCCCACATTTAAGGCAGGTTAAGGCAGATTTTAAAGAATCATCCTGAAGAGCCGAAGAACGGCCGTTATCCAGAATAATAATATAAACTTCTTGAGGACCATGAGCCCCAATAATCAACTGTTTTTCAATATCAGTGGTTCGACTTGGTCCGGTAATAAAGGAAACATAAGCCGTTATTTTGTTCCCTGAGGAGGGAAAAACAAGAGCTTTGACCAGGGTCATGGTCTCTTCAAGAGTTTGAACAAATTTATCCAGAGTAATGAGGGCAATGTGAACAGGGGGCAGGGAAGTGACCAATCTGGTATTTCCTTCATTGCTGATGATGACTAATGATCCCGTCTCGGCTACGGCGAAATTTGCTCCGGATATCCCAATCTCGGCCTGGGAAAAACTTTGGCGAATATTTTTCCGAACAAAATTAACTATAGCTTTGGGCTCGGGGNTAATTTTCTGGTTAAATTTTTTCTCCAGCAATTCCGCTATTTTTTCTTTGGTCAGATGAAGGGCGGGAGCGGTGATGTGGGACGGCCGCTCGCCTGCCAGTTGAATAAGCCATTCCCCCAGGTCGGTCTCAATAACTTCAATCCCTTTCTTTTGGAGATGTGAGTTTAATTCTATTTCTTCGGTTACCATGGACTTGGCCTTGACCACCAGTCTGGCCTTTTTTCCCAGAATTATTTTCTCGATTATTTTTCTGGCCTCAGAGGCTGTTTCTGCCCAGTATACATGAGCTCCACTCTGGCGGGCTTCGACGGAGAATTGTTCGATCAGTTGGGGTAACTGCTCGAGGTTTTTTTNTCGGATCTTCCTGGCTTTTTCTTTTAATTCGGCCCAGTGTATTTGNGGCTCGGTGGTTTTGAACTTGTGGAAATGGTGAGTTGAAGCACGCTCAAGGGCTTGTTGGAGAGAGTGATTTTTTAAGGCAGTAATAACCTTTTTTCTCGTCTTGCGGCGCAGGAACAATTATCCCTCCTGACGAAATTTTGTCAGATATTCCTGGGGGTCGACGAGAATCTCGCGGGGCTTACTTCCTTCAGAGGGACCCAAGATGCCTTCCTGTTCCATTTGATCGATAATACGAGCTGCTCGGTTGTAACCTAGCTTGAGCTTCCGCTGGAGATAGGAAGCCGATGCCTGGCCGGTTAAAAGGATAAGTTCGACAGCTTTTTCATAAAGGGGGTCTTTAGCGGTTGATTCATCTTCAAGAGCAACCGCCTTTCCTTTGAGGACATTAATGATTTTCTCATCATATTCGGGCTTTCTCTGCTTCTTTATGTAATTCACTATTCGGGTTATTTCAGGCAGAGATATAAATGAGCCATGCAAACGGATGAGCCGGGGATAATGGGGTGGGAGAAAAAGCATGTCCCCATTCCCCAGTAATTTTTCGGCGCCAACGGTGTCAATAATAATCCGGGAATCGACTTTACTGGGAACGCGAAAGGCAATCCGGGAGGGAAAATTGTTCTTGACAGTGCCGGTTATGACGTCGATTGAAGGGCGTTGAGTAGCCATAACCAGGTGAATACCCACGGCCCTAGCCAGCTGGGCTAAGCGGGCGATGCAATATTCAACATCTTGAGCTCCAATCATCATCAGTTCGGCCAACTCATCGATAATAATCACCAGATATGGTAGTATTTTGGACTTGGGAGAAGGACTTTCACCTTCAACATCAGCCGCTGGAGGAGATATTTTCCCTTGTTGGACCAGGAGGTTATACTGTTCTATATGGCGAACACCGGCCTCACTTAAGAGACGGTATCTTTCTTCCATTCGTTTAACGGCATCCAACAGGATGGCTCCTGCCTTTTTAGCATCCCGAACAACTGGACAGAGAAGATGAGGGATGCCGTCATATTGATTAAATTCCAGTCGTTTGGGATCAATCAGAATTAATTTAACTTCCTCTGGAGTAGCCTTATAGAGAATGGAAATGATAAGGGTATTTAAAGCAACGCTTTTTCCTGTGCCAGTAGCCCCGGCCAGGAGTAAATGGGGCATAACTGCCAGGTCGGTGATGTAGACCTCTCCATGAATCGTTTTGCCGAGAGCNTAAGTTAGTTTGGAAGGAGAACGTTGAAAATTTTCACTCTGGATTATATCCCGGAGGCGGATAATTTCTCTTTTATTGTTGGGAACTTCAATGCCCAAGGAGGATTTTCCAGGAATTCTCTGGATTCTAACAGATTCGGCTCCGAGGGCAAGGGATAGATCTTCAGAACGATTAGCAACTTGACTGACGGTGATGCCGGGACTGGGATAGAATTCATAAGTGGTGATTACCGGACCGGGGTGGTATTCTCTTACTTCGCCCCCGACTCTGAATTCCCTGAGCTTGGCTTCAATGATTTGCTTTTTTTCAAAAAGTTCCTTTTTATCGATTTGTTCNACTTCACTACTGGCCTCGAGGAGGGTAACTGGGGGAAAACGATAATCACCTCTCTGGGCAAGCTCTGGNAAGAGATAACCTTCACTCTTGGATGGGGGAGTAGGTGGAGGTGGAGGGGGTGAGACCACAGTTGGTCCGGTGGGACGGCGGGGAGGAGAACTCTTTTTTTTCTGAGAGCTTAGGTATTTTTCCTGGATTTTCTGGCGCATTTTCTGGCGGGTTTTTTCCTTCCGGTAATGAATAATCCGCAAACGAAGTTCTTTAAAGAAGAATTTAATAAATTTCATCCAGAAACTAAATAAACGCCTTACAGAGAGATTAAAGGCGAGAATAGAGCCNATGAGAAGAAGAACAATTAAGAAAAGAATGGAGCCTAATTGGTTCAGCCAGCGGAGACAGAAAGATGAGAAAATTGTGCCAGCTAAGCCTCCAGAGGCAAGTCTTATTTGCCGCCACTCAACTTGAGGGATGATTATCGCCAGCAAGCCACTGGAGGAAATTAGAATGAGGAGGAGACCCAGAAATTTATTTAGTATTTCTCTTTCCTGCTTTCTGAAAAAACTGGAAGTGAAAATATACCCGAGAATTATTACCAGGAGGAAGGAAGAGAGACCAATAAATTGAAAAAACGTATCAGCCAGAGACGCTCCTAAACGTCCTCCGTAGTTATGAGTCTTGGTCCAATCGGTGGAAGTTGATGCCCAGGTAGGGTCAAGAGGATGATAACTGAGGAGACTGATGAGGAGGAAGAGGGTAAGAAANAAAAGAAGAAGAAAGAAAATATCGGTAAGAAGACGTTTTTTTTGGAGTGCTTTTTTTTCTTGGGTATTGGTTTTCTTTCTTTTCTTCATTTTTGAAATTATATCATAAAAATAGAAATTTTTTACTTTAGTTGTCGGTATTTCCTCAACCACGAAGGTCTTTAGTTG